>JAFTAR010000172.1 GCA_017455495.1 Prevotella sp.
ATAGTTGAACAGCTCGGAGAGTTCGGCAGCAGCCTTGCCCGTGTTGGTGTTGCGCCAGGTGCGGAAGGGCACCAGAATCTCCTGCTTCTCGTTGAAGGCCATGTAGCCGTGCATCATAGCCGAGAAGCCGATGGCGGCCAGGCTCTCAATCTCGCAGTCGTACTGCTTCAGCACGTCCTTGCGCAGTTCGGCGTAGCAGTCCTGCAGGCCATACCAGATGGCCTCAATGCTGTAGGTCCACAGCCCGTCAACGAGCTGGTTCTCCCACTCGTGGCTGCCCTGGGCAATGGGCTTGTTGTCTTCGTCAATGAGTACGGCTTTGATGCGTGTGGAACCGAATTCGATTCCAAGAATGGCCTTTCCGGCCTCGATGGTTTGTTTTGCGGTCATTGTTTTAGTAGGTTTTTGGTGCAATTTGTGGGCAAAGGTAACTTTTTTTCTCCAATTCTCCAAGGATTTCATGTTTTTTTCTTTGGCTTTTCGCTCGCTTATTCGTACCTTTGCAACTTTGAAGGCATGGAACAGCTTGGACGAGACACGGCCCTTGTGCTTGAAGGCGGCGGAATGCGCGGCGTCTTCACAAGCGGCGTGCTTGATGCCCTGATGAAACATGAGCAGTGGTACCGCTACGTGGTGGCCGTCTCGGCAGGGGCCTGCAACGGCCTCAGCTACATGAGCCGCCAGCCGCGTAGAGCGAGATATTCCAATATAGACATGCTGCGCCAGTATGGCTACATATCGCTGAGCAACCTGCTGATGAAAGGCAGCATCTTCGACCCCAACCTGCTCTACGAGCGCTTTCCCAACGAGATAATGCCCTTCGACTATGCCGCCTACGAGGCCAACCCCGCCACCTTTGAGGTCGTCACCACAAACTGCATCACAGGCAAGGCAGAATATATGACAGAGAAGCACGACGGCCGCCGCCTCACCGCCATAGTAAAGGCCAGCAGCTCGCTGCCCTACGTGGCGCAGATCACGATGGTAGACGGTGTGCCGATGCTCGACGGCGGCATCGTGGACTCTATACCCGTGAAACGAGCCGTGGAGACCGGCCACCCCATGAGCGTGGTGGTGATGACGCGCAACAAGGGCTTCCGCTCAGAAGAAAGCGACATCAGGATTCCGCGTATGGTTTATTCCGACTATCCTGAGCTGCGCCGCGCCTTGAGCCACCGTGTCCGTGCCTACAACCACCAGTTGGCACTGGTGGAGCGGATGGAGGCCTGGGGCGAGGTGATAGTCATCAGGCCGCAGAGGCCTATGGAGGTGGGGCGCGTGTGCCGTGACCCCGACAAGCTGGAGCGCCTCTACTGGGAAGGGTTCCGCGAAGGAGAAAAGTTTTGTAGCAAATACAAGTTGACGATTTGACATTAAATTGATATTATGAAGAACAAGGAAATAGCAAGGAAAAAGAGGCTGCGCACGCTGCTTTCTGCAGTCTCCATAGTGTCTGCATGCATGCTCTCTGCCTGTGCAGGCCGCAGCGGTGGCAATGCCGGTGGCTCCGAAGCCGTTGAGGCCGATAGCACTGAAGTGGAAGCAGCCCGCGTTCCCACTATGGAAGAGCTGACACTTCCCGACACAGCCTACGCCTCCGTTCTGGCTATGAACTTCATTGTTGACAGCGTTGACTCGCTGCCCCGGCCGCTGAAATACTACGATGACCTGTATATGCAGCACCGAGGCGAGCGAGTGATGACCTTCAGACATAATCTGCTGCGCAATGCCGACTTTGGCGGACGTGTGGAGGGAACGCCTTCGACCATTGAGGTGGCGTGGAGCTTTGACACGCCCTACGGACATGCCGAGACACAGTTCGGAGCATGGGGCGGCGGCACAGGATGGACCGGCCAGCCCCTCTACGCCCACTGGACGGAGGATGAGATGGACAGCATACGACGTGGCGGGGCTCCACTTACTGCCGACTTCAGCGCAGAGGAGGTGATGATAGGCTCGCTGTGCGGACAGGCTTTCTTCCTGAATTTCCAGACAGGCCGTCCTTCGCGCCAGCCGCTTGACCTGCACAACGTGGTGAAGGGAACCATGTCTATTGACCCGGAGCTGATGAACCTCTACGTGGGCCAGGGTGTTAACAAGGGCGAACCCTTAGGCTGCCAGGCTTTCAGCCTGCTCAGCCACCAGCGCAGCACCTTCTTCAACGACCCGTCGGCATGGCGCTCCTGGCAGGCCTTCGACGCATCATCCATTGTGGCCGGAGGCTATCTTTTCTGGACAGCCGAGAATGGCAGTCTCTACAAGTTTGAGCGTGCCGCAGGGGGCGTGCTCCACCGAGTGGCCACCATGCGCTACAGGGTTGGCGGCATGGCGCCAGGCATAGAGTCAAGCCTGTGCGTTTACCGCAACTACGGCTATTTCTCTGACAATCGCGGCAATGTGGTGTGCGTGAACCTGAACACCATGAGGCCCGTGTGGCACTACGACAACCACGATGACTCCGACGGCACCATTGTCTGCCGCGAGGAGGAGGGTACACCTTATATATATACCGCGTGCGAGGTGGACAAGCAGGGCAGCGAGGGCATCTGCCACTTCGTGAAGCTCAACGGCATGAACGGTGAGCTTGTCTGGGAACAGCCCATAGCCTGCCGCCGCATAGACCTTGGCCAGAAGATACTTGACGGAGGCATGTACTCTACACCATTGCTGGGTCAGGGCGACTGCCAGAACCTCATCTTTGCCAACATCTGCCGCAACAGCGCACACCCCGACCGCGGACAGCTGACAGCCATCAACACCACCGACGGAACCATAGCCTACACTGTGGGCTACGGCAACTTCTGCTGGTCATCGCCGGTGGCTTTCCTCAACGAGCACGACGAGTTGTTCATATTCACCGGCGATGCCAGCGGCCACGTTTACCTCATACGCGGCTCCAACGGCGAGGTGCTCTGCCGCAAGCAGATGGAGGCCAACTTTGAGTCGTCGCCATGCGTGGTGGGCAACAGCGCTGTGGTAGGCTGCCGAGGAACAAAGATATACAAGTTTGTAATTAAATAACACATCCATAACACAATGAAACGATACCTCTGCCTGATACTATTATCACTTATCACTTATCACTTATCACTCCTCACTTCCACCGCCCAGGGCACCGACCTTCTCTCAGCCAAGCGCGGAGTAATACCCGGCGGTTATAACTTCTGGGTCTACACCCCTGAGGACTACTACTATACCCAGGAGTCAACACCCTTGGTGCTGTTCCTTCACGGAGCCAGCCTCTGTGGCCACGACCTTCAGCGCGCCCTGCGCTACGGCACCGTGGCTGCCATAAAGATGGGGCGCGAAGTGCCAGCACTCGTGGTGACACCGCAGAACCCCGGAGGGGCTTGGAATCCCAGCAAGCTCAACGACATACTGGAGTGGATGAGCCAGAACTATCCCTACGACCACAACCGCGTGTATGTGCTTGGCATGAGCCTTGGCGGCTACGGCACGCTTGACTTTGTGGGTACATATCCTGAGAAGGTGGCTGCAGCAATGGCCCTCTGCGGCGGATGCACACTAAGTGACCAGAGCCGCATGGGCGAGTGCCCGCTATGGATTATACACGGCACGGCAGACAGGGCTGTGTCAGTGAGGCAGTCGCAGGACGTGGTGAACCGTATGCGGCAGGCTGGAATAGACAGCCGACTGAGGTTTGAGTGGCTGCCGGGCGTGAGCCATGGAGCCTTGGCACGCTATTTCTATACCGCCAAGACCTACGAATGGCTGTTCTCGCACTCCCTGACAGACCCGGGTCGCCCTGTGCGCCGCGACATCAACATCACCCAAGGCGACCTGAACCAAGCCTACCGCGACATGGAGAGGCGCACCGACCAGCTGGAGACTGAGTGAATTAGAAGTTTAGAATTAGAAGTTTAGAATTAAGAGTTTAGAATTAAGAGTTTAGAATTAAGAATAATACCTAAGCTATGAAAAAAACATTATTACTTGCTGTCATAGCTATAAGCGGCATGACGGCACTGGCCCAGGGAGGCCCTTCTATAGTCCGCGATGCGGCCATAGAGCAGAACATTGAGCAGACACTGAGCCGGATGACCCTTGACGAGAAGATTGGCCAGATGCTGGAGCTGAACTTCGACATCATGGGCAGCTATAACGACCAGGGAGAATGGCAGCTGAACGAGGCCATGCTCGATACCATCATCTCGAAATGGAAGGTGGGTTCCATACTCAACGCCCCGGGCACCAAGGCACACTCCGTGGAGCAGTGGAGACAGTGGATAAGGCTGATACAGCAGAAGTCCATGCAGTACCTGGGCATTCCCTGCCTCTACGGCCTGGACCATAACCATGGTGTGACATACACCCGTGGCGGCACACTCTTCCCACAGCCAATAAACCTGGCGGCATCGTTCAACACCAGCCTGGCCCGCACCATGGGACAGATTACGGCATACGAGAGCAGGGCGGCCGACTGTCCCTGGGTGTACAACCCCGTTACCGACCTGGGGCGCGACCCGCGCTGGAGCCGCATCTGGGAGAGCTTTGGCGAGGATGCCATTGTCAACGCACGCATGGCAGAGGCTGAAATAGAGGGATACCAGGGCAGCGACCCTAACCATTTGGGCCAGTTCAACGTGGCAGCATGCATAAAGCACTACTTCGCCTACGGAGCACCCTTCAGCGGCAAAGACCGCACACCGGCCTACGTATCGCCACAGATGCTGCGCGAGAAATACTTTGAGCCATTCCGTGCTGCCATTCGTTCCGGAGCGCTTACGCTGATGGTAAACTCAGGCAGCATAAACGGCATGCCGGTACATGCCAGCTACGAATACCTGACACGGTGGCTGAAGCAGGACCTGCAATGGGACGGCATGGTAGTGACCGACTGGGCCGACATAAACAATCTGTATACCCGTGAGCGGGTGGCACGCGACAAGAAAGATGCCATACGCATTGCCATCAATGCAGGCGTGGACATGTCAATGGACCCATACAGCGTTGACTTCTGCGTGCTGCTGAAGGAACTGGTGCAGGAAGGACAGGTGAGCATGGACCGCATAGACGATGCCGTGAGGCGCATACTGAGAGTGAAGTACCGTCTGGGACTGTTCACACAGCCCGACACTGGCGGCGAGGGCTACGAGCTGTTCGGCTCGCAGCAGCATGCCGATGCTGCCCTCAGGGCTGCCGAGGAGTGCTTAGTGCTGCTTAAGAACGAGAGCGGCATCCTGCCTTTGACCCAAGGACGCAGAATACTCCTGACGGGACCTAACGCCAACCAGATGCGCTGCCTGAACGGAGGGTGGAGCTACTCATGGCAAGGCTCAAAGGTGGAATACATGGCCGAGCAATATAACACCATCTACGAGGCCTTATGCCAGAAGTACGGACAGCAGAACGTAATACTGGAGCAGGGAGTGACCTACAACGAGCAGGGACAGTACTGGGAGGAGAACGAGCTGGAGATAGAGAAGGCTGTACAGGCTGCCCAACAGGCCGATGTCATTGTGGCCTGCATTGGCGAGAACAGCTATTGTGAGACACCCGGAAACCTGAGCGACCTGTGGCTGTCGGCAAACCAGCGCACACTGGTCAAGGAACTGGCAAAGACGGGCAAGCCCATAATCTTGATACTTAATGAAGGGCGCCCACGCCTTATCACCGACATTGAGCCGCTGGCACAGGCCGTGATACATATCTTCCTGCCGGGCAACTATGGCGGCGACGCGCTGGCAAACCTTATGGCCGGCGATGCCAACTTCTCGGCAAAGATGCCCTACACCTACCCGCGTGAGATAAACTCGCTGGCAAACTATGACTATAAAGTAAGCGAGGAAGTTGGCACCATGGCCGGAGCCTACAACTATGACGCCAAGGTGAGCCTGCTGTGGCCCTTCGGTTATGGCTTGAGCTACACCACCTTTGAGTACTCCAACCTGAGGGTCAGTAAGGCCCAGTTTACTGCCGACGATGTACTTACCGTCAGCGTTGACGTGCGCAACACCGGTTCAAGGGCCGGCAAGGAGGCTGTGCTGCTGTACAGCAGCGACCTCGTGGCTCAGCTCACACCAGACAACCGCCGCCTGCGCGACTTCCAGAAGGTTAGTCTGCAGCCGGGCGAGATGCGCACTGTGACTTTCTCCCTGCCTGCAAAGGCATTGGCTTTTGTAGGAGCCGACGGGCGCTGGATATTGGAGGAAGGCGATTTCGTGCTGCGTGTAGGCGGACAGCAGTTGCCTGTCACATGCACCGCCACCAAGATATGGCAGCAGCCTAACATTATGTAGCAATGATGGAAGACAACGCCTAAAGGAATTTCTGCATGAGGATGGCATCATGGTAGGCTTTGCCATCGTAGAGCCAGTGGGGTAGGGTGGAGGAGTGGTTGTAGTCCAGGGATTCGAAAAGCCTGATGGCAGAGTCGTTGTCTGAAGCAATGATGACATACAGTTGATGCAGGTGGAGCACCGTGCAGGCATAGTTGTGCAATTGGACTATGGCGGCACGGGCATAACCCATGCGGCGGAAGGGCTGTTCAATGACCAGGCCTATCTCTGCCCGGCAGTGGCGTGGCTCGTAGTTCACGAGGTCGGCTATGCCTACGGTCTCGTGTTTTTCGTTTTCTATGATGAGCCTCACCTGGCGGTCGGCATAGATGTCAGCCGCAGTATTGGCTATGTATTCGTGGAGGGTGAAGCGGGAGTAGGGCACGTTGGTGATGCCCTGGTTCCATAGGGCTGTGTCGTTCTCTATACGGTACAGCAGGTCAAGGTCTTCCGGCTCAATGGCACGCAGATGAATGGCAGGCGTATTCATTCTATAGCTTCAAATGGTGTGATGATAGTCTGTGTGCCTGGATAGTAAGTGCCAAGAATGGGGTCGTTGGCAGAGAGTTGCTGCAAGCGGGCGAAGATGTCGCTGAACGACATGCCCTCTGTGTCAAAGACAATGCAAGAGTAGCGCGGCAGAGCCTCAGGCAGTTCGCCGTCATGTATTTGAAGACCTTTGCGCTGTGCCAATAGTGTGCACTGCTGTTTCATCTGCTCCGAGCCTTGCAGGAAATACTGCATGTCGGGGTCGCCCGTGTGGTCGAAGCCCAGAGAGGTGCGTATGCGCTGATACTGCATCTGCACAAGAGCCAGCAATGCCCTGAAGTAGATGGCAGCCTTGATGGGCAGGGTTACAAGCAGCGAGGCGTGGCTGTAGTGCTTGCGGAAGAAAATGAGCATGGCCTGGTAGAAGATGTGGACGTAGCGGTAGGTGGACTTCTTCGTTGACTCGCCCTTGTAGTGGAGTATCTTTGCCGGCACGTACCAGTTCTCGAAGCCTCCCTTGAGAATGCGGTAGCTGAGGTCAATGTCCTCGCCGTACATGAAGAAGGTCTCGTCAAGCAGGCCCACCTTGTTGAGTGCCTCGCGGCGTAGCATGCAGAAGGCACCGCTCATGATGTCTATCTGTGAGGGCTTGTCCCAGGGCAGGTGGCTCATGTAGTATTTCCGCGAAAAGCCGAGCATCTTTAGCATTGACACCCACGGCGTTGGCAGGGCGCGGCGCGACTCAGGTGCAAGGCTTCCGTCTGCTCCCATCATGCACGCTCCTGCACCTCCCGCCTTGGGATGGCTGTCCATGAAGTCAAGGACCAGGCTCAGGCTGTCTTCGGAAATTATGGTGTCGGGGTTGAGCAGCAGCACGTACTGGCTCTGGCTCTGCCTGATGGCAATGTTGTTAGCCCGGGCGAAGCCGAGGTTGTGCTGGCTCTCAATGAGGGTGATGCTTTGGGCGAAGTGCTTGCGGAGGTAGTCAACTGTATCGTCAGTGGAGTCATTGTCCACGACAATTATCTCGTGGTCAATGTCCCTGGCGGCACGCTGCACGCTGACGAGGCATTGCGTCAGGTAGTGGCGCACGTTATAGCTAACTATTACTACTGTCAGTTTCTTCACTTTCGATTTGAGGGTTTAGATTTGATGTTTCATGCTCTTCCTCTCTGTCCTCCTTTGGCGGTTCGGGACTTGTCTCTGCTACGCAGCGGTTCATGGTTGGCAGCACGAAAGGCATGCAGAGCAGCACCACCAGGGCGAGGTAGCCGTAGGCGGATTCAAACTCCAGAGCATAGTAGAGCACGGTGTTTATCGTAAGCAGAAGTCCCATAGTTGCAAGCCGCAGCGTTCCCCATACGGTAAGTGCCTTTTCCTTGCGTTCCAGCAGGTCGGCCTGTATGCGCTTCAGTTTGAACATCCTTAGCGACAACGGCAGCAGACAGATGGTGAGCAGTATCATGAGTGTGCTGAGCAGGAATCGCGTCTGCTGTGATGCCTCGCTCATGAAGGCCATGTCGGCCTGCACGAACTCTCCTAATATATATAATAATGTGTTGACTGCCAGTATGGCGCAGAAGAGTGCCATAAGCATGTTTCTTGTCTTCTTCATTGCTATGGTGTCATTTCCCGTTGAATGGTGTGCGGTCTATTACTGAGCGGCCCAGCGTTACCTCGTCGGCATATTCCAGTTCGTTGCCCACGGCAATGCCTCGTGCAATGACGCTAATCTCCACGTTGCTGTCGCTTAGTTTCCTGAAGATGTAGAAGTTTGTGGTGTCGCCTTCCATTGTTGGACTGAGGGCCAGTATCACTTCCTTTATGCTGCCCTGGCTGACACGCTGTACGAGCGAGTCTATCTCCAGGTCAGAGGGACCTATTCCGTCCATAGGCGAGATGAGGCCTCCCAGCACGTGGTAGAGTCCGTGGAACTGCTGCGTGTGCTCTATAGCCATTACGTCCTGTATGTTCTCCACCACGCAGATGGTAGACGTGTCACGCCTGTGGTCGGAGCAGATGGGGCAGGTGTCGGTGTCGCTAATGTTGTGGCAGGTGTGGCAGTATTTCACCTCACGCCTCATGGTGGCAATGGCTTCAGCAAAGTGCTGCGACTCGTCGGCAGGTCTGCGCAGCAGGTGGAGCACGAGCCGCAGGGCAGTCTTTCGCCCTATGCCTGGCAGTTTGGCGAATTCCTGTACTGCGCGTTCAAGCAGCTGTGACGGGTATTGCTGGGCTATCATCTTCTCCTTGTCTGATGTTTTTCTCTTCTCCTTGTCTTATGTATCTTCTCCTTGCTGCCGCTGAAACGTAATGTCAGCCTGCCACTTCGGCCAGTTCGAGCCAACGCATGGATTTCTCGTCCAGCTCGTCGTTGAGTGCTGGCAGGCGTTTGCTTAGCGTGGTAATCTGCTCCACGGATATTGTGCCAGAGCTGAGGGCTTCCTCAATATGCTTCTTCTCTTCCTCAAGGGCGGCAATATCTTTCTCCAACTGTTCGAACTCGCGTTTCTCTTTGAAGGTGAGCTTGCGGGGAGAAACAGGCCCTACAGCCCCTTCCCCGGATATAGACTTGCCCCCATTATTGGCAGAACTATCCGCTCCCCTCCCTTTAGGGAGGGGCTGGGGGTGGGTCTGTTGGGTCTGCTGGCCCTGTTGGTTGTCCTTTTGCCATTGTCGGTACTGCGTATAGTTGCCGGGGAAGTCCTTGATCTTTCCGTCGCCCTGGAACACGAGCAGGTGGTCTACCACCTTGTCGGTGAAGTAGCGGTCGTGGCTTACTACAATAACGCAGCCGGGGAAGTCCTGAAGGTACTCCTCCAGAATCTGTAGGGTTACGATGTCAAGGTCGTTGGTAGGCTCGTCGAGCACCAGGAAGTTTGGCTGGCGCATAAGCACGGTGCACAGGTATAGCTTGCGCCGTTCTCCGCCAGAGAGCTTGTAGACATAGTTGTACTGCTGCTCGTTGGTGAATAGGAAGTGCTGCAGCAGCTGTGTGGCAGAGAAATGGCGGCCTTGCCCCAGGTCTATATAGTCGGCAATGTCGCGCACCACGTCTATCACCTTCTGCTGTTCGTTGAACTTCAGGCCCTCCTGCGAGAAATAGCCGAAGCGCACGGTGTCGCCAATGATTATACGCCCCTGGTCGGGCTGCAACTCGCCGAGCAGCATCTTCAGGAAGGTGCTCTTGCCAGTGCCGTTGCTGCCAACGATGCCCATCTTCTCGAACCGGGCAAAGTTGTAGTAGAAGTCCTTCATTATGACAGTGTCGTCGAAGGCCTTGGAAATGTACTGGCACTCGAATATCTTGCTGCCTATGTATACATTGCTTGCCTTGAGGCGTATGGCCCGCTCCTCTATGCGTGCCTTGGCGGTCTTTTCCAGCTCATAGAAGGCCTCCTCGCGTGCCCTTGCCTTGTGACCTCTGGCCTGTGGCATGCGGCGCATCCATTCCAGTTCCGTGCGGTACAGGTTGTTGGCGCGGGCTATCTCGGCACGGCGGTTATCTATGCGTTCCTGGCGCTTCTCCAGATAGTAGGCATAGTTGCCGCGGTAGGTATAGATGGTCTGGTCGTCAAGTTCAAGGATGATGTTGCACACACGGTCCAGGAAGTACCTGTCGTGGGTAACCATGAGAAGAGTGCGGTTGCCCCGTCCAAGGTATCCCTCCAGCCATTCTATCATTTCAAGGTCCAGGTGGTTGGTAGGCTCGTCAAGAATAAGCAGGTCTGGCTCAAGCAGCAATACATTGGCCAGAGCCACCCTTTTCTGCTGTCCGCCGCTAAGCTGCCCCATGGGCTGCTGTAGGTTGCGAATCTTGAGCTGCGTCAGTATCTGCTTGGCCTTCAGCACGCGCTCATCGTTTCCCTGATGATTGAAGCAGGCATCAAGCACGCTGTCATTGGGGGCGAATACTGGGGTCTGTTCAAGGAATCCCACCTTCAGGTCGCGGCGGAAGATTATGCTGCCCTCGTCGTAGCCCTCCTTGCCTGACAGTATCTGGAGCAGGGTGGACTTTCCCGTGCCGTTCTTGGCGATGAGGCCCACCTTCTGCCCCTCGGCTATAGAGAAGCTGATGCCTTGGAACAGGGTGAGTGCCCCGAACGTCTTTGTCAGGTTCTGTACGTCAAGGAAAGGAGTGTCTTTTGCCATTTAGTAGAAGCAGACAGGGGGGCAATGCTTGCTTACCCCCCTCCTTGTCTATAGTGACTTGTTTATTTGTTCGATGTAGCTTAGCACGTCGTCGCGCCCGTCGCCTTTCTCTGCCGATGTAACGAAGTAGGGGGGCAGCTCCTCCCAGGTCTCCGACAGCTTTGTCTGGTAATCTGCCACGCTTTGCGGTACTTTTTGGCGGGACAGTTTGTCGGCCTTTGTGAACACGATGGTGAAGGGGATGCCCGACATGCCAAGCCAGTTGATGAATTCCAGGTCTATTGCCTGCGGCTCAAGGCGTATGTCTATAAGGACGAAAACGTTAACAAGCTGTTCGCGCCCCAGTATATAGCCGCGAATCATCTGGTCAAGACGCTGTATCTCCTTCTTCGAGCGCTTGGCAAAGCCGTAGCCGGGCAGGTCTACCAAGTACCACTCCTTGTTTATTATAAAGTGGTTTATGAGGAGGGTCTTGCCCGGTGTAGACGATGTCTTGGCCAGTTTGCGGTTGCGGCACAGCATGTTGATGAGGCTTGACTTGCCTACGTTGGAGCGCCCGATGAAGGCATACTCAGGCTTGGTGTCTTTGGGACACATTGTCACCATTGGCGACGACACAACAAACTCGGCATTCTTTATCTCCATCGCTCTCTATCTTATTCTGTCTAAGGAACGCACCAGTTTCTCGTCGTGCATGATGCCCTTGTAAGCCATGAACAGCAGTATTACTGAAATGGCGGGAAGGGCATCGGTCCACTGAAGTGTAGCCCATCCGAAGAGTACTGCGAGCAGGATGTACCAGGCTACCGGCAGGACAAGGATAAGAGTTGCAACCTTGGCCTGTAGCTTGCGCTGCTTGAACAGGAAAATGCACATCACCGACAACAGGGCAGCCACGGCAAGCACTATCTTCATTACAATAGTGCCTGTTGCCATGAATGTTGCCATGCCGAGTGCAATAGCAGCCAGAAGCAGGAATATGGTTTGTTTGCGCTGAATCATATTACTCGGCTTTCTCCTCAAAGTCGGCAACGGCAGCATCCTTCTGCGGGTCGCGCCAGTACACCTTTCCCTCTATGAATTCCTGGGTGGCCAGCATTGTTGCCTTGGGCAGCTTCTCGTAGTAGCGGGATATTTCTATCTGCTCACGGTTCTCGAATACCTCTTCCAGCGAGTCATTGTAGCTGGCAAACTCGGCCAGCTTCTTCGAGAGGTCATCCTTTATCTGTATTGAAATCTGATTGGCACGCTTTGCAATGATGGCCACACTCTCATAGATGTTGCCTGTTTCGTTGCAAAGGTCCATAATGTTGCGCGTCACGGTGTTTACCGGAGCTTTTGACTTCTTGTAATCCATCTTTATATATTAAACTGTTTTTGATTGTTTTCTGTTCTCAGTCTCCCGTCACCCTGCGGCACTTGTTGATGTAGCGCTGTGCCAGCTGGCAGTTTCTTGATTCAGGGAATTCATTGAGGAATCCGTAGCATTCGTCCTCGGCATCGCGGTAGCGCTCCAGGCGCTTGTCTTCCGACGAGTTCTCGGCCAGTTCAAACTTGCTCTTCATTATAATCAGCGAGAAGTCCTCCCTCCACTTGTTGTAGGGGTAGGTTCTCAGTGCGTTCTGAGCCGTGATAATGCTGGCAATGTAGTTGCTCTCATTGTTCGAGTTGATGTTGCCGAAGTAGCCTCCGAGGTTGTAATAGAGCTGTGCTGAGAGAAGCTCCTTCATCACCAGCTTGTCCTGAAGTTCAAAGAGGCGGTCCTGTGCCTGTTGTCTAAGCTCGGAGTAGGGGTAGAGGTCAAGGAATTCCTGATAGGCATTAATAGCTCCTATAGTTGGCGACTGGTCAAGCCTGGGTTCCGGGGCACCTTCGTAGAGAGCCTGTCCCACGTAGAACTTTGCCTTCTCGGCGTATGTGCCGTTAGGATAGGTCTGGTAGTACTTCTTGAAGGTGGTCGATGCCGACTCGTAGTCGCCTATCATGTATTCCGACATTGCCAGCATGTAGAGGGCTTCCTGTCCGTCGTCGCTGCCTTTCTTCGGGGTGATGAGGTCTATGAGCAGGGATGCGGCACGTGAGTACTTTCCCTCGGCAAAGCACTGCTTGGCATATTCATAGCGGTAGTCCAGGTCGGTGCTTTTCAATACTTTGTTGTACTCGCCTGCGCAGCTGCTAAGCAGCATTGCCAAAAGGGCAAGAATATATGTGGCTTTTTTCATTCAGATGCTTTTTGAGCTGCAAAATTACTGCTTTTTGGGCAAAAAGCCAAGACTTTATACTTTTTTTAAGCGCAGATTACACATATTTCACAGAATCTTAGTATTTTTGCACCTGAAATGAACTTCAAACTGATATCCAAATACCAGCCTACGGGCGACCAGCCTGAGGCAATACGCGAACTTACCGACGGTGTGGAGCGGGGCGACCGTGCCCAGGTGCTGTTAGGAGTGACGGGCTCAGGCAAGACTTTTACTATGGCAAATGTCATTGCCAATGTCAGGCGGCCCACGCTTATACTTAGCCACAACAAGACCCTCGCTGCCCAGCTCTTTGAGGAGATGAGGGGCTTCTTCCCTGAGAATGCCGTAGAGTATTATGTAAGCTACTACGACTACTACCAGCCGGAGGCCTACCTGCCACATACCGATACCTATATTGAAAAGGACCTTGCCATTAACGAGGAGATAGACCGCCTCAGGCTTAGTGCCGTGTCGGCCCTGCTGTCCGGACGGAGGGACGTAGTGGTGGTGTCCTCTGTTTCATGTATTTATGGAATGGGAAGTCCTAATGCCTTGTCGGATAACATTATTGAGATAAGGCAGGGGCAGAGTATTGACCGCAACGTGTTCCTTAGGAAGCTGGTGCAGTCTCTCTACGTCAGGAACGACCTCACCCTGGAGCGTGGTAACTTCCGTGTGAAGGGCGACACAGTGGATATATACATAGCCTACAACGAGATTGTGCTGCGGGTCACCTTCTGGGACGACGAGATAGACAGCATAGAGGAGCTTGACCCCGTCACGCTGGAGCGCCTGGGCCGCTATGCCGAGTACAAGCTCTATCCGGCCAACCTCTTCATGACTACCCAGGAGCAGACCAACAAAGCCATACACGACATTCAGGACGACCTGGTGAAGCAGGTGGAGTTCTTCCAGGAGATGGGCGACGAGCTTAAGGCTCAGCGCATTAAGGAGCGTGTGGAGTATGACATGGAGATGATAAAGGAGCTTGGCCACTGCTCGGGCATAGAGAACTACTCGCGCTATTTCGACGGCAGAAAGGCAGGAGAGAGGCCCTACTGCCTGCTGGACTTCTTCCCTGACGACTTCCTGCTTATTGTGGACGAGAGCCATGTCAGCGTGCCGCAGATTGGTGCCATGTATGGAGGCGACCGGGCCCGCAAGACAAACCTTGTGGAGTATGGCTTCCGCCTGCCTGCCGCCTTCGACAACAGACCGCTGACGTTCAGCGAGTTCCAGCAGATGGTTCATCAAGTTATTTATGTCTCGGCAACACCTGCCGACTTCGAGCTTAACGAAGCCGAGGGAGTGGTGGTGGAACAGGTGATACGCCCCACCGGACTTCTTGACCCGGAGATAGAGGTCCGCCCGTCGGAGCACCAGATTGACGACCTCATGGAGGAAATACGCCAGCGCTCCGAGCGGCATGAGAGAACGCTGGTTACAACGCTGACAAAGCGCATGGCAGAGGAACTGACTGAGTACCTGATGAACAACGGGGTGCAGACGGCCTACATCCATAGCGATGTGGCTACGCTGGATCGCGTAAAGATTCTAAGTGACTTGCGCAGTGGAGTTTACGACGTATTGGTTGGTGTAAATCTTCTGCGTGAGGGACTTGACTTGCCCGAGGTGTCGCTTGTGGCAATACTTGATGCCGACAAGGAGGGATTCCTGCGTTCCAGGAGGAGCCTGGTGCAGACAGCCGGGCGTGCCGCCCGTAATGTCAACGGCAAGGTCATTATGTATGCCGACACCATTACCGGCTCAATGCAGGAGACTATTGACGAGACCCAGCGCCGCCGCACCAAGCAGCTTCTCTATAACGAACAGCACGGCATAACGCCCACCCAGATTGTGAAGGAGATAGCCTCAAGTCCGCTCAGCAGCGACGACCGCCCGGATATTAAGGAACTTAAGCTCGCCTCTGCTTATAATCTTGAGAATGCGCCTCTTGACAAGGCTGCCGACCCTATTATAGAGCACATGACGCGTCCTCAGATAGAGAAGCTTATTGCCGAGACAACCCGACGCATGAAGGAGGCTGCCAAGAACCTGGACTTCCTGCAGGCCGCCCAGTACCGCGACGAGATAATACGCCTGCAGAAGGAGATAGAGCTATAGGCGGCGCAGCTCCCAGAAGGCCACTGCCGCCGCTGCTGCCACATTTAGTGAATCTACGCCGTGCTGCATGGGTATACGGACGGTATAGTCGGCAGAGCTGATGGTGGAGTGGGGTAGTCCGTCGCCCTCCGTGCCCATTATGACGGCAAGGCGCGGTTCTTCTTTCAGTCTTGCATCGTCAAGCGGTATGGAATTGTCTGTCAGAGCCATAGCAGCTGTCTTGAAACCAAAGCTTCGCACCTGTTCTATTGTTGGTAGCCAAGTCCAGGGAACAAGGAACACGCTACCCATAGACACGCGAACAGAGCGGCGGTTCAAGGGGTCGCAGGAGTCGGGGGTGAGCAGCACCGCGTCAATGCCCAGGGCTGCCGCCGAGCGGAATATGGCCCCTATGTTTGTAGTGTCGCATACGGAGTGGATTATCACTATCCTCCGGGCATCCTTGCACACCTGTTCCACAGTAGGCATAGCGGGGCGGCGCATGGCACACAGCACTCCGCGTGTCAGGGTGTAGCCTGTAAGACTGGCCAGCAGGCTCCGCTCGCCGGTGTAGACAGACACTCCGGCTGGCAGGCTCGCTATGATGTCGCTGGCGTCGCCGTATATGTGGCGCCGCTCGCACAGCAGGGCTACAGGCTCCATGCCGGCATCAAGGGCCACGCGGATCACCTTCGGACTCTCCACTATGAATATGCCGCTTTCAGGCTCCGCACGGTTGCGCAGCTGGGCCTCTGTCAGCGAACTGAACATCTGTATCTCTGGGGCGTCAAGCCTGTCAATAGTAATAATCTGTTCCATGCCACAAAAGTAGTCAATAATTATGATATGCGAAAAAAAAACGGGCATTTTTGTTCCTGTTGTTAACGAAAATGTGTATTTTTGCATACTCGAAAACAAAAAACCACAACAATTATGAATAAACGACTTGTTCTTCTGGCCGCAGCAACAGCATGCTTCTCGGCTATTTCTGCAAAGGTGAGGTTGCCGCATATCATTGGCAATGACATGGTGATACAGCAAAACACTGAAGTAAGACTTTGGGGCTGGGCTGCCGCAGGCCGCACCGTTAGCGTCACTACCTCCTGGAGCAGCGAGACCGTCCAGACCACAACAGCATCCGACGGG
Organism: Prevotella sp.; assembly: GCA_017455495.1. Lineage (GTDB taxonomy): Bacteria > Bacteroidota > Bacteroidia > Bacteroidales > Bacteroidaceae > Prevotella. The sequence continues at coordinate 16,433 of JAFTAR010000172.1, forward strand.
CGCTGGCTTGTGAAGGTACACTCGCCGCAGGCATCATATACACCCCTCAGCATAACCTTCGACGATGGCGAGCCGCTCACCCTCACCGGCATCCTCTCAGGCGAGGTGTGGGTCTGTGCAGGCCAGTCAAACATGGAGATGCCGGTGAAAGGCTTCGGCAACTGCCCCGTGGAAGACCACAACGCCGTGGTGCTTGACGCACGCCTGCACCAGGGCATTCGCTCGGTGAAGATTCCCAGCATTATGTCAATGACTCCACAAGTTGATGCCGACTGCTCCTGGCGTGTGTGCTCTCCTGCCACTGTTGGCGAATTCTCGGCTACGGGCTATTTCTTCGCACGCCAGATAGAGAATGCCCTGCAAATACCCGTGGGACTTATCGAGGCCAATAAGGGCGGCAGCCGTGTGGAGAGCTGGCTCACCAAGGAAAACCTGGAGCGCTATACCACAGACCCCACCGACTCGCTGGCTATTGTGGCACGCTGGCCCCAGTACGACTACCATCGCTCCCTGCTATGGGGCAACGGCACCTTCAACCCTATACTGAACTACACCGTGAAGGGCATCCTCTTCTACCAGGGCTGTTCAAACGTGGGCGACCCCGGCAACCAGTATTCCGAGCACCTGAAGCTGCTCGTGGAGCAGTGGCGCTCGCAGTTTGCCCTTGGCCAGATTCCCTTCTACTTTGTCCAGATAGCTCCTTTTGAGAGTGGCGACGTAAACGGCGACTGGAACGCACGCCTTCAGGAGCAGCAGTTCAGGGCACAGCAGATAATACCCAACAGCTCGCTGGTATGCACCAACGACCTTGTCTACCCCTACGAGAAGTCGCAGATTCACCCTGCCCAGAAGCGGCAGGTGGGCGAGCGCCTGGCATGGACTGCCCTCCACCGCGACTACGGCATGGAGCAGGTGTGGTACAAGAGTCCGTCGTATAAGGATATGACTATCCGTGGCGACTCCGTCTTCATACATCTTCAGGACGAATACGGTGCCATGAACCGCTTCGAGGCTATCAATGGCTTCGAGCTGGCAGGCCAGGACCGGGTGTTCCATCCCGCCCGTGCACAGCACTACTGGAAGCCCGGCGGCGGCTATTGGAACGAGGCCATCCTCATCACCAGCCCCGACGTGCCCCAGCCCGTTGCCGTGCGCTACTGCTTCCGCAACTTCCAGCTGGGTAATGTGAAGAACGGGGCAGGGCTGCCGCTGTTCCCCTTCCGCACCGACAACTGGTAGTAAAAACCTTGAACCTTAAACCTGAATTAGAAATTTGTTTCCCCCTCAATCTCGCGCTCCGTGAGTGTTTACTGCGGAAGCGCGAGATTTGTGACAAAATCTGCTGCTGTCATCTTGCTTGTATCCATAGCTATTATGTGTTGTTTAGTCCCCATTCTTTCTGTATTTTCTCGTTACCCAGGAAGTAATTTGGATCTTCATATTCTTTGATTTCCAATGCAAAAGAGAAAATGATGTAACCTAACCAACTAATGCGGTCCTCCGTTTTTAATTCTTCCTCATCATAATCGCAACATTGCATAGCCTCGTTAAAAATGAGTTCGTCAGAATATTTACTCAACCATTTAGCCATATTCTTACCTGTAGCAAACTCCACAGCTGCATAGTAGCCGCCAGCACATATCTGGCGAATATCCCAACCCGTCATAGGGATTTCTATTATTCCACTCTCATCTGAACCAATATAAACAAGTTCATTCTGTATTTCCGATTTGTTACATGATTGTATCATATCCACACTTATTTGCCAGATTTCTTAGTTGTTCTGCGACTCTTAGCCTTCTTACGCTTCTTTGGCTTAGGCGTAGCCAGCCTTGTGCATACTCTTATCAGCGTAAGTGCAATTTCTTCATCAGTCATTTTCAGATTGATACCATATTCGGCATAGATAGCAGCGACGGCTTTGTCGTTCGCAATATGTGCATCTGTCAAATCGTCGGGCATTAATGCTGGTTTGTACAGTTGTTCAAGAGTAGAATCTGCATATTTGTCGCGCACATAAAGAATTGTCCTGGCTGTTACTTCTATTGCGGCTTTCTGTTCATCTGTGACATCTGGCCACGGGAAATTATTGTAGACAATTCCTTTGGTATAACGATAATCTTCTTTCATCCTTCCACAGACTATACGCATCCACGCCATGTGTATCCTTGACTCCAGAACACCAAACGTATATAGCGAAGCATCGGCAATGACCATAACAAGATTGCTGGCCATATTGTTAGGATGCATAAATCCCATTGGAACATATTCTCTGTTTTTAGAAGAGGTTGATGGAATGATGATATACTCGCTCGTGGGCCTGAATTCAACATGGAAGCGACGCGGTTTTTTGTATAGATCAGTTGATTCGTCATATCCACATTCTTTCCTATATGCTTTTACAGCTTCAACTCGTTTCACACACAAAGGCATTCTTGCTAATTCTGCTGGCGTACAGTCACCTAACCATAGACAATAACGGGGTTGTCGGCTGATAAACTCTTCTGAACCGTACCAAGGATGAAAATAGTATGCAGAAAGTGGTTCCTTTTCAATAAACTCATCCATTTCTTGCTTGGTGAACAAGTAATTGCCACCGTCAATAGGTTTGTTCCCTATTACGATGTCAGGAATTGTGCATAACGCCTTTCCTCTATTCCATACAAATAGGTTCTCTGCATTCAGCAAATATCCGTTGATATTGTTGGCGACAATAGTTTCTTTTTGCTCGCTAAAAATCTTGTGCTCTACAGGTCTCTTCCGTTTGCTAAGATAGAATCCCACAATGACGCAATAGACATGAGCCATATCATCAGCCTCGTTAAACCATTCGAAAGACTGCCATGCAAAGAGAATTTGTAAGTTATAGTGAGACATCAGTGGATGCCATAACGGAGCCTCTTGGTCGCCTTGCACAATGCTGTTTGTTGACACAAAAGCAGCAGTAATATTCCGCTTTCCCTCCATATATGCTGCGGCCTTTGCATACCAGGCACATACAAAGTCGAGTTTCCCCTGTTTGTCCCATAGCTTTGTTTTGTCAGGAAGCCTGCTTGGCATAGCATACGAGAGACTTTTCTTCTGCACGTCATTCATCTTCTTTGCGCCTTGGAATGGCGGATTACCTATAATATAGGTTTCCGTTGTTGCCTTTCGTTTCAGCACCTCATTCCAATCCGTCAGCAGCGCATCTGCGCAAACCACATAGTTGTTCTTGTCCAGCGGCAGCGGGTCAATGGCACAATGCAGCACCTTGGCTGTCTGCTGTATCAGCTGGCATCCGGCTATCCACAGCGAGGCACGGGCTACGCTGGCTGCGAAATGGTCAATCTCAATGCCAAAGAACTGCCCCATGCGAACCTTGCAAGGGTCGGTATTGGGCATGATGGCATCGTGCTGGAACTCCAGTTCGCTCTCAATGGCTCTCAGTTCCAGTTCATACAGCGACTTGTAGCATTCTGTCAGGAAGTTACCGCTACCGCATGCCGGGTCAAGGAAACGCATATCGGCCAACCGGTTGCGAAAATTTTCCAACTCACGATATTTTCTGTCTTTCTCGCCAGCCGTTCCTGTCGGCAGATTCACTATCCGCTCCAACTCTGTTTTCAAATCATCCAGAAACAGCGGGTCTATCACACGATGGATATTCGAGGGGGTCGTGTAGTGCATGCCTCCCGAGTTGCGCACTTCGCTGTCAACCGTACTTTCGAAGATACAGCCGAAGTTGGTTGGCGATATTTCGCTCCAGTCAAAGGCTTCGTTAGTGTCCTTCAGCTTCAAGTCCCAGGCACTTTTCAGAATGTCGCAAGCCGCTTGGCTGAGGGCTGGCGTTTCGTAAAGGTCTGTATTGTTAAACAAACCACCGTCAACATATGGGAAGTTCTGCACCTCAACATCAGCCAGTTTGTAATACTCACGCCTTTTGGCATCTGTCATGTCAAGCCAGAAGAACAGTGCGTCAAACTTCTTGCTGAGGTCTGTGGCGGTGAATTTTTCAAGGAACGTTGAGAACTGACCATCATCGAATATGCCCGCATCCTCAGCGAACAGACAGAACACCACACGAACGCAGAACATATTCAGCGACTGCAGTTCTGGCTTCGTCCATTCTTTCTTGCCGGCGTAGATGGTATCATACAGATTCCTGACGTATTCGCTGGCTGTACTCGAAACACGCTCTTCGCGTTTTTCATCAACATAACCTACTGGTCTGTAGGGCTCAACCAGGAATTTCAGTTCGCGCCATCGTGCGGGCAGTTCCTCAAGCAAGATACGGCGATGGGGAGAATTCTTGTGACAGCTGTCCCAAACTTCAAATTCCTTGAAATTGCAGGCAACGACATAGCGGCCTTGGTCTGGCTGATCCAAATTGTTATAGTAGCGAATGGCCTGTTCTATCGGTTTTAACCATATCTCATTGCCATTTTCGTCTTTGCCGCTCTGCTTCTGCTTCTCGTCAAGACTTACGTCACGGCTTTTCTGTTCAATAATGACTTTAGATGTCTTGACACGAATATCAATGCGTTTGGTGGTACCATCAAATTTCACTGGCGACTGAGGCTCTATCTCCTTTCGTGCCTTGGGCACTCCAAAAACATCTTCCAGCAAGTCTTCCCAGAACTCCACATAGTCCTTGTCTTCCTTGCCTCGGTTTTTCCAATCGGCCACAAACTTCAGTGCAGCCTTCTTTATATCTAATTGCTTGCGCTTAACCATTCCGATGTCTGCATTTACCTTGCAAAGGTACGATTTTTCTTGCGATAATAAACACCTGTTGTTCAACTTTTACACATTATTAATAAATGTCCTGCCGCACAGAATCTGAATGGCATTTCCCGGCCCGGACGGTGCCGAACGGGGCGGTACTGCAAAAGGCACTGTATTTTTCGGAAAAAGGACTGCTTTTTGAGGAAACGCGGTGCTCAGGCTCCAAAAACAAACACAAACAAACCAAAACAAATGTTAATCATAGAATTTCCGCAGAATTTGTCATCCATGACAATTTTCTGGTTGAACGACACGGTGTAAAAGCATGGGATTAATGATTATTAACAAAAAAAGTTATAAGAAAACGTGCATGTTACGGAAATATTTTATAACTTTGCACCGCTTTTAAAAGGAAATTATACGTATAAGCCTATAAATCAGGTAATTAGATTAGAAAGGAGTTAAGAGGATGAGACAGCTGAAAATTCAGAAGAGCATCACCAACCGTTCAAGTGAGGCTCTTGACAAGTATTTGGTGGAAATTGGCCGTGCTCCGCTCATCAGCATTGATGAGGAGATAGAGCTGGCCCAGAAAATACGCAAGGGCGGTCCGGAAGGCGAGCGAGCCAAGGACAAGCTCGTTACGGCAAACCTGCGCTTCGTGGTATCCGTGGCAAAGCAGTACCAGCACCAGGGACTTACGCTGACCGACCTCATAGACGAGGGTAACATCGGCCTTATCAAGGCTGCACAGAAATTCGACGAGACTCGCGGCTTCAAGTTCATCAGCTATGCTGTGTGGTGGATTCGCCAGAGCATACTGCAGGCCATTGCCGAGCAGAGCCGCATAGTGCGCCTGCCGCTTAACCAGGTGGGCTCGCTCAACAGGATAAGCCACGAGATAAACAAGTTTGAGCAGGAAAACCAGCGCCACCCCTCGGTTAGCGAGCTGGCTGAGGCTACCGACATGGACGAGGAGAAGATTGGCCAGTCAATGATGGCCGACGGGCACCACGTGTCGATTGACGCCCCGTTCCAGGGCGGCGAGGACAACTGCATGCTTGACATCATGGCAAGCGGCGACGACAGCCGTACAGACCGCCAGGTGGACCATGAGTCAATGGCACTGGAGCTGAACACCGTGCTGAACAGGGTGCTCAAGGAGCGCGAGATAACCATCATTCGCGAGTGCTTCGGAATAGGGTGCCACGAGAAGGGACTTGAGGAGATTGGCGACCAGCTGGGTCTTACACGCGAGAGGGTGAGGCAAATCCGTGAGAAGAGCATTGCCAAGCTGCGCGACTCGGGCAACGCAAGAATCCTGATGAAGTACCTGGGCTGATTTGAGAGTTGAGATTTGAGCTTTTAGAATTTATATAAGCTTTGAGGATTGACATCATTACCGTGCTGCCCGAGATGATAGAGGGCTTTGTGCACGAGAGCATTTTGGCCAGGGCCCAGAAGAAGGGCCTGGCCGAAATTTGTTTACACAACCTGCGAGACTACACCCTTGACAAGTGGCGCCGCGTTGACGACTACCCCTACGGTGGCTCGGCTGGCATGGTGATGCAGTGTGAGCCGATAGACCGCTGCATCTCGGCTTTGAAGGCTGAGAGGGAATACGACGAGGTAATCTTCACCTCGCCCGACGGGGAGCAGTTTACGCAGCATGTGGCCAACGAGCTGTCCATGCTGCAGAACATCATCATTCTCTGCGGACACTACAAGGGAGTGGACCAGCGCGTGCGTGAACATCTTATTACACGTGAGATTAGCGTTGGCGACTATGTGCTGACGGGAGGCGAACTGCCTGCCGCCATCATGGCAGATGCCATTGTGAGGGTGGTGCCGGGAGTGATAGGCGACGAACAGAGCGCCCTGTCAGACTGTTTCCAGGACGACCTCCTGGCGGCTCCCATCTACACCCGTCCGGCCGACTATAAGGGATGGAAGGTGCCGGAAGTGCTGCTCAGCGGCAACGAGGCGAAGATAAGGAACTGGGAACTGGAGCAGGCCATTGAGCGCACGAGGAGGCTCAGGCCGGACTTGCTGAAGGATTAAGGAATACAACTTCGCATGTAATAAAACAACCACGGATTTAAGGATTTATGGGATTCCCCACCTTCGTGACTAAGCCATAAATGGCAGATTACACGGATTGTTATACCTGAGGGAATCGCGGCTTTAGCCGCTGTAATCCCAAAACAATCAACCAAGGAAACAGTAGTGGAAGAACTATATCTCCCAAATCCATTAATCCGTGGTTCAAAAAAGAACTTGAG
>JAFTAR010000173.1 GCA_017455495.1 Prevotella sp.
CCTGGGTGGGACTGTTCAAGGAGTACCAGCAGCTGCTTGGCGTGCCTGTAGACATGAACGAGCTCTACGGCAAACTGTTCAACAAGGCCCTTGAGGGCGATGCCGACTGCGGCGGACTGATGGCCTACAACTACGTGAGCGGTGAGCCTGTTACAGGACTTGCCGAGGGCCGCCCCCTGTTCGTGCGCTCTGCCAACGACAAGTTCAACCTTGCAAACTTCATGCGTGCAAACCTATACGGTGCCATCGGCGTGCTGAAGATTGGCAACGACATTCTGTTCAAAGATGAAAAGATTCGCGTGGACCGCATCACCGGACATGGCGGCTACTTCAAGACTCCCGGCGTGGGCCAGCGCATGCTCGCTGCTGCACTCAACAGCCCAATCTCAGTCATGGAGACTGCCGGCGAAGGCGGCGCCTGGGGCATTGCCCTGCTGGCTGGCTATGCCGTAAACAATCCCGACAAGCTAAGCCTTGCCGACTATCTTGAGACGGTTGTCTTTGCAGGCAACACCGGCACCAGCATAGCCCCAACGGCTGAGGATGTGGCCGGATTCGAGAAGTATATTGCCAACTACAAAAAATGCCTGCCCATTGAGCAGGCTGCCGTAGACAACAAGTAGTAAAACTTGGAGTTGAAGGAGCCAAAGGAGTTAAGGGAGTTCTTGCGTCCCCCTTAACTCCTTTTTGAGTGCAGTATTTTCTCGCCTGCGTATGCCAGCACCACACAGAAGCCTGCCAGAGGGATGGCAAAGGGCAGGAAGGCATTTGTGTTGTCGGCCATATAGCCCATGAGCAGGAATCCGCATCCGCCTATGGGTGTCATCATGAGCAGCGAGGCGGTCTTCTTCTTGTCGGTACCTCTTACGTCGGCCAATGCCAGCGAGAAGATGGTTGGAAACATTATGGCCTCAAAGAGGTAGTTGGCTATCAGCGCCGCAAGCGACAGAGTGCCAAGGTCAAGCATTGTTAGCACCATGCAGGCCACAGTGCCCACCCCACACCACGACAACAGCCTGACCGGCCTGATGTAGCGCATTATCCAGCTGCCGATGAACCTTCCAGCCATGAATATCACCAGAGCTAAAGACACCACCCTGGAGGCATCAAGTTTGGTCATCCACCCTGTGCCGGTGACGAAGTTCACGAAGTAGCTGTTCACGGAGATCTCGGCCACCTCGTAGCTGAGAAGGGCGGCCAGTCCGAAGAGGAACCACTTGTTGCTCACCACACTCCTCATGCTGCCCTTGTTGCCCTCGCCGTCCTGCACAATCTCAGGCAGGTTCACCTTTGTGAACACCACCGCAATGAGCAGCACCACGATGCCCATTATGGCGTATGGCACAGCCACGTTGGCCTCTTCCCCGGTCTCGCTGCCTCCGAAGAGGAACTGCCCCACTATGAGCGTAGCCATGAAACAGCCCATGCCGTTGAAGGTCTGTGAGAGGTTCAGTCGGCTGGAAGCCGTCTCGGGCGCTCCAAGCTCTGTGACGTAGGGGTTGGCAGCCGTCTCAAGGAATGTCAGGCCGCAACCTATCACGAACAAGGCTCCGAGGAAAGCTACGAACGACTCTGCCGGAATGAACGCCAGGCTGCCGAGGCCGAACAGCGTTAGTCCGAACACCACGCCGCGCCTGTAGCCGAAGCGGCTGATGAAGAGTCCGGCCGGTATGGCCATGAGGAAATAGCCCAGATAGGTGGTGACCTGTATCCAGGCCGAGTCGGCTATGCTCAGGTTAAGGGTGTCCTGGAAGTGCTTGTTCAGCACGTCGAGTATTGCGCGGGCAAAGCCCCAAAGGAAGAACAGCGTGGTGATGAGCACGAAGGGCACCACATACCGCTTGTCTGTCAGTTTAGCTTTCATTTCTCATTCTCTCATTTTCTCAATTTCTCACTCCCCGACGTAGTCCACCTTGATGACAATAACCCTTATCTCCTGGTCGTCGCCCTCCACCTCGTTTTCTATCTTGGCAATATGCCAGTCCTGCGGGAAGAAGATGAAGAACCTGCCGGGTGTGGAGTCAAGGAACATAGCCCTGCTCTGGTCGTAGTCATAGTGTATAACGTCCGGCCGCCACTCGCAGTTGGGCGTACTCGTATCGTGGTCTATCAGGGCGAAGCGCTCCGTACCTCTCACCACCCACTGGAAGTCAATGTGCTGGTAGTGGCTCTCGCTCTGCCTGCGAGCCAGAGGTGCGTTCTTCGAGTCCTCCACGCTTGCCACGAGTGTCGTTCCCTGAATGGGATGCTTCCCCTTTGGTATTGTCAGCACATCGGTAGAGTCAAGCCAGCAGAACAGCGCGTCCCATTGCTCGCGGTTGCGCTGGTACTGCTCCTGGAAGTCAATAGCGTTCACCGTGCTGTCAGGGTCGGCCTTAGTAAAACCGTTGCGCCACAGTCCCTGCGCCATCCATTGCCTGGCCTGGCTCAGCTGTTCGCTGCTCTCTGCCTGCCGGGTATAAGTCTGCGCTGCGGCTGTCATACTAATCAGAATCCCAGCAATAAACAATATAGTCTTTCTCATCTCTTTATTAATTATAATACCATAGCAAATCTATCTACTCCCCTCTCCCTCGGAGAGGGGCTGGGGGTGAGGCTATCAATAGCTTTCCTCCTCGTTGGGGAAGTCGCTGTTCTTCACATCGGTGACATACTGCCCGATGGCATCAGTCATCACCTGGTTCAGATCGGCATAGCGACGGAGGAATCGCGGCGAGAAGCCCTGCGTCATTCCCAGCATGTCGGCAACGACGAGGATCTGACCGTCGCAGTGGCCTCCGGCTCCTATTCCTATAGTAGGCACGCTAATGGCTTCCGTCACCTGCTTGGCCAGTGCTGCCGGCACCTTCTCCAACGTTACGGCAAAGCAGCCGGCCTCGGCCAGCAGCTGGGCATCGCGCAGAAGTTTCTGTGCCTCAGCATCTTCCTTCGCCCTCACGGCGTAAGTACCGAACTTGTTTATGCTCTGCGGAGTAAGTCCGAGGTGGCCCATCACGGGTATGCCGGCATCCAGTATGCGGCGCACGGTGGGCAGTATCTCTTCCCCACCCTCCAATTTCAGGGCGTCGCAGCCGCTTTCCTTCATTATCCTGATGGCGTTCTGCACTCCGTCGTGCTCGCCCGTCTGGTAGCTGCCGAAGGGCATGTCGCAAACCACGAGCGCCCTCTTCACCGCGTTCACCACCGAACGGGCGTGGTAAATCATCTGGTCTACCGTTATGGGCAGCGTGGTGTGGTTGCCCACCATCACGTTCGAGGCGGAGTCGCCAATGAGTATGCCGTCTATGCCGGCCTTGTCTACTATGCCAGCCGTGGTGAAGTCATAGCTGGTGAGCATGGAGATTTTCTCTCCCTTCTGTTTCATCTCAATGAAGCGGTGGGTTGTCACCTTCCGCTCGTCGCTTACTAAATATCCTGCCATATAGTATAAAGTTTTTGATAGTTCATGTTTGTATAGTCTGCTGTCTGATAGTGGGACAGCTGCTCCACGGTCTCTTTTGTGTTTGTGGTGAGCAGTCCAACGACTGTCATCTCTGCCGCCATGCCGGCTTTTAGTCCGTTCACGCTGTCCTCGAACACGATGCATTGTTCAGGCTTTAGACCAAACGCGCCGGCAGCCTTAAGGTAGCAGTCGGGATGTGGCTTGCTGTATGTGAAGTCCTCGCTGGTAAGTATTCTGTCGAACAGAGTCTTGAATTCAGGTCTCTGCCTGTACACGCTTTCCATCTTTATCAGGTTCGAGCTGGTCACCACAGCAGTCTTCATGCCGTGTGCCCTCAGGTCGCTAACGAACTGTTCGAAGCCTGCCACGTAATCAAATGTCATCTGGGCCTCAAAGCTGTTCAGCCTCTCGGTGACAGCCTCCCGCTCGCTGACAAGCGTACCATTCCAGTGTTTGTCGAATATCTGGTCCAGCGTCTGCCCTTTTATCTTCTGTTCCAAGCCTGGCTCCTCGGGGTGGTAGAGCCTGCACTGGCTGCCCCAGAACACGGTATACTGCGGCTCGGTGTCGAACACCACGCCGTCCAGGTCGAAGAGGGCAGCCTTGAGTTCAAGTTTCTCCTTCATCGTAGTAGGGCTATTCGTCGTCATCCTCCCAGTTGGAGCCACCACGCGAGGCAGCCAATGACGCATTGCCGCTTTGTGGATTGTTAGAATTCAGTCTTGCATTAGTGCCAGCGGCTAAAATATAGTTACTGCTCAATGCTACGGTAGTGGCCTTTGGCCTAACGTATATCTGTTTCATGCTTTTCTATCTTACTATGGTTTTCTTTCCGTTAATGATGTAGATGCCCCTTGTCAGGTTGCCGCTCTGTCGGCTTTGCCCCATCATATTATAAATAATGTGTTCCTGTGTATTTGCCGTTACGCTCTCTATGCCAAGTTCATTACCGCTCTCATCAGCGGCTACTCTTACCTGATTACCGCTTGGTACAATGAAGTAAGCCCTCAGACCGTTCATCACGTTTTCCCCTCCGGCAGGTTTATATAGGTTGCCGTCTGTGCCAAGGAACAGGTTTGTACCGTCTATCTCAAGGGAATGCTCGGAGTAAGTTCCCGCAAAGCCATAGCCATCATTGTTTGGATACACAGTCAGAGGTGTGGCCTGAGTTATCGTTACTTCGGTGAACGTAGGGTCTGTCACCGGCGTGCTCACTTTAAGCAGGAAGGGCGTGCCGGCCGGTACACTCTCTGCAGTTGTAAAATTGAAGACACCATTGTCAACACTTGCCAGCGTGTTTATTACTGGGTTGGCATCGCTTCCGAACGCCTGTTCCAGCATAGTCTTGGTCACGTTGAACGGCAGGCACAGGGTGTTCCAGTAGCCTGCACCAAGTGTGCGTTTCAGTTGCACCGTGCGCAAGCCGCTTACATTATAGGTAATAGTGTTGTCGTCAGTAGCGGTTTCTCTCAGAGTGATTGTAGGAATCTCTGTAATGAGGATGTCATCAAGGAATACGCGCGAACCTTTAAAGGTTATCTGGCTATCTTTTGTATATCCTGTTACTACAACCTCATACTGTGTCCAAGCTCCCTTAGTTGGATAAAAAGTAGAAGTATCGAAGTTTACACCAGATGAGCCAGAAATAATTACAGAATCTTTAAATGTTGTAGAAGTAGACCCTGCAGCCCTAAAGCGTAGCAATGCTTTTCCGGTTGGAGTTGACTTTGGCGTATCAGTGATAAAATAATTATTATTTTCTTGAATGGGCGGTACATAAATACATGCATTACCCTTTCCACATCCCTTTTGTGTTGAAGCTGTCTCAAAGTACGAAGCATAATCATTATCACTAAAAAAATAAACCGGAGCAGAAAAATCATCGGTCACTCCAACTGTTCCATCAACCTTATTGAAAGACTCATAAAACAGCATATTACCTATATTTGTCACAGTAACCTCCTTCAAATCAAAGGCAGAGTTATCACTTGATATTTTCAACTGAGGATTAACTGCTCCATTAACTTGTAAAATACTTGAAAGACGCATATCCTTATGGGCAGGAATTTTAACTGTTGAAGGGCTAAGTACACAAGACGGATTATCACCAGCACTCAACAAAACATTCCTTGTTGTGCCATTTATGTTGCCTGTTTCCAATGTGACAAGAACATATTCACTTAGACCTTCCAATTCTGGAGTTTTAGCATATCCCGTGCTGGTTCTCCCACCCACTTGAAGGTTATTGCCTTTTATGTCAAAGCAATTGGAGAAATACCATTGCGGAAAATTTATGTCAGTCTCACTTTGTGAAAGCCAATCATATTCACCAAAGCCTTCTTCCCCAAATAGAAATTTTTGGTGAAGTACCACTTCCTGTGCCCCTGCCTTTCCGCAAACAACCGCGAGAAGCAGCAAGAGGGCTTTCATCGCGGCATTAATTCTGTTGTTCATAACTTTAGTTTTTGTTTTCAGCGTGCAAAGGTACGCCTTTTATGCGAACTAACCAAAAATATCTTTAGTTAGTTCGCATAATTATTCGTTCATTGGCAATTATGATATAACCCAGTCAACCGGGACACGTGTTTCAGCATCGAACTGCACTCCCACTTTTACTACAGTCCGGCCGTCAGTCTGGTATGGCAGGGCGTAGTCCTTGCTGTCTATTTGCTCCAAGGCTTCCCCGGCGGTGCCGTTTACCTTCAGTTCAAAGACGTAAGTGGCATCGGGCATCCACACCACCATGTCCACCCGTCCTCCGGCACACTTCACCTGGGTTCGTACATAAAAATTCAATGTAGAGAAAATCAGGTACATCGTGTATTCATAGAAGCCTTCGGAAGTAGCTATGTCCTCTAATTTCTTCTTAAAACCTTCCACGTAGGGTATGCTGGCAAGATAGGCCCGCATCTCGCGCATGGCCAGGTCAACGTCATGCCGCTTAAGGGCGAGCCAGAACTTCATGGTAAAGCCAGCCTTCACACGTCCAGCCTCCAGACCCGTATAGACGGGCAGCAAGCCTTCAACGTAGCCAATACGCACTTCCTGATTGGGAATAGATAGAGTGTACGTCTCTGTCTCTTCGTCGTAGTCTTTGATGGTGAGGTAACCGCTTTGGTATAACAATGGCAGTGCAGACTCCATCGCTTCGGTAGGTTGGTCAAACTCTGAAGAGAACACTTCCATCCGGTCAAGCGACATGATGTCAGTACGGAAATGCTGCATCTGCTGGATTAGGAAGGTGGGCGTGCCACTCTCGAACCAATAGGAAGCCACCTTCCGCTGAAGGAAGGCCTTCATGAGGCTGTATGGATTGTAAACCCCTTCCGACTCTTCCGTGAAGTGGTAGCCATCATATTGCAGCTTCAGCTTTTCATGCATCCCCTCATAGTTCAGATTGTATTTCTCAGCCAATCGCTCTATGTCTGGGCGCAGCGTTGTTGTCAGCTCTTTCTCAGTGATGCCGCATATAGCCGCAAAGGCGGGGTCAAGCGTAACATTGAGCAGGTTGTTGATGGTAGAGAAGATGCTGAGCTGTGAAAACTTCGTGATGCCGGTGATGAAGCAGAACTTTATCATTTCCTCACTATCCTTCAGCGTCTGGTAGAACTCCTGCATCACCTTGCGCATAGGTGCAAGCATCTCTTTCTCGTGAAGCACTTCAAGTAGCGGTGCGTCATACTCGTCAAGGAGTACCACTACCTGCTTCCCAGCTTTCTTGTAAGCCCTTCTGATAATGCCAGCAAATATGCCGCCTGGTGTCTTCTCGTCAGGGTCGCTGCCATACTCTTCCTTATATGGTTTCATCAATAGTGCCAGTTTGTCGCGAAGTTCAGCAGGCGAATCTTGTCCCTTTGCAGTACTAAGAGAGAGCCGTATCACCGGATACTGCTGCCACTCTTTTTCAAGTTCCATAATCTTCAGCCCCTCGAAGAGCTGTTTCTCTCCCTTGAAATACGATTCCAAGGTTGAGGTGAGCAGCGACTTGCCGAAACGGCGCGGGCGGCTCAGGAAAATATATTTAGCGTAATGGCTAAGCTGCCACACAAGGTCTGTCTTGTCTACATAGACGCATCTTCCTTTTATGATTTCCGAGAATGTTTGTATGCCTACCGGATATTTCCTTTCCATAGCTCATTATCTTTAAATTGGTGCAGATGCAGCAAAATTACAATTATTATCCGAAACAGCCAAACATTCACACGTTTTTTTACACCATTACGCCAGAAAAAAGCATCTAAGAAAAACGTGAAAAAATCTATCATTCTATCATTTTCCGCCAAAAGCCGCTGATTTTCCACAGGTTACGGCTATGATAGATGATATGATAGAATGATAGATAAAATCACTGATTGACAAACGGCAAGTAAAGGTTCCTAATCCTATACCTTAAGGAAACCGATGGTTTCTCCAAGGGAAACCGATGGTTTCTCTACAGCTAAGAAGCATGGATTTCATCACAAACTGAAAAAAATCTATCATTCTATCACTACATCTATCATATTTATAATTTCCATTCTATCAGCAAGTTATAAACCAAAATGATAGAATGATAGATTTTTCACGAAAAACGCCTGTGGAAGCGCTGGTGGCGATTTGGGGCCTAACGCTTCGCGAACGATGGCGCAGCCGGCTGACATAGCGCGACACGCTCTCTGGCTTCGCCGAAGTTACTTTTCACTCGGAAATGAAAAGAAAAGCGAGCTTTCCTTTTGCATTTCACTCGTTTTTTCTTAACTTTGCACACAGATTTCAATAGCAGAAAAATAATCAAAGCATACAACAATGAGAAAACCGTTTATCCTTATCTCCATTTCGCTGTCTTTGGCCATAGCAGCCTCCGCCCAGCGCAGCGGCGGCATTAGCGACTCCATGCTTCGCAGCATACAGCACGAGCAGCGCGACCTTGGCGGCACGAACCGTGCCCTGCAGAACGCAATGTCGGCTACCAGCATAGACCAGCTGACGGCCAACCCCCAGAATGCCGGACTGCTTGACACTCACTTCAGCATAGAGACCCGCAGGCAAAGCATAACCGACCAGCAGTCGAGCGGACGCTGCTGGATGTTCAGCGGACTGAACGTGCTTCGCGGCGACTTCAACCTGCGCACCGACTCGCTCGTGGTGGACTTCTCGGAGGCCTACCTCTTCTTCTGGGACCAGTTGGAGAAGGCCAACCTCATGCTCCAGGGATGCATTGACAATGGCACGAAGCCCATGGACGACACGCGCGTGCAGTTCTTCTTCCGCACGCCAGTAGGCGACGGCGGCACGTTCTGCGGAGTGGCCGACCTGGCCGACAAGTACGGGCTGGTGCCGGCTGAGGTGATGCCCGAGACATTCTCAAGCGACAACACCAGCCGCGCCCGCCAGCTCATCTCCTCCAAGCTGCGCGAATACGGTCTGCAGCTGCGCGACATGGCTCAGAAGGGCAAGCGCCCCGCCTCTATGGAGAGGGCCAAGGAGCGCATGCTGGCACAGATATACCACATGCTGCTCTACACCATTGGCACGCCGCCCGAGCGCTTCACCTACACCTTCCGCAACAAGAACGGACAGCCCGTGGGCCAGCCGAGGGAGTTCACCCCCCAGACTTTCTATCAGGAGGTGATGGGCGGCAAGCGCCTCACGGGTACATTTATTATGGTGATGAACGACCCGCGACGGGAATACTACAAGACCTACGAGGTGGAACTTGACCGCCATACACAGGACGGCCAGAACTGGCGCTACGTGAACCTGCCCATGGACGACATAGAGCAGATGGCCATAGCCACGCTGCGTGCAGGCCACAAGCTGTACAGCAGCTACGACGTGGGCAAGATGCTCGACCGCAAGCGCGGCTTCGCCGACACGGAGAACTTCGACTACGGCTCGCTCTTCAACACTACGTTCAACATGGACAAGGCCCAGCGCATCAGCACCTTCGACAGCGGCTCAACCCATGCCATGACGCTCTGCGCCGTAGACCTTGACGCACAGGGGCATGCCACAAAGTGGAAGGTGGAGAACTCATGGGGCGCATCATGGGGCCAGCAGGGCTACCTCATCATGACCGACCGCTGGTTCCGGGAGTACATGTTCCGGTTAGTGGTGCCCATGGAGTATGTGCCGGAGAACATCATGCAGGCCTGGCAGACAACACCGGTAATGGTGATGCCCGAAGACCCGCTCTTCCTCATGGACGAGTAGTGTGTGCTGCGGTTTCCCCGCAGCATTTTTACGAAACAACCTTGAACTTTGCGAACTTAAGCAGCAGCTGCTTGGTGCCTGAGTTGCGGAACTGCACGGTGGCCTTCTCGTTCTCGCCGGTTCCCTCAACGGCAACAACGGTGCCAATGCCGAAACGCTGATGCTCTATTACTGCACCCTCGCGCAGCTGATGAGGACCCTCCCCCTGCCCCGCCCTGTTAGTGAGGGGAGCAGTCTGGCCTGCATTTCCACGTTGCTGTACCGGCTGCGACTGTACCGGCTTGAAGCGTCCGCCCGATGCAGTGTGGAGAAGCTTCTTGAAGTCGCTGCTGAAGGGGTCTACAGGAGGCTCCTCCCGCCTTGGTGCAACAGCCCTTGGCCTCGGGTCGGCCTTAAACTGTGTGGCAACAGGGCGAGGGTTCTGCATCCACTCAGGCCCTTCCGACGGACGCTGCCAGGGTTTCTGCATAGTGATGCGTTCGTCGCTCTTTGCCCCGAAGTCGTCGCCTTCAACATGCAACAGTTTGGGGTCAATGTCGCGTATGAAGCGTGAAGGCGTGTCGTACTCCATTCGTCCGTAGCGGAAACGGTTTTGTGCACAGGTCAGAATGCAATGTCGCTCGGCCCGTGTTATGGCCACATAGAGCAGGCGCCGCTCTTCCTCAAGGGCACGCAGCGAGTCGGTGCACATGGGCGATGGGAAGATGTTCTCCTCCAGTCCAACAACGAAGACGGTGTTGAATTCCAGACCCTTGGCGGCATGTATCGTCATCAGCGACACGCGTGTCTGCTCGTCGCCGTCCTTGTCGCTGTCAAGGTCGGTGAGCAGCGCCACCTCCTGAAGGAAATGCCCCAGCTGCACCTGGTCGGCCCTGTCCTCCTCGCGTCCTGTATCAACGAAGTCCTTCATTCCTGCCAGGAACTCCTCCAGATTCTCCTGACGCGACAGGTCCTCAGGGTTCCTTGAGGCATAAAGATCTTTTACAATGCCGCTCTCCTGGATAATAGCATGTCCCAGGGTGTAGGCATCGTCGCTGTTCAGGCGGGTACGCCACTGCTCTATGAGCTGGCGGAATGCCTCCAGCTTTGTTGCCGTTCCCTTTGTTACGTCGAGCTGCAGCATAACGGGCTGCGAGATCACCGTCCAGAGGCTCACCCCGTGGCGTGTGGCGCAGGCCGTTATCTTCTGCACGGTGGTGTCGCCAATGCCGCGTGCGGGGTAGTTGATGATGCGGCGCAGGGCCTCCTCGTCGTCGGGGTTGACAACTGTGCGCAGGTAGGCAATGATGTCCTTTATCTCCTTGCGCTGGTAGAAGCTCAGTCCGCCGTATATACGGTAGGGAATGCCATCCTTGCGCATCTGTTCCTCAAACGAGCGGCTCTGAGCGTTGGTGCGGTAGAGTATGGCGAAGTCGCTCCAGTCTGTGCCCTCCTTCCTGCGCAGGCGCTTTATGTCGTTTACAACGATGATGGCCTCCTCGCGGTCGCTGTAGGCCGGCTTCAGCTGAAGCTTGTCGCCGTGGCTGTTCTGGCTGAACACATCCTTGGGAATCTGTTCCTTGTTCTTGCGTATGAGGCTGTTGGCAGCCTCCACGATGAGCTGCGTGGAGCGGTAGTTCTGCTCCAGCTTGAACAGCTTGGCATTGTTGTATGACTCCCTGAATTTCAGGATATTGTCAATATTGGCTCCGCGGAAGCTGTAGATGCTCTGTGCATCGTCGCCCACCACGCATACATGCTGGTGCTCGCGTGTCAGCTGCAGCACTATGCGCTGCTGGGCGGTGTTCGTGTCCTGGTACTCATCCACCAGGACGTAGCGGAACTTGTCGGCATATTTCTTCCTCACCTCCTCGTGCTCGTCGAAGAGGCGGAACGTCATCATCAGCAGGTCGTCGAAGTCCATGGCGTTGGCCTGCCGACAGCGCATGGCATACTGCTTGTAGACTTCTGCCGTATGCGGCCGCTTGGGGTCGAATATCGAACAGCGCACAAAGGCATCGGGGCCTACGAGGTGGTTCTTTGCCATAGAGATGACATCGGCCACGCTGGCAGGCTTGTACTGCTTGTCGTCAAGCTGAAGCTCGCGGCAGATGTTCTTTACGAGTGAGCGCGAGTCGGCCTGGTCGTAGATGGTGAAGTTCGACTGGAAGCCGATGTTTGCCGCCTCGCTGCGCAGGATGCGTGCAAAGACGCTGTGGAAGGTGCCCATCTGCAGATACTGCGCTCGCTCCTGTCCCACGAGGCGGGCAATGCGCTCCTTCATCTCGCGGGCCGCCTTGTTGGTGAATGTAAGCGCCAGAATGTTCCATGGGGCCAGGCCCTGCGTCTGCAGCAGGTAGGCTATCTTGTAGGTCAGCACGCGGGTCTTGCCAGAGCCTGCTCCGGCAATGACAAGCTGTGCCCCGTCGCAATAGAGCACGGCATCGCGCTGGCTGTCGTTGAGTTCGTTGAGAAGGTTATCTGCCTGTATCATAGTATCTTAGTTCTTTCTGCGGCCTATCTTTGCTATTGTCTTCTCTTTCAGCTTTGCCCAAAGTGCCGTCTTGCTGTGCAGCACGTAGAGCGAGAATGACAGGGCCAGCAGCCCCATGACAACGCCTGAAGCCCAGTAGGTCCATCCGTCAATGATGTTTGTCAGCAGCAGGCTGACGATGCCCAACAGGATGTGTATGCCTCCATAGACAAACACGCTGGTTCTGGGGCGGTAGTGGTATCTGAAGTATGTGAATACATAGAGCAGCACGAACTCGGCGGCTGACAGCGCGAGGAGTCCTATGCCGGTGCCGGTTATTCCCCCAAGCCTGTAGCCCTCCACCACCACGGCCACCATGCCCACATAGTAGAGTCCCTCCAATAGCAGGTAGGCCTTGCCGTCGCCCCGTGCCAGGGCAATATAGCTCACGGGCAACTTCATAGCCCTCAGGTAGAGTGCCAGCGTAGTATAGCGCATCATGTCGACCACCGGCATGAACTCGCTTGTGAACAGCAGGGGTATCATGACGGGCACGGCAAAGAGCATGGCCACCAGCATGGGGCCTATGATGAGCAGCGACACCTCTATCTGGTTGTTTACCATCCGGTTGGAGGCTGCCACATCCTTGCATACGCCAGACAGGCGGGGGAAATAGTCGGTCTCCATGGCCACAAACACCATGCCTCCATACACCATTGTCATGGTATAGCCCACATTGTAGAGCCCCACAACGTCAAGCTCGCCCACCACATTGAGGTATGAGCGCACAAGCATGTCGGCACCAGTGGCCATCACTCCGGTCAGTACAAAGGCTATGCCGAGGCGCACCATTTCCATGCCTTCGCCCAGTATGCCCTTCTCGCCTGTAAGTTTTAGCGGATAGAGGCGGAAGGAATGGCGCACCGTGAGCAGCATGGTAGACAGGGCCATGAGCACTATTACCGGCACGATACCCGCCTGCCCGAAGAAATAGTATATTGGCACGGAGATGACCAGAGCCACGAAGATGGATATAAGCTGGATTACGGCCAGCGACTTCAGCTGGCGGGCACCCTTCAGAATGGCCGTCTCTCCGCCCGTTATGGCCAACAGGCCTACTGCCGGTGCCAGCATGACGAAATGCAGGGTGTGGTCGCCCCAGGCGAAGGTGCTGCTGCTAAGCAAGGGGCCTGCCACTGCACACACCAGCATGCCTAACAGGGCCGTGAGCAGGCTCCAGGTACGCACCACCTTTACGAAATGCTGTATGCGCTCTTCGTCGCCATTGTCAAAGAGTTCCGACACATGGCGCACGGCGCTGAACGAGATGCCCAGGTTGGTGGACTGCGAGATGAAGTTGACAACGGAGTTGAACAGCGATGTCAAACCCATGCCGGCAGGCCCCAGGAGCGAGGCCACAATCTTGTTGCGCACAAGACCGATGATGATGTTCAGTCCCTGCACGCCTCCGAAGATGCCGGTGTATTTCAGTATGTGGCCGTAGCTCTGCTCGTCGTCGTTTTTGACCATTGTTACTATTTAGAACGAAAATATTGCCTACTTATTTTTCAAGGAGTGAAAAAAAGTGGCTATTGAACCTGCGGCGCGCCTCAGCCGCAGCGACGGGAGCCACAGCACAAGCCTCTGCCTGGCGCTGAGGGGAATGGCAAGGCGCTTGCTGTCGGCCACGATGTCTTTGTAGAACTTGCTCTCTGCCCACTCCCGCCTCCTGCTCCATGTTGCCACGGCGAAGAGGTTGGCCACACGGTCCTGAAACATGTCGGCCTCGTACTTTGCCAGCTCGCCTTCCGGTATGGCCTGCAGCCTGTAGTCTTGCAGTTGCTGCGCATAGTTGGCAGTCCAGACAAAGCTGTTGCTGGTGTGGTCCGGCCCTTTGCAGTACACATCTTTATATATAATATGGACATCCTTCTCAGTGCTGAAGACCAGGCGAAGCCAGAAGATGTAGTCCTCGCCCATCATGATGCCGCGCGGCAGGTCGAAGAGATAGTGAGTGAGCAGCTGCCTGCGGTACAGGCTGCCCCACGGCACCCCTATTGTCCCCTCTGCCCTTACGGCTTTGTGGCGGAATTCCTCTATGGGAATCACGCTGCGCTGCTCGCCTGCCAGGCTTTGCCCGTTGCCAAGCACTATGTCGGTGTCGTCAGAGGCATGTTCCACAAGATTCCTAATGGCATCAACGGGGAGAGTGTCGTCGCTGTCAACGAAGGTGAGCCACTGCCCTGTGGCAGCAGCCACTCCAGAGTAGCGTGCCGCCGTGCGCCCCCGGTTCTGCTGGTGGATTACGACAATGCGGCTGTCGGCAGAGGCCATCCTGTCGCAGATGTCTCCGCTGCCGTCCGTGCTGCCGTCGTCAACGACTATTATCTGCAGGGCGGTGTAGGTCTGTTTCTGTATGCTGCTGATGCACTCGCCAATGGTGTCGTCTGAGTTATAGACAGGCACTACCACTGCCACCGTGCACATCTCCTGGCTCATTGTGGGCGAAATTTTGTGCAAAAGTACAACAAATATTTTGATTATCCGTTATTTTCTTGTAATTTTGTTGCCGTGAAACTGAGTGTCATCATTCCTGTGTACAATGTAAAGGCTACGCTCGACCGCTGTGTGGAGAGTGTGGCGGGCCAGTCGTTCCGCGACATGGAGATAATCCTCGTTGACGACGGCTCGCCCGACGGATGTCCGCAGAAGTGTGACGAATGGAGCCGCAAGGACCGCCGTATCAGCGTGATACACAAGCAGAACGGCGGTCTCAGCGATGCCCGCAACGCCGGTCTTGACTCAGCACAGGGCGAATATGTGACCTTCGTTGACAGCGACGACTATCTTGACACAGACACCTACCGCCAGGTGATGGCTAAGGCGGCAGATGCCGACATTGTGGAGTTCCCGCTTATAAAATTCTTCGGTTCCCAAAGGGAGCAGCTCGTGTCATTCCGGCAATCCGACTTTGGCGACATGCAGGCCTACTGGCTCCAGGCCCATGCCTACGAGCATTGCTATGCCTGGAACAAAGCGTATCGCCGCAGCCTGTTTCAGGAAGTGCGCTTCCCCGTGGGACGAGTCTTCGAGGACGTTGCAACCCTGCCGTTGCTGCTGGAGCATGCCGGCAAGGTGCGGACCATTGACGGCGGACTCTACTACTACTGTGCAAACGATGCCGGCATCACGGCAACGGCAACGGGGAAAGAGCTGCAGATGCTGCTGGACAGCCATCTTGGAGTGCTGACACAATGGTGCGACAGCCGCTACTACATGCACGTGGTGAACATTCAGCTTGACGTGTGCCATGCTCTTGGCACAAAGCCTGTGCTAAGCAGGCGGTGGGTGTGGCCCTTAGCGGCCCGGCTCACCCTTTCCCAACGAATAAAGGCACTGACACTTGACTTAATAGGAATAAAAGGACTATGCAGACTGGACAGAATAATGAAGGGCAGCCGCTCGTAAGCTTCATCATACCACTTTACAACGTTCCGTTCGACATGCTGCGCGATTGTGTGCAGAGCATACTGAAGCTCTCTTTGAGCAGCAGCGAGCGCCAGATTATCGTGGTTGACGACGGCTCTGCTACCAGCCACATCCAGCAGCTCGTAGAGCTTGACGAGGACATAATATACATCCGCCAGAAGAACGGCGGCGTCTCCAAGGCCCGCAACATGGGGCTGCGCGTTGCCGAAGGGCAGTTCATACAGTTCATTGATGCCGACGACATCCTGATACAGGCCCCCTACGAGCATGTCCTTGACCTTGTGCGCTACGACGGCAGCGACATGGTGATGTTCGGATTCTGCGAGCAGATGCCCAAGCGCCTTAAGTACTCCGACAGCGAGCCTGCCTCCGGCTCCGACTGGCTCAGGAACAACAACATACACGGCTCTGCCTGGGGCTATGTGTTCCGCAGCAGCATTCTCGGCAGCCTGCGCTTCACCCCCGGCCTGGCCTACGGCGAGGACGAGGAGTTCACTCCGCAGCTGCTGCTCAGGGCCGACCGTGTGAGGGTGACCACAGCCCAGGCCTACCTGTACCGCACTCGCCCGGCATCGGCCATAAACAGCCGCGACCTGCGCAGCCGGCTGAAACGTCTGAACGATGCAAAGGAGGTGCTGATGAGCCTGAGGCTGAAGGCCAGCACCATGCCCACGGAAGAGCGGGTGGCTATGCAGAGGCGGATAGCCCAGCTCACCATGGACTATATATATAATGTAATAGTGCTCACCCGGAGCCGCCACTACTTAGACCGCCGCCTTGACGAGCTACGGCAGAAAGGGCTCTTCCCCCTACCCAACCGCGACTACACCACAAAGTACACGTGGTTCCGCCGCATGACGAACTCATCCATAGGCCTTACCATACTGCTGCGCACCCTGCCTCTTCTGCGAAACTAACATTATATAAGCCCAGACAAATTGAAGATACTGCTTTTAGGAGAATACAGCAATGTACACGCCACACTGGCCGAGGGTCTGCGGCAGCTGGGCCACCAGGTAACGGTGGCCTCCAACGGTGACTTCTGGAAAGACTATCCCCGCGACCAGGACCTGAACCGCCGTCCCGGCAAGCTGGGCGGACTGCAGCTCATGGCCCGTGTGGCACGGCTGCTGCCCTGCTGGCGGGGCTACGACGTGGTGCAGCTCATCAACCCCATGTTCCTTGAGCTGAAGGCAGAGCGCATATTCCCCGTCTACCGCTACCTGCGCCGCCACAACAAGGCTGTGGTGCTCTGCGCCATGGGCATGGACTACTACTGGGTGAACGAATGCACCTGCCGCAAGCCGCTGCGCTACAGCGACTTCAACATGGGGCAGCAACTGAGGACCGACGAGGCAGCCCTGCGAGAGCAGCGCGACTGGCTCGGCACGGCAAAGGAGCGCCTAAACAAATTTATTGCCGCAGACAGCGATGCCATAGTGACCGGTCTCTATGAGTATGACGTTTGCTACCGCCCGAACTTCCCGGAAAAGACCCACTTCATTCCGTTCCCCGTTAATAGTGTAGAGAGTGCTACCGCCCCTAAAAACAGCGCGGTAGCAAACTATCCACTAACAACTATAAACTCTACACTAACAACTATAAACTATCCACTAAAACTCTTCGTCGGCATCAGCAAGGGGCGCAGCGTTTACAAGGGCACCGACATAATGCTCAAGGCGGCAATGGCAGTAAGGGAGAAATATCCCGACCGCCTTGAAATAGTGAAGGCCGAGGGAGTGCCCTTCAGCCAGTACCAGAGCATGATGGACAGCAGCGACGCCATTATGGACCAGCTCTACAGCTACACTCCGGCCATGAACGCCCTGCTGGCCATGTCGAAGGGAATAGTAGTTATTGGAGGCGGGGAGCCAGAGAACTATGAAATTCTGGGG
The DNA here is from genome assembly GCA_017455495.1 of Prevotella sp. GTDB lineage: Bacteria > Bacteroidota > Bacteroidia > Bacteroidales > Bacteroidaceae > Prevotella. Next base: position 17,471 of record JAFTAR010000173.1, read on the forward strand.
GAAGAGCAGCTGAGGCCCATAGTAAATGTAGAGCCTTCGTATGACAGCGTCTGCCATGAATTGGAGCAGCTTGTGCTCCACCCCGAGCGCCTGCCTCTGCTAAAGGAGCAGAGCGTGGAATACATTCGCCGCCACCATGACTATGTCAAGGTGGCAAGGCAGTATGAGAGTCTTTACAAGTCGTTGGTTAACCCGCGGCCTCAGGCGGTGAGTGACTGACACCACTTTCTTAACCCAGCCTCAGGCGGTGAGTAATGCACTCCGGCAGCTCCTCCTCGTAGTGGCTCACCATGATGAGCGTCTTGCCCGGACGGCTGCAGAAGGCATTGATGGCATCCTTCACCACCTGGCTGTTGTATGAGTCCAGGCCGTGCATAGGCTCATCCAGGATAAGCAGCTGCGGGTCTTTAACAAAAGCCCTCGCAACGAGGGCCAGACGCTGCTCACCGCTGGAAAGCGAGGTAAACATGCGGTCGGCCAGCTGCTCTATGCCAAACAGTCGCATCCACCACCGGCACTGCTCTTTCTCTTCCTCGTTGCAGCGGGCATAGAGACCCACGGTATCCTTCAGTCCGCTGGCCACCACCCGCAGCGTGGGTATTTGCCGCTGGTAGCTGCGTGCCAGCTCTGGCGACACATAGCCTATCCTGCGCTTTATGTCCCAGATGCTCTCACCGCTGCCACGCCGGCGGCCAAAGAGGGTTATGTCGCAAGCGTAAGCCTGGGGGTTGTCGGCACAGATAAGAGACAGCAGCGTAGACTTCCCGCTGCCGTTGCTGCCCTGCAAGGCCCAGCACTCGCCGCGGCTCACCTGCCAGCTAAGGTGGCTCAGAATGGTGCGCTGTTCGTAGCGAATGCTCACATCGTTCAGTTTCACCACTACGTCGTCCCCGCTTTCATCAACGGCGAGGTTTGGCAGCGGAGCCTTGGCCGACTCAGTGCTTGCAGCGTCAGGCGTCAGAGCCTTGAGTGCCTCAATGCCTGCAGCGCCAAGGCCTCTTGGGGCATCGCTCAACACAGCCTCAGGAGACGTGAGAATGGTGCAGTCAGTGAATGCCGGCACCTCGCCAGTCCGCGACAACAGCAGGCACAGCGCTATCCCGCTCTCAGAGGCCAGCTTCTCCAACAGCAGTGCCAGCATGCTGCGGGTGTTGGCATCAAGGCCTATGAAGGGGTTGTCGAGCACCAGCATCCTGGGCTTCGACATCAGCACCTTGGCAAGCTGCAGCTTGCGCAGCTCTCCGCTTGACAGCGATATGGTGAAGCTGTCCATGAGAGGCTCAAGGCCCATCATTGCGCACAGCTCCTGGCGCCACAGCCGTCGCTCCGTGGTGTCCTCGCCGGTCATGGCGTAGGCCCGCTCAATGGCCTGGCCCACGCGGGGCGTCTCTTCACTTATGTCGTGCTGGTTCCACCTCTGCTGCAGGTAGTAGGCCCTGTCGGCGGCCGTGCCGTAGGTGTCACAGAAGCTCATATAGCGCAGTCCGTCGGAGGCTATCTGCCGTCTCAGGTTCTCGGCAAGACGCGTCTTTCCCGAGGCGTTGAGGCCCACTACTGCTGTGGTTCCGCCTTCTTTGAGTCTGCTGGCAAGGAGGGCTGTTTGGGAGTCCATAGTTTCTGTCGGTTTTTGTTTACAAAGTCTTTCCATCCGCTGTAGTGCGGAGCGTTGCTGTCGGGCCGCCCCATCTGCATGTAGTGGCAATAGGCGGCAGCCATGGCATCGGTGGCATCCATGAAGCTGCCCATGTCCTTCTGCGGAATCTTCAGTATGCGCTGCAGCATGCCTGCCACCTGCTCCTTCGAGGCACCGCCGTTGCCCGTCAGCGCCATCTTTATCTTCATGGGGGCATACTCGTGTATGGGCACGCTGCGCTCTATGGCGGCAGCAATGGCCACGCCCTGTGCCCTGCCAAGCTTCAGCATGCTCTGCACGTTCTTGCCGAAGAAGGGGGCCTCGATGGCCATCTCGTCGGGCAGGTACTCCTTTATAATGCCGGTAACGCGCTCGAAGATGTGGCCCAGTTTCAGGTAGGCGTCTTCAAACTTCCTGAGGTCTATTATACCCATGGTCATCATCTCCACAACGGTGCCCTGCCTGCCTGAGGGCAGCATTCCGGTCCTTACGCGGAGCACACCATAGCCCATGATGTTGGTTCCGGGGTCTATGCCTAATATTATTTTGTCCATTGCAGCGTGCAAAGTTAGTCATTTTGCAGTCAAAACGGAAATTTCTTCTGCAATAATTTGCAAAATCAGGCTAAAAGTATTATTTTTGCAGGCTAAAAGGAAACAACATATACCTATGGCTACAGAAGAGAATATTCAGAATGCTATAAACAAGAGCGACTACAAGGTTCTTATCGTTGACGACGTGGTGAGCAACGTGCTGCTGCTCAAGATTCTTCTCAGCAACGAGAAGTTTCAGGTGTGTACCGCCAACTGCGGCGAGATGTGTATAGAGCAGGCCAAGGCCGAGCACCCCGACCTCATCCTCCTTGACGTGATGATGCCCGGCATAGACGGCTTCGAGACTGCCAAGATACTCAAGATGGCGCCCGAGACGAAGAACATACCCATCATCTTCCTCACCGCCCTGAACAATCCCAGCGACCTTGTACACGGCTTCCAGGTGGGAGCCAGCGACTTCCTCACCAAGCCATTCAACAAGGAGGAGCTCATAGTGCGAGTGATGCACCAGGTGGAGCTTGTGGCCGCCAAGAGGCTCATTGAGAAGCAGAACGCCGAGCTGCGCGCCACCATCTCAAACCGCGACAAGATGTACTCCGTCATTGCCCACGACCTGCGCTCGCCCATGGCCAGCATCCGCATGGTGCTAAACCTCGTGGTAAGCGCCGTGCCCAAGGAGATGGTTGGCGAGGAGCTGTTCAGCCTGCTCGACAAGGCCAACAAGGAGTCGGAGGAGGTTCACGACCTGCTCGACAACCTGCTGAAGTGGACAAAGAGCCAGACGGGCCGCCTCAACGTAGTTACCCAGGACCTTGACCTCAACGACATCATACCCGGCGTGGTGGACATCTTCGAGATGATAGCCATGACGAAGCAGATAAAGCTGCAGTACGAGGGAGTGGGCAGCCTGGTGGTGCGTGCCGACAACGACATGCTGAAGACCGTGGTGCGCAACTTCATGTCGAACGCCATAAAGTTCAGTCCCGAGGGCAGCTCCATAGAAATCGTGGTAAGCAGGCACAACGACGAGTTTGCCAAGATCAGCGTCCACGACCACGGCGTAGGCATAGCCCCCGAGCGCCTTGAGGGCATCTTCCACAAGGGCGACACCACCTACGGCACCGGCGGCGAGGAGGGCTCGGGCCTTGGCCTGCAGCTCTGTGCCGACTTTGCACGCAAGAACGGCGGCGACGTCATGGTTGAGTCCGTGCTTGGCGAAGGCTCAACCTTCAGCGTCTTCGTGCCGCTGAAGAAATAACTGGCCTCCACTATGAACACACTCTGTCGCAGCATTGCTTTGGGCTTTTGTGCCCTCGCGTTCCTTCTCCCCCTCAGGGCGCAGACAGGAACAGCCTCCTCTGATGCCGTGGCCCAAATAAGGCAACGCTATGCCGAGGCCCACGAGATGATGGCCTACAACAATACCAGCCTTGAGACCCAGAACCAGCTCACCGTGAACGGCAGCTTCATGTGTCCCGGCACGGGCCATCGCGACGAGCAGATACAATACTTCTTCACCACCGATTTCGACGAGGATTCCGGCAACTATGCCAGCAGTCCTTATTTCATCATGCGCAGCTACAACGTTGCGGCACGCCGCTTCTACGAGGAGTTCCTCTACAACAATCAGGGCGACCTCATATTCAGCTATTTCAAGGGCGACGACTTTGAGGGCGGCACAGCCGAGTGCCGCTACTACTGGAACGACGGAGGCGAGCTGGTGCATAAACAGATTCAGGGGCAGCCAGAGCAGGACCCCGTTCTCACCTGCCGCCTTTCCTACGACCTGCTTGAGGCCTTCCACCGCCTCATGAACCGCGAGTTCTAAGGCTGCGGGCAGACGGATGCCTGCATCATGAGAGAAAACTATAGATGCCTATGAAAAACAAGCACTTCGTGCTATCAGCCCTACTGGCAGCAGCCTTGTTGCCTGTAGGCTCTGTGGCACAGACCAACCCCGTTATACCCGGCTACCACCCCGACCCCAGCATCTGCCGCGTGGGGCAGGACTACTACCTGGTAAACTCCTCGTTCCAGTATTTCCCCGGCGTTCCCATCTTCCACTCGCGCAACCTCCAGTCGTGGCAGCAGGTGGGCAACGTCCTCACCCGCCAGTCGCAGCTGCCGCTCGAAGGGGCCTCCTCCTGGCTGGGCATCTATGCCCCCACCATCCGCTACAACGACGGCACCTTCTATATGATAACCACCAACGTGGGCAACGGCGGCAACTTCATGGTCACGGCCCCGTCGCCCCTCGGCCCCTGGAGCGAGCCCGTATGGCTGCAGCAGCAGGGCATAGACCCCTCTCTGCTCTTCGACGGCGGCAAGTGCTACATGGTGTCCAATCCCGACAACATGATTACCCTGTGCGAGATTGACCCCTCCACCGGCCGCCAGCTCAGCGAGAGCCGCGCCATCTGGCAGGGCACGGGCGGGCGCTACCCCGAAGGCCCACATATCTACAGGAAGGACGGCTACTACTACCTGCTCATCTCCGAGGGAGGCACCGAGCTTGCCCACAGCATCACCATAGCCCGCAGCCGCGACATCTACGGCCCCTACGAGGCCAACCCGCACAACCCCATCCTCACGCACTGCAACATGAAGGCGCAGTCGAGCATTATCCAGGGCACTGGCCACGGCGACCTGGTGCAGGCTCCCGACGGCAGCTGGTGGATCACCTTTCTGGGCTTCCGCTTCTACAACGGCTCCTACCACCACATGGGCCGCGAAACATTCCTGGCACCCGTGGAGTGGCCCGAGGGAGGGTGGCCCGTGGTGAACGGCGGCGAGCCGATACAGATGAACGAGCGCCAGCCCGTCACCGTGCGCACCGACTTCGACCGCCCGCTGGGGCCCGAATGGGTGTACCTGCAGAATCCCGACTCCGCCTGCTACCAGCTCGTGGGGGGCATGATGCGCCTCAGGTGCTCCTCCAGCGACCTCAAGACCAACCGCCGGCCCACCTTCCTGGGCCGCAGGCAGGAGAGGGCCGCCTTCTCGTTCGACACGAAGATAAGCCGCCTTGAGCTTACTGCCGGTGCCGAGGCAGGAATCTGCGCCTACCAGATGCACGAAGGCTACGTGCAGGCCTGCGTCAGCAACTCCGGCGGCAACTACATAAAGCTGCGCCTCAACCTGAAGAATGTAAACGTGCTGCTGGCCAAGGAGGACATTGGACAGGCACGCCAGGTGTGGCTGCGCATGAGCAGCGACGGACAGAACTACCAGTTTGCATGGTCCACCGACGGACTGCAGTTCACAGCCCTCGGACAGGTGAACTGCTCCATGCTCTCCACCGAGACCGTGGGCGGCTTCACCGGAGTCACACTGGGCCTCTATGCCTTTGGCGCCACCCAGCCCGCCTATGCCGACTTCGACTACGTGGAATACCGCGAAGAACCTTAGTACACATCTTTATATTATTAATCAAAACTGTTTAATCACATGAAAAAGTATCTTGCAGAACTTGTGGGTACGTTTACCCTCACCTTCCTTGGCTGTGGAGCCGCCGTAGCCCTTGGCTGCGCCGACAGCAACACCGCCTCCGTGGTTGGCACCGCCCTCGCCTTCGGCCTCGCCGTTGTTGCCATGGCCTACACCATCGGCGGCATCTCCGGCTGCCACATCAACCCCGCCATCACCCTTGGCCAGTTCCTCACCGGCCGCATGACCCTCAAGGACTGCGGCATGTACATGGTGTTCCAGGTTGTTGGAGCCATCCTTGCCGCTGCCGTCCTCGCCCTCGTGGTGAACACGGCGGGTGGCGACGTTGCCGCCAGCACCGGAGCCAACACCTGTGCCTTCAACCCCACTAACGGCCTCGTGGTCGAGGCAGTGCTCACCATGCTCTTCGTACTCGTGGTGCTGGGAGCCACCTCCAAGACCAACGGTGCCACCTCTGGCTTTGCCGGCCTGGCCATAGGCCTCTCCCTGGTTCTCATCCACCTTGTGGGCATCCACTTCACCGGCACCAGCGTGAACCCCGCCCGCAGCATCGGCCCCGCCCTCTTTGCCGGCGGCCAGGCCCTGTCAGAGCTTTGGGTGTTCATAGTGGGTCCCTTCATCGGCGGCGCCCTGGCAGCAGGTGTGTGGAAGGCTATACATCCGGGAAAGGCATAAGCACTTGCACCTCTTGCACCTACTGCACCTGTTGCACCTCTCTTGCACCTGTTGCACCTCTTGCACCTGTTGCACCTCTCTTGCACCTGTTGCACCTCTCTTGCACCTGTTGCACCTCTTGCACCTGTTGCACCTGGAGTTACTTCAGTCTCATAACCCAGTGCTTCATCACGATAAGGGACTGCTTTATTGTCATAACCCAGCCCCCCACAGGTGCAAGAGGTGCAAGAGGTGCAAGAAGTGCAACACCCTTTCTTCTTACAATAAAAATCTCCGGGCCGCCATTCGCACCCGGAGATTTTTTTTATCATGCTGTTAATCCTCCAACAGCCAGTCGTCGTCATCATCGTCCCACAGGCGGTTGTGCCAGCGTGAGGACGGAGCATGCGTGCCGTCATCCACTCCGCCATATCCCATTTTGTCACTCCACACGCCGCTGTTGGCAAGAGGGTTAACTGATTCTATATGCGCCTGCGTCACTGCCGGCTTCTTGTATTCTTTCTTCATAGCTCTGTCCTTTCCTTGCTATTTAACAATAAAGACTTTACCGTCTCGTATGTACAGCCCCCTGGCAGGTTCTTCCACACGACGGCCCTGCAGGTCGTAGACCTCATTGTTCATTATTCTTTCTTCATTATTCATTAGCGCAGCGCCGCTGATGCCCGTCGTTGTGTCATCGCCAAACGACATGGTGATGCGGGCGGGAGCATTCTCCACTTCACTGAGCACATCGTCAAAGTCGAAGTAGGCACGGAAGGCTTTCATGGAAAGAGTGGCACTGGTGGCATACCAGAGCTTGCCGCCGCTCAGGAACAGAGGATATTCACTGGTGGCATTTTCGCAGATGCTGAATTCTGCAACGTATGTGCCATTGAAGTCCTGCGGGTGATAGACAGCATTCTTCCCCTTTCCTGTTGTTGTTCCGAACGACACGCAGGGTTCATCTTCGGGATCTATGTCAACGCCCTCGGCTGTAAACTCAGAGACAGGTGCAGACACCTTTATAATATAAGGATGGTTGGCCTCAATGGAAGTAATGCCGCTGTTGAACGTCACCTCAATGCCCACTATGTTCTCTTCGTCATCTTCGGTTGTTTCATAGCCAGTGAAGTCGGCTATCTGCACGTCGCTGCCAAAAGCCTCGGTCACTTGTGCCTCCGTCATGGCGAATGGCAGGCAGATGGTGCTCCACTCATTGGCATTGATGGTTCGCTTCACGGTGACGTTAACGCCCGCTGCTGGAGCGGGAGCCGTGGTGGAGTTCTCGTCGAGGACTACGGTGTGGGCAGTGACCACATTGATAGTGAACGAAGGCTCGCTGCCCAGGTCTGTGCCATTGATGCGCACATTGGCTATGCTCACTGGGTATGAGCCGACCGCGGTGCCTGCCGGTATGGTGACGGTCATGCTGGCAATGTCGCCATCGCCGCTGAAGGCATTGGCACTGGTGCTCATGCCGCTCACCACGCCGCCCTCATGGGAGAACAGTGCCGACCAGCAGGATGTGGCCTCGACTTTGTCCACTGTGAACCCAGCAGGCAGGTTTAGCTCGAAATGGGTGGACGTCATGCTGCTGACACCGCTGTAGTGGATGCCGAAGGTCACGGTCTCGCCTGACGAGAGGGCCTCAACGTCATCCACCGTCACGCTTTGTGCTGCTGCCCCCATGCAGAGGGTGGCAGCAGCAAGGATACTATAGATTTTCTTTTTCATGTCAATTGTTTGTCTTGTATATTGTTTACCAGGGCTTCTCGGATGCCACGGAGTAGTCAAGCACTATCTGGGCGTTCACCTCAAGGGCATCGTCATTGCCGCCAGGCACGTCTATCACCTCAGGCACATCAAGGTCGCTCTCAGCAATAGCTCCTGCCGAAAGGTCAAGTATGAGCTGGGCGTCTACCTCGTTCACAGTGTCATCGCCGTTAACATCGCCGCTTTTGTACACAGAGATTCGCCCGTTGCGGGTAGATGCGGTTGTTACCGTTCCATCCTCCTCGGTCACTTCCACCAGGTTTATCTTCACGGGGTAGTCCTGGGCGGTGATGATGTCGCTGGCCACATTGATGGTGAACATCAGGAGGGCAGCATTTCCGGCAGGCACCTCGCCACCTGTCAGCGTGAAGATGTAGTTAGTGGCATCCTGCTTTGTATAGGAGATGCTGTAGCCCGTGGCTTTCTCCGACATCTCCACCTTCGTGAAGTCGGGTGTCAGCTCCTCGGGGAATTCCAGCTGGAAGGTAATGTCCTTCAGTTTCCTGACGCTTGACAGGTAGACGGGGAACAGCACCGTGCTGCCGGGCTTTGTCACCTTGTTCATCAGGAAGAAGGCGTGCTTCGTAGTGGTGGGCATAAGTGGCTCGCCGGGGCTGTCAGGATTGAACGTGAAGCGGGCCTCAAAGTCCTGGCCATAGGCATCGGTGACGGTATATGAGAAACTGGTAAGCCTGGTGTACAGCTCGCCGTTCATATACCATCCGTCGAAGTCGTAGCCACTGTTCTTGTATGCCGACACCGTGATGCTGGTGCCAATGAGCACACGCTGCGAGCTGAAGTTTGTTGAGCCGCCCTCGGTGGCGGTGGCCGTCACCGTGCGCTTCAGTACTGGCTCGGCAGGCTCGTCGGGGCTGTCGGGGTTGAACAGGAACTGAGCCGTTACCGAGCGGTGCTTGGCCGTGGTGGTGTAGCTGAACGAGCTGTTGGTGGAGAGCACGTCGCCTGTGACATCGTCAACCCATGCCACGAAGTCGAACTTCGAGTCAGCGTAAGCCCTCAGCGTAACGGCTGTGTTAGCCAGGTACCGGCCGCCGCCGCTTACTGAACCGCCCTCGGTGGCATTCACCTGCAGCTGGTAGTACATTATCATACTTGGTTCCTGCGGCTCGGCAGGGTTGGAGGGGTCAAACTCGTAGTTGGCCGTCAACTTCTCGTGGCCTGCACCCTTTGTGTAGGTGAAGCTGGTAGACGTGGAGAGCACGTCGCCGTCGGCATTGGTCCAGCTGATGAACTTGAAGCCGGTGTTCACATAAGCCTGCAGCCTTACCTGGGCACCCTCTGCATAGCGGCCTGCTCCCGACACGCTGCCTGCCTCGGCCGGGCTTACAGCCACCTCAAGTTTCATAGGCGGCTGACCTGGCTCTGGCGGGTCGGCAGGATTGAACGAGTCATCCTGCGCCCAGCTGCTGATGCTGCCTAATAGCAGCACCAGCATGGTTAGATATCTTATACGTATCATACGCGCGAACATTAATAATTTACTTAATCACTTTCTTTCCGTTCACGATGTACAGGCCTCTCTGCGGAGCGTTGATGCGCTGGCCCTGCAGGTTGAATGCCTGTCCTGCTTGTTGCGACTCAGCAGCAACAGCCTGAACGCCTGTTACCACGATGCTGCCTACACGGAGCATGAAGCGGTCATCTCTGGAGCCTGCAGAAGCTGTGAAGGTGTAGCCTTCGCCGTCGGTGAGCAGGGTCTCAGTGTCGGTCTCGTTGTCCACGAGGACGATGTTCTGGAACTGGTTGCGGGGAGACGTGATGGTATAGGTGCCGTCCTGCGCCACCTTGAAGCCTATCTGCACCATGCCCTCGCCAAGAGGCCGCTCATTGATGGCCAGCTGAGTTCCGTTTTCAATAGTATATATCTGCGGCACGCTGGCATCCATTGACATAAACTTGGAAGCGTCGCAGCTGAGTTCATAACCCATTGCTGCCTGCGGGTTCAGAACGAAGCGGGTCTTGTCTGAAAGCTCGCCGTTGCTCAGCTCTATATCTATCAGCTTGCGCTCTGCGGGCTGCTGGGCACGGGCAGCGTTCTGGCTCTCAATCACGTCGGTCAGCTGCCGGCCGTCGATGGGGAACGAGATGGTGCTTAGCTCGTCGGGGCACTGCACGAAGATGGCCTCAAGGGGTTTTATGGCATAGTCGTCGTCGATGATGCTGTAGGCCACGTACTTGCTGCTTGACATATCCCACACGGTGATGGGCGCGGTGAAGTTCAGCTTGTGGATGTTGTAGTAGGTCTGCCAGGGGTTGCCCACGAGGTTCCAGCCCTTATTGGCTGCAGCGTCAGAGGGGTTGGCGACAAGACCCTTCACGAACTCAGTGTTCGACAGGATATACTGTTTCGACTCGTTGTCCTGGGCCACAAACTGGCTCCTTGCAGCCTTGGCTGTCTGGTAGATAAAACCTGTGCCGGCAGGGATGATGTCATCCTTAGTGTAGTTTTTCCAGTTGCCACTCGTAGCACCAGTAGCTCGCGATGCACCGTCGTAGTAGCGGATGGCGAAGCTTGTGGCAGCGCCCGTCTGGAAGTCCACCGCCACGATGTCACTCACCTTTGTATCAAACGGCAGAGTGAGGAAGAACCACTTCTTCTCTGATGTATAGATATTCTCACTCAGTTTGCCGGTGATATTCACGTTGTTGGTGTTGCTCAGCATGAAGTTGTAGTGCAGGTACTTATACTCTGTCCAACTACCATTATAAAATTGGAACCGGTACGGAATAAACTCCACCCACATATCGCCAATGGCCTGGTTGTCATCGCCCATCACGGTGAAATTGCTACTACCCCAGAACGACAGGTTGGGCGTGCCGCCAATGCGCTGACCAGGATTGAGCGTGAGCGGCTGAGAGACCTGCCAGTCTGTAATGTCGGCCGAGTTGAAGCTCTGCACATTGCACTGATACCAATAGGGGTCGAGCTTGTAGGCGCTCTCAAGGAAGTCGGGCACCAGCAGGGTGATGTTGCCCAGAGTGTTGCCTGAGAGGAAACTCTGTGAGCTATACTTTAACACTGTGGGCGACTTCAGTATGACCTTGTTCAGCTTGGCACAACTCTTGACAATGCAGTTGCCCTCGGCGTTAGCATAGGTGGTGGGCCACTCGGCATAGACCAGGTTGTCACAGTAGCTGAAAGCTTCGCTTTCTACTGTCATCCCATCGGTGACAAAGAGCGAGTCGGTGGCAGTTTTATAGAATGCTGAATAACCTATTGTCTTTACTGACTGTGGGAAGCGGGGGTTGAAAGGCCAGCAAGCATAGAACGCAGAGTTGCTGATTTCCGTAATTCCCTCTGGAATGGTGAAGGTGCGTAGATTAAGGCATCGTACAAAGCAGCTGCTCGGAATGGTACCTGCTGTGGCGGGATATGTAACATTTTCAAGGAAGCGGCAGTTGGCAAAAGCTGAGCCGCCAATCTCAGTGATGCCGTCGGACATGTAGGCAGCTGAAATCTTTGTCCGAGAGAAGGCTCCTGAGCCGATGGAGGTAAGTGAGGCCGGGAATGTGATGGCGTTCTCAATATCAGAACCCTCAAAAGCGTTGTTGCCAATGGAGGTGAGTCCTTGTGGGAGAGTGAAATAGTGCAGGAAGGGGAACTTACTCTTTGTAAACATGCTGGCGGGTAGGGGAGCAATAGCTGTGGCCTGCGACATGTCTATGCTGAAGGCATTCACCATCAGACCTATGGTAGTCCAGTCGTCGGCACCGATGACTCCGCTGATGACAATCTTCTTCACGCTCGACACGGGGTCAACCAGTTTCAGCACCTCAGTGCCCAACTGACCTTCCACGGTAGTGGTGGCAGGGGTGATGGTGGGTGTGTTCTGCACACCGATGTCACTCAAGTAGCAGCTGTTGCTGTTGTTTGTCTCGCTGTCGTTGCATACGCTCGTCCAGACAATGTCATGCTTGCCGGGTGTCAGCTCTACATAATAGCGACGCTGGTAATCCTTATCAGAATTATTAGATGACGTATAATAATAGTTTGACTTGTTGCTGCTGATAGTCTGCAACAGTTCACCGTCCAAGTAGACACGCAGGTTGATATTCCAGCTGTTTGCATAATAGGTGTATACCAATGTGGCATCGTTGTCAACGTTTATCGTTGCCGTCATCGTGGCAATCTGCTCCGTGCCTGTGGAGTACTTACCCCAAGAGAAACCCGTGTTGCTGTGCTTTACCCATTCATTGCTTTGGAACAAGATGGGGTATTCAGTCCATGAGGGCGACACATAGTTCTGCGAGAGGTCGAGTGCTGCCTTCAGCGACAATTGGGCCTCGTTCAACTGTGCAGTAGTGCTTGAGGCGTTGTTGTACACCAAGTCATACTGCGTGACGTAGAAGTTGTTCTGGTCGGCTTGCTCTAAGTATGTGTAGAGCTTGTGCTTGGCAAAGTAATGCTCGGCATCGGCCGCACTCATCATCTGCCAGTGGATGCTGCCCTCGGCAAGTGCCGGCGTAATGCGATCGCCATTACTACCATCATAACCGATGAACTCATCAGCCTTGTAATATCCGGTGTTTCTGGGTGAGCGCTGGATGGTGTAGCCCTTGCTCGATTCTGCAATGGTGAAATAGTCGTAACTTCCATAAATTCCTGAACTGCTGGTGATGTAAGAATCGTATGCCCGCCAATAGTAGTTGTTGCTGGCCCACTGAATGGTGTACTCGCCTTCATTTTCTGTGGCGGTGATTGTCACCTTGTCACCGTAGGTGCCTAAGCCGGCTTGCTGACTGCTGGTGGTACTGCGGCATACGAACTTGCCCTCCATCACGTTGTAGAGGTAATAAGACTGTCCGCTCTCCAAGGTCTGCGCTGCGGGCAGCTCGGGAGCCATGCGGTCTGCCCATGCGCCTTGCCATGAGCAGAGGCTTGCGAATGCAAGCGTGAGTAATGCTTTTAGTTTCATAAGTGTTACATTTGTTGATTAATATAATTATGTGTTGTTGGTTTGGCGATAGGACAATAAGAAATAGGTGCAAGATTTTTCCTTTGCACGGTCCCGAGGCATCGCCAAACGCCCAAAAAGCTACACAAATGGAAAACCCACACCTATCACGGTGCGAGTATTCACATCTTACTATGATAGCTTTTTTGAGGACTTTCAATTTGGCGATTTTCGGGTCCGTCAGCCAGTAAGAGTAAACACTCTATCTCAATATGTCTTTTTCAGTTCAGAGTCTTTCTATGTCATAGTCATTCTGTTTTAATAATTATTCTATTACCCTCAACCTCTTTTGTGCTATCTTCACCAACTCTTGGCGTATTGATAGCAGCATGAAGTCTTGGGCATTTATCTTATTTGTCGGCTATCATGCACATATTTTCCTGACGGTTTCTAAGTGTGATTTGACAGTGAACTTTCTCCCATTCTCACCAGTGATCTTCCCATCTTTGTTGATATAATAGGAGTAATCTTTGCAGCCAATGTTGATTCCGGCATCAAGCTGCTCATTCTGCATGAAAAGCGTTCCGTTTCGCTCGGGAAAAATCACCCACCCTTTCAAGTCGCTGTCATTGCTTTGCTGCAATACTTCCTTGAAGTTCCTAATTACAGTCTTGTATAGGGGTGCAGCATCTTCTCCGTCCCATCCTTGCTCATAGTCCTGAAAGTCTGATAGGCTTTCAAGCATTTCTGTATATGCACTCCCGCGAGCTTCGGCAGTGGACTTGATACGCGTAAGCCCTCGAAGCATTTCAAGAGCCTTTTCCAGATAGGTGCGGTCATCAGACAAATAGCCTAACTGACGATATATCTCTGCATTTAGTTCTATAGTATTCATCAGTACGCTTCGCTCTTTCTTGTATTGTTCGGCTGCAAAGATAAGAAAAAAAACTGAACCGCCAAGCGATTTGAATGTTTTTTAATAAAAAATTAAACACTGGCTGACTGGCGATTATCTTGCTCTTTTAAAAAAAAAGAAAAAGGCTGTTAAATATTTATAATTATCTCGCATCAGGGGAATAGTGTTGGCATTTATATGGACAAAAAGCAGTACCTTTGCAGTCCGATTATAAGGGGAGAGTCTTAGAATCCCCGTGAGCACCGTGTAAATAGCGTTCGTCTTTGGCCGGACGGCGTGGTTTGTGAATCGGCGTTCAAAAGAAACTTTATAAAGTATAACAGACTGTTTTTTAGTAATTTAAACGAAGAAATAAACACTTTAAGCTACAAGACCGTCTCCATAAACAAGGAGACAGCCAAGAAGGAGTGGGTAGTCATTGATGCCACCGACCAGGTGGTGGGCCGCCTCGCCTCAAAGGTCGCAAAGCTCATCCGCGGCAAGTACAAGCCCAGCTTTACTCCGCATGTTGACTGCGGCGACAACGTTATCATTATCAATGCTGCCAAGGTGAAGTTCACAGGCAAAAAGGAGACCGACAAGGTGTACACCCGCTACACGGGCTACCCCGGCGGCCAGCGTTTCAACACCCCCGCCGAGCTGCGCAAGAAGCCCTTCGGAGTGGAGCGCATGCTGAGGCACGCCGTGAAGGGAATGCTGCCTAAAGGCCCCCTCGGACGCAGCCTGCTGAACAACCTCTATATCTACGAAGGAACGGAGCACAAGCACGAGGCCCAGAAGCCAAAGGCCATCGACATTAACCAGTACAAGTAATTTTTTCAGGCAAAAAAAGTAATCATGGAATATATTAATGCAATAGGTCGCCGCAAGAGTTCCGTAGCACGCGTATACATGTCGGAAGGAACCGGCAAGATAACAATCAACAAGAAAGATTTAACCGAGTACTTCCCCTCAGCCATTCTTCAGTACGTGGTGAAGCAGCCCCTGATGGCTCTTGACTGCCTGGAGAAGTATGACATCAAGGCCAACCTTGACGGAGGCGGTTTCACCGGTCAGAGCCAGGCCCTGCGCATGGCCATTGCCCGCGCACTGGTGAAGGTGAACGCAGAGGACAAGAAGTCGCTCAAGGCGCAGGGCTTCCTCACTCGCGACAGCCGCGAGGTGGAGCGCAAGAAGCCGGGCCAGCCAAAGGCACGCCGCCGCTTCCAGTTCAGCAAGCGCTAATATGCATTTGCCTGGACTTAGTTTAGCATCTAAACCGGCAGGATTCTATACATATTTATATATATACTATATATTGAGACTACCCGCCGGCTGATTCTAAGCCAAGAATTAAAAAGAAAGTAACCAACATCAAAAAAAGCAATTAAGAAAAAACAATGGCAAGAACAAATTTTGACCAGCTTCTGCAGGCTGGATGCCACTTTGGACACCTGAAGCGTAAGTGGTGTCCCGCCATGGCTCCCTACATCTACGGTGAGCGCAACGGCATACACATCATTGACCTCCACAAGACCGTCGTAAAGATTGACGACGCTGCCGAGGCTCTGAAGAACATAGCCCGCCAGGGCAAGAAAATCCTCTTCGTAGGTACTAAGAAACAGACTAAGGATGTGATTGCCGAGAAGGCAACCAGCATTAACATGCCATACGTTACTGAGCGTTGGCCGGGCGGCATGCTCACCAACTTCCCCACCATCCGCAAGGCTGTGAAGAAGATGGCCAACATTGACAAGCTGATGAGCGACGGCACATTCGGCAACCTGTCAAAGCGCGAGCTGCTGCAGGTGACTCGCCAGCGCGCCAAGCTTGAGAAGAACCTCGGTTCCATCGTTGACCTGACACGCCTGCCAAGCGCACTCTTCGTGGTTGACGTGATGAAGGAGAACAATGCCGTTCGCGAGGCCAACCGTCTGGGCATTCCTGTGTTCGGCATCGTCGACACCAACAGCGACCCCTCAAACGTGGACTTCGTTATTCCCGCCAACGACGACGCAAAGGACAGCGTGGACGTGATCCTCTCTGCCTGCTGCGCTGCCATTGCCGAGGGTCTGGAAGAGCGCAAGGCCGAGAAGGCCGACGAGAAGGCTGCCGAGGCTCAGGCCGAGGCCGAGGCCGATGAGGCTCGCCCACGCCGCGCAGGTGCCCGCCGCCAGCGCAAGGACGAGGACGAAGCTCCCGTAGCCGAGGAAGAGGCTCCAGCAGCTGAGTAACCTTAGCCCCCTAAATTAAGGGTTGGGGGCTGAACAAGCGCAGCCCCCACCCCTTTAACTTCTACTAAACAACAAATCAAACGAAAAGCGGTCTGATTTAACGCTTGTTCAGGCCCCCATCCCCCCAACTTAGGGGGCAAGAAATTAAGACATTATGGACTACAAGCCAAATATGGAAGATATCAAGAAGCTCCGCACCATGACAGGTGCCGGCCTGGCCGATGTGAAGAAAGCACTGACCGAGGCTGAGGGAGACTTCGACCGTGCCAAGGAACTGCTCCGCGAGCGCGGACTGGCTATTGCCGCAAAGCGCAGCGACCGTGAGACCAGCAACGGCTGCGTGCTCGTGAAGAAGGTTGACGGCTTCGCTGCAATGATTGCCGTGAAGTGCGAGACCGACTTCGTTGCCAATGGTGCCGACTTCATCGCCATGACACAGAGCATTCTTGACGCAGCCCTGGCTGCCAAGTGCAAGACCATTGACGAGGTGAAGGAACTGGAAATCAACGGACAGAAGGCACAGGACATCGTTACACAGCGCAGCGGTATCACCGGTGAGAAGATGGAACTTGACGGCTACCTCACACTCGAAGGCGAGAACGTGGAGGTTTACGACCACATGGGCAAGCACATGCTCTGCACCATGGTTCAGCTCAACAAGGAGAACGCCGAGGTGGGCCACAAGCTGGCCATGCAGGTGGCTGCCATGAAGCCCATTGCACTCGACGCTGACAGCATCGACCCGAAGATTCTGGACGAGGAGTACAAGACCGCCGTTGAGAAGTCGAAGCTGGAGCAGGTTCAGAAGTATGTTGACATGAAGCTCAACAAGGCAGGCATCAACCCCGCCCACGTGGACAGCGAAGACCACATTGAGAGCAACATGGCCAAGGGCTGGATCACCAAGGAGCAGGCCGACGAGGCCCGCGCCATCATCGCCGCCGCAAAGGTGGAGGGCGAGGCCCAGCTGAAGATGCCTATGATTGAGGGCATTGCAAAGGGGCGCGTGCAGAAGTTCAAGAAGGAGAGCTGCCTCGTTGACCAGGAGTTCCAGTTCGGCGACGGCGACAAGGCCAACGTCAACGACTGGCTCAAGAAGCAGGACAAGGAGCTCAAGATTGTTGCCTTCCAGCGCTTCACCCTCGTGGCTGAGTAACATAACAAACATTTTGATACAAAAAAGTTGGTGTTGCCTGTGGGCGATACCAACTTTTTTTCGTACCTTTGCACCGTACATAATATTTGTCAGTTGAAAAAGGTAAGAATCATACACATTTTTCTGCTGTCCGTGCTTCTTTTGGCATGGCATTTCTCACCTGTGCAGGCTGACGAATGCGACGAGCTGCGCAGCCAAATCGTCTCCATGCCACACGACACCCTGCGCCTGCAGGCCCTGGAACAGGTTTACTACTGCAGCCTGGAAGGCGACGACATCGAAGAGCAGTTCCGGTGCGTCAACGACTATATAGCTGAAGCCAGGCTGCAGCACCAGTACAACATGGAGGCCTACGGACTTGCCAACAAGGCCACGCTGTTCTACAACTACGACATGAACGACTCCATCATCATCGCCGTGCCGCGCGACATGGAGCGGGTGAAGGCACTGGGAGGGCTGACGCACTATTACGAGATGTGGTCGAGGGTGGCAAACACCTACATCTTCATGAACCACAACAAGCAGGGACTTATTGAGACGCAGAACATGTATGAAGACGCAAAGAACATGAACAACGTCTTCGGCATGGGCCTCTCAAAGTGCATAATGGGAACGGCTTACGCCAACCTGCGCAACTACGACCAGAGCATTGAAGCCTTCCAGAAGTCTATAGAGCTGCTATCCACTCTCCACCCCTCTTCAGGCATGCTGCCCGAGTGCTACACCTACTACGGCAACGCCCTCAACGACATGAAGGACTACCAGCGCTTAGACAGCCTCACCCACCAGTGGCACGACTTCTTGGAGAGGTATGTTGTGGAGCACAACGTGGAAGGCACTCCTCTGGCCGACATAAACTGGGGCTACTACTACCTGGCCTGTGCCCAGGCCTCACTTGGCCTCAACCGTCTTGACGATGCCGAGCGCCAGCTTGACGAGGCTTACTCACACATAGGCACCACCGAGAACTACCAGGGAATGAACTGGCTCTACCTCATGGCCCAGCTGCGACTGCGACAGGGTGCCTTGCTCAAGGCCCTCAACTACAACAACCAGCGCATGGACATGTTCGACGCCAGCAGCGACCAGACCGACCGCGTAATAGTGATGCAGCAGCGGGCCGAGATAATGATGGCCCTCTACCACTACGAGGAGGCTGCCCAGCTCTATCACGAGATAAACATCATCAGCGACTCGCTCAATGCTCAGGACACAAAGGACCAGCTGACAGAGATGAGCACCATACACGGCCTTGACGAGGAGCGCATGGCCAACGAGCGCCTGCAGATAAGCAATGAGCGCCTCCACATGGACAGCGAGCGCAGCCGCTTCCGCTTCATCATCATCATGGTGGGCATCATTGTCCTTTCACTGGCCATATTCCTCTTCTTCCGCATACGTGCTGCACGCCGCCTGAAGCAGGCCCACGAAAAACTGCAGACTGCCTACGACGACCTGCAGGCGGCAAACAACGTGATTGAGCAGACCACGGCTGCCAAGGAGCGCATTGAGAGCGAGCTGCGCATTGCCCGCGACATCCAGCAGTCCATGGTGCCCACGGTGTTCCCCGACCGGCCCGACCTGGACCTCTACGCCTCCATGACCCCCGCCAAGGAAGTGGGCGGCGACCTCTACGGTTACCTCCTTAACGAGGAAGAGAACAAACTCTACTTCGCCCTTGGCGACGTATCGGGCAAGGGTGTTCCAGCCTCGCTTTTCATGGCACAGGCCACACGCCTCTTCCGCACTCTTGCCACTCAGGGCATGATGCCGGCCGAGATTTGCACCCGCATGAACGATGCCCTGTCCGGCGAGGACAACCAGAGCGGCATGTTCGTCACCTTCTTCTTAGGACTCGTAGACCTGCGCACTGGCCACCTTGACTTCTGCAATGCAGGCCATAACCCGCCAGTGCTGATGAAAAAACGCAGCGATGCCGGCGAAGGGTCTTACAACACAGAATTCCTTGAGATGGAGCCAAACGCTCCCATTGGCCTCTGGCCAGGACTGGAGTATATTGGCGAAGAGATTGCCGACATACGCCAACAACCGCTGTTCATTTATACCGACGGTCTGAACGAAGCTGAGAACCGCGAACAGGAACAGTTTGGCGACGACCATCTGCTCCAGCTTCTGCAGGACACCCGCTTTGAGTCGTCCCAGCAGACTGTGGAAATGCTTACCAACGCCGTGGAGGAGCACCGCAACGGGGCCGACCCCAACGACGACCTCACCATGATGTGCGTTCACCTGAAAAACAATGATAACTAAAAGCATAAAGCGTATGAGAAAAGAGATCTTGCTAAAGAACCAAGTTGGTGAATTAGACCGCGTAGCAAAGTTTATCGAGGAGATTGGCGAAGAGCTGGGCCTTGACATGGAGCTACAGATGAACCTCAACCTCGTGATGGAGGAAATGGTGTCGAACGTGATTTTCTACGCCTACCCTTCCACGACGGAAGCCAACATCGAACTGGTGGCAGAGAGCGACGGCAAGGAACTTACCTTCGTGCTCAGCGACCAGGGCAAGGAGTTCGACCCCACCATGAAGGCCGACCCGGACCTGGATGTAGACCCCGCCGACCGCGACCTGGGCGGCATGGGCATCTTCATCGTGAAGAACATCATGAACAAGGTGACCTACCAGCGCTTGGAAGGTAAGAACCTGCTCACCATGAAAAAGAAAATCTAACAAAAACATAATAAAAGAAAAAAGACTATGACACAGATATTGAAAGAAGGTGGTAAGACCATCATTAAGACCGACAAGCGTATTGACACCATGAACGCCCCTCAGTTCGAGAAGGACATCGAGCCGGCACTCGCCGAGCCTGGAGTGGACCTTGAGATGGACTGCGACGAGCTTAACTACATGGCCAGCTCCGGCCTGCGCATCATTCAGAAAACCATGCGCACTGTGATGATGAAGAAAGGCAAGTTCAAGATGACAAACGTAAGCCCCGAAATCTACAAGGTGCTCGCCATGACAGGCTTCACCAAGTTCATGCCAGTAGAGAAAAAGGCAGAATAGACGTAAATCATTAAATTGAAAATCCGCAAATCGTAAATCTGTAAATCGAAAATTCACCAGATGATTCCAGAACAAGAATTGCCCACCGACTACCAGCAGCTGAAAGAGAAATACCTCCAGCTGCAGGAGGACTACGACCAGCTCAACGCCATGTTCGACGGCATGGGAGAGGGCTATGAGGAAGCCCTCAACCTCTACGACAAGGCTATGGAGTCGTCGCGCATGAAGACTGACTTCATCCAGCAGATCTCCCACGAGATTCGCACCCCGCTGAACATTCTGAGCGGCTTTGCACAGATACTCACCTCGGGCATGGATCTTGACGAGACGATGAAGCAGGAGGTTACTCAGGGCATTGCCGACAACACTCAGCGCATCACCGGCCTTGTGAACAAGATGCTGGAACTGGCCGAGGCCGGCAGCGAAGATGCCCTTGACCGTCCCGACGATGCCCTGGCTGTGCAGATAGCCGCCCAGGCTGCCGACGAAAGCCGCATCACCATGGCCAAGCACCTCGTGTTCGACATGCAGTTCAGCCCCGAGGCCGAGATGGCCATGGTGCGCACCAACCTGCAGCAGGCCACCCGCGCCCTCGTGCTCCTGCTCGACAATGCCATGAAGTTCACCGCCCCGCCAGAGGCTTCAGGCGGCGCTGCCGCCGTAAAGGAGCAGGCCAAGGTGATGCTGAAGGTTGACATATCCGGACAGAAGCTGAACTTCACCGTGGAGGACACCGGCATCGGAGTGCCCGTTGAGGAGGCAGAACACATCTTCGACGAGTTCTTCCAGGTCAACGAATACTACGACGGCACGGGCATCGGCCTCACCGTGGCCCGCTCCATAGCCCGCCGACTTGGCGGCGACATCGTGCTCAACACTGACTACACAGATGGTGCACGCTTTGTGTTCTCTCTCCCAATTTAGCCAACAATAAAATCGAAATAATCATGACAGAACGATTATTCAACCAACAATACAATACAAGAAGGCTAAGACACCTTCTTGTGTTGTTTACGTTCATGTCCGTGCCTATAGTGGGCTGGGCGGATTATTATGACATCGCCATACAATATGGAACAGATGAAAGCAATTTCCATTCGGTATTAGTCACTGCTGACCCCAATGACATAGGGGGAAATCCCACCGACATTCTGGGCGATGGCACAATGAGTTATGACCAAGAAAGCAATGTACTGACACTCAGCGGAGTCAACTTAACTTGTTCATACGAATCTTCCGCGTTTATTTATCACAATGGTTTAATGGATTCCGAACAAGTCGTAACTGTTCGTTTGGTGGGTTCTAACACCGTAACCTTGGGTAACTATTCGTACTTCTTTGAAGGTAAACAGATTACGTTTACTGCCGCCGACAACACAGCATCTCTGAATATTATTACTCAAGAAGGCCGCGAAATAGACTTGTTCCCTGATGGAGTCACTACAACCTACAACGACAATCTGGCTTTCTTTCCCAGCACTTCAGAGATAAAATATTCAGATACCTATTCTCTCTGGATTTGTGGCATACAGGTGACAGATGCCAATGCCTCGAACGTGCTGGGCGATCAAGAGACACCGACTGTTGTGTTCGACGCAGAAACAAGTTCTTTGACCCTGAATGGTGCTACGCTGACTGCCCCCATCAAAATCGGATTGCCTGACTTGACTATTGATATTCAAGGAACTAATACCATTACGACGACTGAGAACTGTATTCAGAAGATGGATAATACGAATCCTTCGATAACTTTCAAATCAACCAGCACAGAAGTGGGTAGCCTGTCGCTATATGGCTCTTCGGGTGTTTATGATGTCGGTTATGGTAGTTTCACTATCAGCGACCAGTTCGCTGTGATTCTGAAGTATTATGATAGATATTATTCCAATACTTATTATTTCACGGACGGCTCTACCACAGAGGCCATGCTAACTCCTTCGTATGGGATTACTGTTGGAGGAATGCAAATTGGTGAGGGTAATGCTGATAATGTTACTGGCGAAGGAATTGGCGATGGGTCAGTAGAAGTTGGCGAAATGGTTAGTTTTAATAAGACGACGAACACGCTGACGCTGACAGATGCTGAGATTAATGGTGAAATCACTTATAGCGGCACAAGTAACTTGACCATTGCATTTAGCGGAACGAACGCTGTTTCTACTTCAGAAACATCTGCTATACTATATGGGGGCTCTGAATCTGACCGGGCCAAGTTGACCTTTTCATCAACAAATGGTACA
>JAFTAR010000174.1 GCA_017455495.1 Prevotella sp.
CATAATCGCAGAGTTGAATCCATTCTTCCATCGTGTATTTCTCGCCAAGCCTGAGAAAAGCCTTCTTGCCCTCATAGGCAATCCTAACTGCAACAGGTAAGGGCTGACTATAATCGCCAGCCTTACGTATATCAAGAATCAATGAACCAAAAACACTTCCGTTGGAGGATGTGAATTTTGCCAAACATTTCTCACCTCAACTGCCTTTCGGGATGGTGTTAGAAGTCAAATTTTGGTCTTCTACTGCCTTATTTTTCTCTAATTTCATGATGTTACTCTTTTAAAAGTCCTTATTTTATCGGGCTTACAGACTATAGTCGGTTGCCATTTATGGTGACCTTCAGGTGACCTTTTCGTCCGAAAACTGCTGCAAATTTACGAAATTCTTGGAAATAGTCAAACACGTTAAAGCGTTTATTTTCAACGCTTTAACATTATTTGTAATTTCATGAAATAGGTATGGAAACGACTCATAATCTGGAGGTCGTAGGTTCAAGCCCTACCTGGTCCACGGAAAGGTCTCAGAAGTTTTTCTGAGGCTTTTTTCGTTTTTTTCTGCCCTGCCTACTTCTTGTATTCCCGTTTGGGGTTCTTGGGAAACCAGCCTTTCTCTACACGCTTCTTCTGGGCAAACAGCTCGCCAATGCCCCAGAGGGCTGAGGCTCCAAAGACACCAAGAAACGATGAGAGAAAGATGTTTTCTACAAAAAGGGCAGTCAAGCAACAACCTACACCGATAAGCAGATAGACCACCCACGGCCGGGTGCCCCAGTAATACTCTGTCTTTATGACAATAGGGTGCCAGATGCCAATAGTGAGGAAGGTCATCACTGCTATGGTTATGCCAGTTAAATACATTATTATATATATTAAGGTAGACTTTGCGGGTGCAAAATTAGTGATTATTTCTGACTTACACAAGATTTTCCGTACCTACTTCTGATTAAGATTCCTTTTCCACTGCCTGCTTGGGCAAAGGCTAAACACTCAGTTTTAGGTATTGCAAGGTAATTTCATTTGCAGTACCTTTGCACCGCATTTCAAGCAGTAATAAAGAAATGAAAGCAACAATACTTACAACGATACTTTCCCTGTCAAGCCTCTTCGCCGTTGCACAAGGGGCGGGGCAAAACAACGTTGACGCCACCACAGGGGCCACACGCCAGGCTGCCACGTCGCGACTCAGCATAGGCGGCTATGGTGAGGCCGTGATGACCCGCAACTTCTACAGCCAGAGCTTCAACCGCTACAAGAAGCCCGAGAACTATGCCAACGATAACAGCCACGGCCGTTTCGACCTGCCCCACGTGTGCCTGAACATAGGCTATGACTTCGGCAAGGGCTGGACCCTGGGCAGCGAGATTGAGTTTGAGCATGGCGGCAACGGCACTGCCGTGGAGATAGAGGCCGAGGAGGCCGGCGAATACGAGGCCGAGGTGGAGAAAGGCGGCGAGGTGAACATTGAGCAGTTCTGGATAAACAAGGAATTCATGGACGGCAAGCTGAACATCAAGATGGGCGAGATTATCGTTCCCGTGGGCTACTCGAACGCCCGCCACGAGCCAAACCAGTTCTTCACCGTCTACCGCCCGGAGGGCGAGGCCACCATCATGCCCAACACATGGCACCAGGTGGGCCTCTCGCTTTGGGGTCGCCTCAGGGACTGGCGCTATGAGGTGCAGCTGCTTTCCGGTCTGAACTCAGAGAGCTTCACTGCCGAGGATTTTGTGCACTATGGTGCCACAAGCCCCTACGAGTTCAAGGTGGCCAACAACTACGCTGGAGCAGTGCGTGTAGACAACACCTCTATAAAGGGGCTGCGCATAGGCCTGAGCGGCTATTACGGCTACACCTTCCGCAACACGCTGCGCACGCCGGGCACAAAATACGATGACGTGACGGGAGCACTGGGCATTGTAGCCCTTGACTTCACCCTGAACCGCTGGAACTGGATTGTCCGTGGAAACATAGACTACGCCCACTTCAGCGATGCCGACGAGATATCGGCCTACAACCAGGCCAACTGGACCCACCACAAATACCAGGACGGCAACCCCCACCACTACTCGAACATTGGCAGCAATGCCCTGGCTTATGCCGTAGAGGCCGGCTATAATGTCTTTTCGCAAATACCTGCGATGCGCCGGGAACACGAGACTCTGTTCCTCTTCGGCCGCTTCGAGCACTATAACACCATGGCGTCGGGCACTTACCAGTCAATGTACAAGCACACCAAGAAATACCGCTGCGCTTTTGGCGTGAACTATTCGCCAGTAAGGAACATCACCATTAAGGGCGAGTATTCCTACCGCTTCTTTGAAAAGCCGAACAACAACGGGCTGGCTGCCGACAGTCCGCTCTATAAGCAGCCATACAACAACGAGCCAAGCCTGAGTCTGGGGGTGACCTATACAGGGGTGTTCCTCTGAGAAATATGGATGTCGAAATGCCGAGATAACGTAATGTCGAAATAACGAAATACCAAAACAACAATGAAAATGAAGAATCTTTTGAAGATGGCAGCCCTGGCTGCCGTACTTTCCACAGGTTTCGCCGCCTGTTCCGACGACGACGATGCCGACAATAGCGTAGTTTCCGGTACCCAGGCCGCCCTTGACCAGGCCTGCGCCGACTGGAAGGTGGCACGCGCCAACTGGGAGAACACCGAGGCCTTCCTCTTCGGTGCAGCAGACGTATACTCCATTGACCCACACATCGACACATGGCCCGTGGCTGCCAACGACCTGGCCGACGTGCTGCGCGACGCGCAGGCTATGAGTAACCTTGACAACTTCATAAAGACTGCCAATTCAGGCATTCTGGGCTACCACGGACTGGAGTATGTGCTTTTCCGTCAGGGACAGCCCCGCCAGATCAGCCAGATTACCAACCTGGAGTACAGCTATATCTGTGCTGTAGCCAAGGATCTCTACAACGCCACAGCTACCCTTGAGGCTGCCTGGGACTCAAAGGAGAGCAATGCAGAGCGCCATCAGATTGCCCTGAACTACGTGGCCACTCACCTCGCCATTGATGACGACGGCAATCAAGAAGGTGCGTTAGAGGGATTCCAGAATTTTGGCAAAGCCTTCAAGACCCCCGGCACAGGCGACTGGGCTACAGCTCTTGACGCAACGCTTGAGATTATCTCAGGCTGTCAGGACATCATCGGAGAGGTGGGCGACTCGAAAATCGGACTGCCCTACACCGGCGAGGATGATACTTACATTGAGTCACCCTATGCTTACAACTCCATCACCGACTTCTACGACAACATAGTATCCTGCAAGAATGCCCTTTACGGACAGATGGATGCCACTACGCCCGTCGAAAAGTCGCTTATCTACTTCTGCCGTAATGCTGGCAATGCCACACTGGCCACCCAGGCAAATACCGTAGTCACAAAGCTTGATGCCGCCCTGGCAAAAATCAATGCCATGAAGGCTCCGTTTGCCCTGTACTATTCAGATTCTTCCTGCAAGGTTGCCATTGATGCTCTGGGCGAGCTTGACGATGCCCTTGGGGAAATGGCAGAGACACTGAAGGGATATGCCGGCAATGCTACGGTTGATGCACAGTGCAAGGTAATCAACGAGAACTATGTGGACAACGTGGTGCTGGCTACCTATCGCACTCTGGCCGACAATGCCCAGAAACTGTACCAGTCTATCGTTAGAATTAAGAATTAAGAGTTAAGAATAAAGAGTTATCGGCTTCGCCGAGTATGAATTAAGAATTTATTACGAACTATGAACAAACCCTATCTCTTCGGTTTGGTTCTGTTAGGGTCCTTCATCATCGCCGGTTGCTCCGACGATGATGAAGCCGCTAATCCTACTACGTGGGAAATAGGCGACCCGACAGCTACCGACTACCCGGAAGACTATTATGCCGGCGGCCTGCTCGGCACCACCGCCGTCAACACGGCAACCGCCTTTGAACAACCCACCAAGGCCGTTGAGAACGCAGGCATGATGAGAGCCTTCAACGAGGGCGAGTACCTGTTTGAGAAAGACTATAACACTAACACCGACGGTGCCTTCCACGGTCTTGGTCCCGTCTATGTAAGGCGCGGCTGTCTGTACTGTCACCCCGGCTACGGCCATGGTGCCCGCCAGACGGAGTACAAGGCCGACAACCACCGCAACGGCTACCTGCTTGTGGTTTACGACAAGACCACAAACGCCTACATCCGTTCCGTGGCAGGCATGCCGCAGACGGGAGCCGTGAAACCCTTCAAGGCCCCGATTGACGAGGACCAGATAAGGATAGCGTGGAACAACTATACCGACGAGTGGGGCAACCGCTTCCCCGACGGCGAGACCTACTCGCTCATCTATCCCGAGGTCAGCATACCCTACAGCGCCTACTATGCTCCCGTCGTAGTGGCTCGCGGCGGCCAGGACGTGACGCTCAACGAGACGCAGTACAACAATGAGATTGGCGTTCTTCTGGAGTCTACCATCGGCATCTACGGCACAGGCCTTACCGATGCCATTCCCGACGAGGAAATCACGGCGCAGTGGGAGCAGGAGAGCAACTACTTCAACAGCATTGGCCGCACAGACGCGCTGAACCCCGCCATGTGGAACCAGGCCACCAACACCTGGAACAGCTACTACAGCAACTCGCTGCAGGGCGACGGCACCAAGTATGTGCGCCGCTACACTTACGCCCTCTCACGCGGCCCAATACTTGACGCCGCAGGAGCCAACGCCATCTGGAACATAACCAACGTGACGCGCTCAGACCGCCGCTACCACTATCTCGACCTGGCCGGAACCTACTACGCCACCCAGTCGTCGAAAGACCCCGAGGTGCAGGCAGGCTTCACGGAGTATATAAACCGCATAGACCCGACGAACGCCCATCCGGAGTGGCACACCGGCAACCTGGAGCAGGACATCTACACCTACCTGACCAGCCGCCAGCTTGATGCCGAGATGAGCGATGCACAGTACAAGAACCTCATGATCTGGCATCGTGGCCTGGCTGTTCCCGCTGCCCGCAACACCACTACCGAGGACTTCCAGGAAGGAAAGCGGCTCTTTTCCCAGATTGGCTGTGCCGCCTGCCACCGTCCGTCGTGGCAGACCGGCGACGACCATATCCAGGACCCGAACAATTTCTTTACCTCTGACAGCGACATGCCGCGCTATCCACACCAGAAGATATGGCCCTACACCGACTTCGTGCAGCACCGCCTCTGGATGAAGAACGACATTCGCACCGGCTGGTGCCGCACCACACCGCTGTGGGGACGCGGACTGGCAGCCAAGTGTGGCAGCGGAGTGGAACGCCTGCACGACTGCCGCGCACGCAACGTATTGGAGGCCATCATGTGGCACGGATGCAAGAACGAGGGAGGCACCAGCGATGCCTACAACAGCATTTTGAACTTCCGCAACCTGACAAAGGCACAGCGCGACCAAATCATCTTCTTCATAGAGTCTATCTGATTAAAGGAGTTAAAAACAATAGCAAAATAGTCAAATAGAGAAATTGTCAAATAGTACAATAAAGCGAATGGTCATTGCCCTGTACACACTCATCGTGGTGTGTATAGGGCTTGCCACAGTCATAGAGAAATACCGTGGCACCGCCTTCGTAGGCGGGCACATCTACGGTTCGTGGTGGTTCACGGCTCTTTGGGCCGTGCTCACCGTCATGGCCTGTGCCTATATGATGAAGCAAAAGCTGTACAAGCGCGTTGCCCTGATGTTGCTCCACCTGTCGTTCGTGGTGATTCTGGCCGGGGCACTCATCACCCATCTCTTCTCTGTTAATGGCACTGTCAGGCTAAGGAAAAACGTAGAAACAACAACTTTCACTGACAAGGAGGACGGCAAGACTAAAATTCTGCCCTTCTCAATGTCGCTGAGAGAGTTCCGCATCGTAAACTATCCCGGCACTGACGCTCCCCTTGACTACCAGAGCGTTATACTCTACTCCGGGGAAGGAACCAGTGGAGATGTGCTCGTATCCATGAACAACATAGGCCACGTGAGCGGCTACCGCCTGTTCCAGCAGAGCTATGACTCTGACGGCGATGGAGTGACCTTGGGAATAGGCTACGACCCCTACGGCATAACCATAACTTACCTTGGCTATCTCATGCTGCTCCTGGGCATCATAGCCACGCTGCTGTCGCGCAAGACTCAGATGCGCTTTCTCTACAGGAAAGCCATGACGGCAATAATGCTGTTGGTAAGTGTCAGTGCCAGCGCCAGCAACGAGTTGCAAATCGTGGACAAGGACATTGCCCACCGCATGGGCACCATCAACGTGCTTTACAACAACCGCATCTGCCCGCTCAACACCGTTGCCACCGATTTTGTCACGAAGCTAACCGGCAGTGCCTCGTGGAACGGCTACTCGGCCGACGAGATTTTCGCGAGCTGGATGATTTTCTACTCGCCCTGGGAGCAGCAGAAGCTGATACGCATAAAGAGTGGCGAGGTGCAGCAGCTGCTTGGCATAGACAGCCAGTGGGCCTCATACAGCGACTTCGTCAACGAGCACCACGAGTATAAACTCCAGGCCGCAGTGAATAGTGTGCTAAGCGGTTCTGCTGCTGAGAAAAGCAGGAAGGCTCTGCTTGAAGCCGACGAGAAGTACCACTTGGTGGAAATGTTCTATAGGGGGCAGTTCATCCGCATCTTCCCCTACCGCTTAGATTCCACTGTCAACTGGTACTCGCCTGGGGCACAGTCGCTGCCAAGGGAGATACCCGTCAAGGAGCAGTTCTTCATAAAGCAGGCCATGGACTTCCTCACGGAGAGCATCGTCACCAATCAGCGTGACCGCGCCGTTGAGATTATAGCGAAGATAAAGCTCTTCCAGCGCGACATGACAGGCGACTTGCTGCCCAGCGAGGGCAAGACGAAGGCGGAAATCTTCTACAACAGCCTGCGCAGCCAGAAGTGGCCCGTGTTCCTGTGCCTCACGCTAAGCCTGCTGCTGTGCATAGCGATGCTCATCGGCAAGTCGGGGAAGATGCTCCGCGTTTCTTCTTTCATATTCAGTCTTTCACTTTTCATCTTCCTCACCCTTCAGCTTGCCTTGCGGTGGTGGCTAAGCGGTCATATACCCGTGAGCAACGGCCCCGAAACCATGCTGTTCATGGCCTGGGTGCTTCTGCTGCTCACCATGCTGCTCAGCCGCAAGTTCCCCATAATCATTGCCTTCGGACCGCTGATAGCCTCCTTCTGCATGCTTGTGGCCATGCTTGGCGGCAGCGGCTCACAGCTCACCCCACTAATGCCGGTGTTGCAGTCGCCACTGCTTTCAGTTCATGTGATGACGGTGATGTGTGCCTACTCCCTGTTCGCACTTCAGCTGCTGTTGGGCATACAGGCCATGATACTGATAAAGCAGAGAAAGGAACCAGAGCTGGAGCGCACCACGGCATTGTCACAGCTGATGCTCTATCCCGCCGTGTTCCTTCTTGCCATAGGCATCTTCCTCGGGGCTGTATGGGCAAACGTGTCGTGGGGCAACTACTGGTCGTGGGACCCCAAGGAGGCCTGGGCGCTCATCACCTTCATGGTCTATGCCGTGCCTCTGCACAAAGCCTCAATTGGCGTCTTCAACAAGCCGCGCTTCTACCACATCTATATGATAAGCGCTTTCATAGCCGTCCTCGTAACTTATTTCGGCGTGAATTTTTTGTTGGGCGGCATGCACAGTTACGCTTGAAAATTACTACCTTTGTACCCGATTTATAACAGCAAGACAATGAAGAACCTGAAGATTTACGAGCCGGGTGACAAGATGATAACGCTGATAAAGGACAACTACAGCGTGCTGCAGGCGCTGGGCTCCTTCGGCATCAACCTCGGCTTTGGGGAAAAGACTGTCAGAGAGACCTGCGAGCTGAACAGCGTAGACACCTACACTTTCCTTGCCGTGGTGAACTTCACCATCAACGGCCATGGCGACTTTGAGGACGATGAACGCATCAGCGTGCCAACCCTGCTGCACTACCTGAACGCCAGCCACGCCTACTACCTTGACTTCCAGCTGCCACTGATAAGGCGTGAGCTGAGGGAGAGCATCAGCGAGGGCGACCCCTTAGGCATGCTGATAATGAAGTTGTATGAAGGCTATGCGCAGGAAATACGCCGCCACATGAAGTATGAAGAGAAGACGCTCTTCCCCTACGTGGAGTCTCTGCTTAGCGGCCGCCCAATGAGCGACTACAACATTGACACCTTTTCCCGCCACCACGAGCAGACTGGCAAGAAGCTTCGCGAGTTGAAGCTGATGATAATAAAATACCTGCCTGCCGACACTCACCACAACAACCAGCTCACTGCCACACTCTATAATATTTATAACAATGAGGAATGGCTGCGCCAGCATGCCGAGGTGGAGGACCACATCTTCGCACCTGCCATAAAGCGCCTTGAACTGCTGATAAAGCAGGAGGATGTGTCAAAGAGTATTTCCTCCATGGTGTTCAAGGGAGGGCAGGATAACAGCGAGGCTTTGAGCGACCGCGAGAAGGATGTAATTATTGGTGTGGTGCAGGGCTTGCAGAACAAGGAGATTGCCGACCGCCTCTGTCTCTCAGTAAATACCGTCATCACCCATCGCCGCAACATAGCCCGCAAGCTGCAGATTCACTCTCCTGCCGGGCTCACTATCTATGCCATTGTCAACGGTCTCGTAGACATTTCCAGTGTAAAGCTGTAAAAACATACAAAAAAGCATCCTGACGGAATGTCTGCCGCCAGGATGCATTTTCTTATTTCTTCTTTGCCTGAGAAGCCAGACAAAGAGGACGCGCGCTACACAAGGATCATGCAAGACGTAACTCCAAGGGAGGTTGCTATGGCTGAGAGGACAGCCAGGGCAGTCTGCACGATGAACTTCCATACTTCACGGTTCCACTTCATGACAAATGCGTGTGTTAATGTTATTAGTGGTAACTGCTTATTAGGGGCGCTGGGGGTTGATGTCGTCATCACCCGAAGAGCTGCTGCCGCCGCCGCTCTGCTCATCGTAGAGAGTAGCAATGTCCACCTTGCCATCGCGCACCTTCTGGGCCAGGTCGCTGTACTGCAGCTGGGCTTTGGAGGTCAGCTCCTTGCGCGTTACATCGCCGGTGGCACGGCAGAGCAGCTTCACAGCCTTGATGTTCTTGCTGAGGTCGAAGTCGGCAGCGGTGTTGGCACAGGTTGACTCAACAGTGGCATAGAAGATGCCAAGGTCGTCAAGCTTCACAGGCTGCCCCATGAGCATCAGCTCCTTGACACACGAAGACATGTCGGAGAGAATGCCCTGGATGGTTCCCTTGGAGAAGGGAGTGCCGTGCTCAGCCATGTGCTTGGCAAGGTCGGCAATGCCGATGGGGGTAGAGTTCTTTACTCGTCCGTAGACTTTTCCGTAGTTGTCGCTCTCGCTGCGACGGTCCTGATACAGGTTGATGTTAAGAGCCATGATTAAAAAGGATTTTTAGTTAAACAATGTTTGGGTCGTGATGTCGGCGCCTTGACTTTCACTGGTGCAAAGGTACGGCGTTTTGGCTCCGCCCACGGCCTTGTTAACATTTGCTTAACCAAAAGATACACTAATTAACCAAGTGCATGATGACGGCAGTCTGCGGTTTCACTTCCACCTGCTGCCCTGTAATGGTGTACAGGCCGCTCTCGTCTATCCTCCCGTTGTCGCACACCACGGTGTACAGCCCCTGTGGCACGCTGACTGTTTGTGTGGCCTTGCTGGCGTTGAGCACCACGATGATGTTCTGCCAGGTGTCGCCTCCAGCGTGGTCGTTCAGGCAGTAGGCCACCACGCAGTCGCTGTCCACAGGCAGGAACTGCAGGTGTTGCCTCACCAGCTCGTCGTTGCCAAGCCTGAATGCAGGATGGTTGTGGCGCATGGCAATGAGGCGGCTGTAGTAGTCCAGCACCTGGGGGAAGCGCTCGGTGGCTGTCCAGTCCAGTCGGTTTATGCAGTCTGGGCTGTTGAAGCTGTTGTGTACTCCCTTCTTCGTGCGCAGCAGCTCCTCTCCACAAAGCATGAAGGGCACTCCCTGACTGGTGAACACAGCCGTCTGTGCCAGCAGGTCAAGGCGTATAAGTTCCTGCATCTTCGGGCTGTTGACAGGCATAGTGCTGATGTCAAGCCCACTGAGCGAGGGCACGCTTGCCACGAGGCGGTCGGTGAGGCACATGTCGTCGTGGCAGCTCACGTAGGCTATCATCTGTGTGGGCTGCAAGGCGTAGGGGCGTTCGGAGTAGTTCACCTCCGAGTAGTCCACCTGGGGGTGCTCCACCATTCCGGCCACACCGGCCTTGATGCTCATCTCGCTGCCAGGCAGGGCGGCGAGGAAGGCCCCCTTGGTGTCGTCGCTGAATGGGCCTCGCAGGGCATCCCTCAGGTCGTCGCTGAAGGCGGCAATGCCGGGCATGAGTGCTGTGTTGGCCTTAACGCCGAGCTGCTCGGTGGGCAGGGCGCACTGGCCGGCGCTCCATCCCTCCCCATATATAAATAATGTGGGGTCTATCATGTCTGCCTCCTGGCGAATCAGGTTCATGGTCTCTATGTCGTGGCAGCCCATAAGGTCGAAGCGGAAGCCGTCAATGTGAAATTCCCTCACCCAGTACTTCACGCTTTCCACCATGAAGCGCCTCATCATCTCGTGCTCCGAGGCCGTCTCGTTGCCGCAGCCCGAGCCGTTGGAGTAGTCGCCTGAGGCGGTCTTGCGGTAGTAGTAGTCGGGGAAGGTGCGCTGGAAGTTGGAGTGCTCTATGTCGTAAGTGTGGTTGTACACCACGTCGAGAATGACGTTAATGCCCGCCTTGTGGAGCGCCATCACCATCTGCTTGAATTCCCTGATGCGGCACAGAGGGTCGGCGGCATTGGTAGAGTAGGAGCCTTCCGGCACGTTGTAGTTCACGGGATCGTAGCCCCAGTTGTACTGCGCCACGCTGTCGGCCTCCTCGTCAATGGAGCCGAAGTCGTATGACGGCAGCAGGTGGACGGCGTTTATGCCTAACGCGGTGAGGTGCTGCAAGGCCCATGGCTCGGTCAGTGCAAGGAACTTTCCAGGATGCTGGGCCCCCTGCCGGCCTATGGAGAAGTCGCGGTGGTGCAGTTCATATACAACCCACTGTGCAAAGTCTGCATGGCGTGTGCCCACGGTATCGGTGTCCCACCCTTCGGGGTTGGTGTCGTTCATGTCCACTATCACTCCTCGGCGCCCGTTCACCGTGACGGCCTTGGCAAACACCCCCGGCGACTCCCGGCCGTCAACGACAAAGGAATACTCCTTGCCCTTGTTGTCGCCCTGCAATGCGGCAGTCCATATTGCACCCTGAGGCAGCGAGGTGCTGTCGGGAGCATCAATCGTGGCTATCTGCACCATAGCTATGGTGTCTGTGCCCACCACCACGCTGACCTCGGCGTCGGCAGGGGCAAAGAGCTTGAACACGGTCTCGGTGGGCGAATAGGTCATCTCGTCGAAGCAGAATGCCTCCTTCTGGCTGCCGTTCTGGCAGGCGGTGATGGCGGTTGCCGCCATGGCCACTATAAGCGATTTCTTCATGGGCTTGTGTGTTATTGTTCTTAAGACTGGGGCAAAGGTAACAAAAAAAAACAAAAAAAGCACACTCAGCTTGTCTTTTCAGCTGAAAATGTTTACTTTTGTCGGAAAAAAGCAGATGAAGAGATACCGCGACCTGTTCATTGACTTCGATGACACCCTCTACGACACCCATGGCAATGCCGTGCTGGCTCTTCGCGAGCTGTACGACGAGCTTGATCTGGCATGTCATTTCCCAGATGCAGACACGTTCTACGATGCCTACTGGCGGGCCAACATTGACCTGTGGCGGCAGTATTCCAAGGGCGAGATAGAGCGCAGCTATCTAATTATAGAGCGATTCCGCAGGCCGCTGAGCCTCGGCAGCGGACTGAACCTCACCGACGAATACTGCCTAAAGGTGAGCAACCGCTTCCTGGAGCTGTGCTCCTCAAAGCCCGGTTTGGTGGAGGGTGCACGTGAGCTGACCGACTACCTGCTGCGCCAGGGCTACCGCTTGCACATGTGTAGCAACGGATTCCACGAGGTGCAGTACAAGAAACTGCGGGCCTGCGGACTTGACAGCGCCTTCACTACTGTTATTCTCAGCGAGGATGCGGGGGCCAACAAGCCTTCGGCAAAGTTCTTTGACTATGCCCTTCGCCAAGCCGGCGCTAATGCGGAATCCACACTTATGATAGGCGACAACTATGACACTGACATCATCGGTGCACAGAATGCCGGCTTGGACACCGCTTTCTTCAACCGCTTCCCCGAGTATCCCGCTCCAGGCCCGGTAACATTCTATGTTACAGCCCTCTGTCAGCTAACAGAGTTTCTGTAGTCCTACTCTTTTGCGTTGTACTTCTTTATGACGCTGAGGGTGGTGCTGTCGCAGTCGAAGACGGAATTCAGTCCTTGCGCCTCCTGTGCCGGGTCGCCGGTGTAGTCGTCGCCCACCATCCATTGCTGGTGGCGCGGACGAGCCTCGCCGCCCCATCCCCAGAAGTTGCAGCCCTTCACCAGAGCGTCGGCCATGGCCATTGAGAAGATGTAGTCATAGTAGGAGTCGCGTGCTGTGGTTGGCGAGGCGGGATTGAAGACGAAGCCGTCGCGGGGGTAGCCGAACTCCTCCACCACAAGGGGTTTCTGCAGTCGGTTGGCAATGGCGGTGTGCTGGCTCAGGTACTGTCCGCTGAGGCGGCAGGCCTGATCCACGTCCTCGGCCAGCGAGTCCTGGCGTGCCCAGCTCCAGTTGTAGGGCCAGATGTGGGCCGTGAGGTAGTCAATGTTTGGGTCGCTGCTTATTCGGGCGTAGAGGGCGCTGTCGTTCTCGCAGCCCCAGATGCCCTCACTGCCAATGGAGATGAGGTGGTTGCGGTCAAGACTGCGGATGAGAGCCGAGGCCTCGCTCAGCCACTGGGCAAAAGGCTCTTTGGCCTCCTCGCTGAAGGCACGCGGCTCGTTGCCTATCTGCCAGGCCATGATGGCGGGGTCGTCGGTGTAGGGTACGCGGGTGTACTGGTTGGTGCGCTTTATGATGAAACGCACGTAGTCGTAGAACAGCTGGTGGGCGCTGTCGCAGTCGGCATAGCGGCTCATGGCCTGCATGAAGGCGGGGTAGC
Source organism: Prevotella sp. (assembly GCA_017455495.1). Lineage (GTDB taxonomy): Bacteria > Bacteroidota > Bacteroidia > Bacteroidales > Bacteroidaceae > Prevotella. The sequence goes on from JAFTAR010000174.1 coordinate 13,156, forward strand.
CGTCGGTTTCCGGCCTGGGCTGCTTGCCTTGTCCGGCCTGCTCTAAGTAGAAGCCGTAGCCTCCGCTCCACTCCCATGAGTTGTTGAGGTAGAGCACTGCCTTCATATCCCTGGCCCCCATCTGCTGCAGCAGGTAGTCTAAGCCGGCAAGGATGGTGTCGTTGTACACACCGGGAGCCACTTGCAGCGTAGGCTCCACCTTTGTGGCAATGCCGCGCTGGCCGTCGCTGCCAACAAGGATGCGCAGGTTGTCAATGCCCAGTTCATGCAGGCGGTCAAGCTCGCGGCACAGGCGCTGGCGGTCGCCGCCCTGACCCTCGCTGCCCAGAATGGCTCCGTACCAGAAGTTGGTGCCCACGAAGCGGTACTCCTGGCCTTTCAGCATGAAGCATGTGCCCTCGCGCTGGACAAAAGGACTATAGTCTGTGGCCGACTTGCGCTCTGCACACGACACGAGCAGTACGGCTGTAGCCATAAGCAGGAGTATCTTCTTAAGGCTTTCTACGCAGAAAAGTCTAATCATAACTTTCATCTTTCACCTTTCACTATTCATCTTTCAGTTTGTCTTGAAGCTATACTTCACCTGGCTCAGCTCTTCGTTGGCCTTCACAATCTTCTGCTTCAGGTTCTCCTTGTGCTCCTTCAAGCGGGCAGCGAGGTCGGGGTCACTCTGGGCAATGATCTGGCAGGCCAGCAGGGCTGCGTTCTGGGCAGCATTGACTCCCACGGTTGCCACAGGTATTCCCGGCGGCATCTGCACTATGCTCAGCAGGGCGTCAAGGCCGTCGAGCATGCCTTTGATGGGAACTCCAATCACCGGCAGCGTTGTCTGGGCGGCAATGACACCAGGCAGGGCGGCAGCCATGCCGGCAGCGGCGATGATGACACGCAGGCCGCGCTCCTCAGCCTGGGCGGCAAACTGCTCAACGTCCTTTGGTGTACGGTGGGCGGAGAGGGCGTTGACTTCGAAGGGCACCTGCAGCTCGTCGAGCTGCTTGCAGGCCTTCTCCATGACGGGCAGGTCGCTGGTGCTGCCCATAATGATGCTAACTAAGGGTTTCATTCTCTATAAATATATTATTGTTATGAATGCGCTGACAACGCCGATGGCAAAGCCCGCCACCACCTGCCCCGGTGTGTGCTGGCGCAGGATGATGCGGGCCGTGCCCAGTATGCCTGAAAGAAACAGGGCAAGGCACAGCCACCACACGGGGTTGAAGCGAAACAGCTCGGCAAAGGCCATCAAGGCCCCCGTCACACCGCCAATGGCAGCTGTGTGGGTAGATACCTTCCACCAGAAGTTCACGATGAGGCTTACGGCCTGTATGATCAAAGCGGCTAAGACTATTACTACTATGAAATGAAAGATTTGCCGCGACTCCATGAACCATATACAGGCCAGGTAGCACATCATTGATATGACGTAGGGCACCATGCGCCTCCGCTTGTGGCCTATCTGCAGCAGGCTCCACCTGCGGTAGCGGCGGTACAGGTGGATGAGGAATGTGGGTACAAGGATAGTGAGCAGGTAGACCACTGTTACCACAAACAGTTTGTACTGGAAAGGCAGCATGCTCATGTAGCTCAGCGTGAACAGCAGGGCTATACCTACTAAAGGCAGGTAGAACGGCGTGAAGATCATGCTAATGATGCGGGCCGCGATGATGAGTCCTTTCTGGGTGGTCACCTTGACAATACTGTTTTTTTACTTTTCTGCCTTTTTACCCCTTTCTCAGCCTTGCCACCGGCAGCCCCAGCTGCTCACGGTATTTTGTCACTGTGCGCCGGGCAATGGGCATTCCCTGCTGGCGCAGCATGTCGCATAACACGTCGTCGCTGAGAGGTTTTTTCTTGTTTTCGTTCTCTATCATTCTGCGCAGGGCCACCTTTATCTTGCGTGTTGACAGAGCCTCGCCGCTGTCGGTGACAAGGCTGTCGGTGAAGAAGAACTTCAGGGGGAATGTGCCCCAGCGTGTCTGCACGTATTTAGAGTTGGTCACCCTTGAGATGGTGCTTAAGTCCCTGCCAGTGATATTTGCCACATCGCGCAGTATCATGGGCCGCAGCAGCTCTTCGTCGCCTTCAAGGAAGAAGGGCTTCTGCAACTGTATGATGGCATTCATGGTGCTGGCCAGCGTTGCCTGGCGTGCCTTCACCGCCTCAATGAAGCTCTGTGCGGCCTCCACCTTCTGACGGGTGTAGAGCAGGGCTTCCTTCTGCTGGCGGCTCAGGTTGTCGCGGTTTGTCTGGTAGTCCTTCATCAGGTCTGCAAACGACTGCGAGATTTCCAGCTGGGGTATTTCGCTGTTGTTAAGCTGCATGGTGATGGTGCCGTCATAGTGTGTGTCTACGATGAAGTCGGGTGTTATCTGTTGGAAGGAGCGCCCCACAGCTTCGCCCATGGCAGAGCCGGGCTTTGGGTTCAGGTGCCTCAGCTCGGCCATCAGCTCCTCTGTCTGGATGTCGCTGAGCGACATTGCCGTCTGAATGCGCTCCCAATGCTTCTTGGTGAAGGCATCGAAGTAGTCGGTCACCACGGTCTTCATCAGCTGCGTCATGGGTGAGGGCTTCTTCCGCTCTATCTGCAGCAGCAGGCACTCCTGCAGTGTGCGCGCGCCGATGCCGGGAGGATCCATCTGCCAAAGGCGTGCCAGCAAATCTTCAATATGCTGTGTTGTGATGTCTATGCCGTGGTAAATGGCCAGTTGTTCGCAGATGTCGGCAAGGGGTGTGCGTAGCAGGCCGTCGTCGTCGAGCGACTGTATGATATACTCCATCACATAGCGGTCATCTTCGCTTAGCTCTATCTCAGCCACCTGCTCCAGAAGCATGTCGTGGAAGGAGCGCCCTTCGCCATATACTGCCGGCTCCTGCTCGTCGGCAGTGTTGTGCCCTCCCTGGTACACGGGCAGGTCCTCGTCGTCGCGTCCTATATTCTCTAAGGCAGCATCCAAGGCATCGACGCGCTCTTCACGTTCGCGCTGTGCTTCAAAGTCATCTCCGTCGTTGTTGGCTTCACTTTCCGTGTGGCTATCCCACTGAGGCTCCAGGTCGTCGTCTGCCATCTTCTTTTCCAAGGCGGGGTTGTCGTGGAGCTCTGTCTCTATACGTTCAGCCATCTGTTGTAGTGGCAGCTCTACAAGACGTGCCACCAGCAACTGCTGTGCAGAGATGGTCTGCTGCTGCCGCTGCTCCTGTTTTGCCTGCTGTACCTGAACTTGTGACACCTATGATATTTTCGATTTACGGATTTGTTGCAACTGTGGTAGCAAACTCTACACAACTCTACACTGTGAATTGTCAACTAAAGTATTGCGCGTATTCCATGGCAATGTCATTAATCTGCTCTGGCTCCTTGTCGGCCATGCGCTGCCACACATTCTGGCAGGGGGCGAGCAGCGGTGACAGCGTTATCTCGCTGCGCTGCAGGTAGGGGTCGCATATCTGGAACACGTCAAGCACCTGCACCACGGTTTCTGGCTTAATGTCCAGTAGCTTTGCAGTCTTTTTCACTTCTGGCGTCTGCTCAACCATGGTGGCCGGTGTAAGCTGGAAGTAGAGGTCAAGGATTATTATCAGCATAACTGGCATGAGGCACGGCTCTTCCTGTAGCGGACGGAAGTCGCGCTCGAAGGTCTCCACCGTCTCCACGCCTTCATAGAACTCGCTCTCCTGCCCGAAGCCTTTCATGCTGCGCAACAGGCCTACGGCCCTTTCAAGCCTCTTTGGGTTGGAGGAGTAAGTCTTCCATATTCTCTCTATCCGGGGAGTACTAAGCTGTGCTATCTGCTTCATGCGCTTGCCAAGGGCTTGCGGAGTGATATGAAGCTCAAGGCTGAGGTCAACCATGATGCGGCTGTAGACAGGCTTCAGCCCCACGGGCTTCGTAAGGTAGGCCTGCATCAGCAGGAGCCAGTAGTCATCGTGCCATGCTGTGTTCTTTGCCATGTAGCGGAAGTGTTTCTTTTCACCATGCAAAATTAATACTATTATTTTATTTCTCCAAGTTTTTTCTCTTTTTTTCGCAGGTATTGCCGTGAAAGGTCAGGGTTGGTTACATTTAGGTGCATTATACTTGCAGGTGTAGAACCACTCCACTGTGGCTGGCATGCCGTCAATCATGCAGCGGTGGCGGCTTTTTATCCTTTTCTTTACAACCTTTGCAAATATTTCTGGCAGGAACTGGTATATTACGGTTATCTTTCCGTCCTTCATGCCCATGACGGCACAGTGCAGGTTTTCATACCACACCCGGTCGTAGACGAAGTCGGAGATAAACGCCTCCTTGTGCAAGGAGTATACGGCTACCTTTCCGTCGTCGCGCTTCACGTAGGCCTGATAGCCGGCAAAATCAATCCGCCTGTAGACTGGCGGCAACAGCAGGATCTCCCTGTAGGCCAGTATGCCCACGTGGCCGTTTTTGCGGATTTTTTCAAACTCGCGGAAGAAGATGTCTGTGTTGGCGTAGTCGCTGACAAGCCATTCTGGGAGGGTGTAAGGGTCGAAGTCGGTCAGCTCTCCGCCAATGTCTATGGCAATCCACACCTTAAGCTGTCTTGCTTTCGATGTCATGGGCACGGTGGCAATATCCTTGGTGGCATAGTATTTTTTTGAGGAAGTTGCCATGCGGTTGTAGTCAAGTGTGTTGACAAACATCAGATTGGGAAACAGCATGGAGAGGTAGCGTGCCATGCTGTAGGACAGGCACAGGTTGAAGAGCCTTCCTCCCCTTTTAATGAAGCTGTTCTGCGTGAGGGTCATGATATATTGTGAGACAGGCAACCGTATAATACGCAGCTTGGCAGATATGCAGTAGAGGCAGCCCCTCAGGAAAGCGCTCTTGTACCTGCGGGGTATGTACGGCCGGTTCTGGGTAAGGAATTTGGTCAGTTCGTCGTAGTTTTGTCCTGTGTATCTTATTATTGGAACATCGCGGTGGTCTTTCCTACGGTGAAGTGTGACTTTATTGCAGCGCCAGATGTTGAAGTTCAGAATCATCTGCAGCTCGCTATAGCTGTCTGTTGGCAAGATGCATTCTTTTTCTTCCGCACACTCTTCCAAGGCCGGTTCTTCCATAAGACCTTCGTCCGAAGGACTTCCTTCCATACATTTTTCTTTGAGGGGGCTTTCCTTAAGGAGGCCTCCAGCGGCATGCTTCATAACCCCTTGGAGGTAGGCCTTCTCAACCGTGCTGCATACTGGCGGTTTGGGCACAGCCATATGAAAGAGTTCTGCAGCCACCTTCTGAAGTCGTAAGCCGTCCCACTGCTGCGGTGTCAGCTGATTGGCTATGATAGCCTCTTCAATACTTCCGTAGCGGGCCGGGTGGTGGAAACTGATTTGAATGTCATAGACACGGAAGTACACAATATCCTCCCCCCTGTCATAGTAGAGGTCTATGCCCTCTATCTTCCTGAATGTGAGTTCAGTGAACATGGCGGCCGCCAATCCCTTAATGTAGTTATAGGTTACAAGTTTTCGTCCCCAAGGCAGCTTCACCACGGTGTTGAGCAGGTTCAGGGCAGCCAGTATGGCAAAGACATCGTCTTTATCGGCAGGCGGGAAGCGGCTCTCTGTCACGAAGGCCGCCTTGTACACCATTTCCCTTGTCACTTCTATCCGGGGAATCGTGTAGTCGTCATAGATCCTTCTTATGGCCTCACTATAGTCAGGCATCTGGGGCAATCATGAAAACAAGCAGTGTACAGTAATAGCAGAGAGTGCTGGCAAAACTCCTTGGTTCTGCCAGCACTCTTGTTCTTTCTTGGGTTTTACGGAATAAGAGGGCTTAATCCTCCTTCTTGGTGCCAACGCGCTTCTCCTTGATGCGAGCAGCCTTGCCGGTGAGCTTGCGCAGGTAGTACAGCTTGGCGCGACGCACCTTACCGTGCTTGTTGACCTCAATGCTGTCAATGTTGGGCGACTCAATGGGGAAGATACGCTCCACACCCACGGTGCCAGACATCTTGCGAACGGTGAAACGCTTCTTGTCGCCGTGGCCGCAAATCTTGATGACCACACCGCGATAGAGCTGAATGCGCTCCTTGGAACCCTCAATAATCTTGTAACCAACGGTAATGGTATCGCCGGGGGCGAAATCCTCAAACTTCTTGCCAGCCTCCTGGGCCTTGGCACGATTGCTGGTTGCAAATGCTTCCTCAGCAACTTTAATTAAATCCATTTTTTTTAGAAAGTGATTAAAATGTTGTGTCTTGTCTGCGCAACATAGCGGGCAACTCTCCTATCTTCCCACCATCGGTTACGCTGAAAGCGGCTGCAAAGGTACTACTAATAATTGGAAAAAGACAACGTGGATGGTATATTTCGCTTCCATGTTAACGTTTTTTATTCTTTTTAAAGAAAAAACTTCTGCCTTCATGCCCTTTATTGTAATTGTTTTTGTATTTTTGCAGAAAATATTAATGCTTATGGACAGAAGAATCTTTCTTTTACCACTTATCTTGCTATTGTTCGCCGTGGCAGGGTGCACCACCCACTACAGCATACAGAGCGTCAGCCGCAGCCGGGTGCTCATTGACAGCCGCTACGACGGCATGATAAGCCGCGAGGCCGTGGCTTACCTTGCCCCCTACAAGGAGAAGGTAGACTCGGTGATGAGTCCGCTTATGGGTGTGTCGGCCCGCGACATGGACAAGCGCAGGCCTGAGAGCGAGATTTCAAACCTTCTCAGCGACATCCTCGTGTGGGGTGCGCAGGGCTATGGCGAACAGCCCGACTTCGGCGTGTACAACATTGGTGGCATAAGGGCGGCACTGAGGCGCGGCGACGTCACCTACGGCGACATCAACGACATAGCTCCGTTTGAGAACAAGATAGCCTTCGTAACCCTGACGGGCGAGAAGGTGCTGGAGCTGTTCGCCCAGATAGCGCGGCGCGGCGGCGAGGGCGTGAGCCATGGCGTTGAGTTGAAGATAACCTCCAGCGGAGAGCTTATTTCTGCCCGTTTGAACGGAAATGAGATTAACCCGCAGGCAGACTACCGTGCCGTAACACTTGACTATATAGTACAGGGCAACGACGGCATGACGGCGTTTCGCGACGGCACCAACCTCGTGTCGCCACAGCGCGACGAGGACAACTCCCGCTTCATCATTATGAACTACTTCCAGGCCATGCATGCACAGGGAAAAGAGGTGGATGCACAGGTGGAAGGAAGAATTGTGGTCTGCGACCTAAATAATAATGAATAAAAATAGATAACAACTATGAAGACATTATCAGAGAAGAGCAATCAGTGGATAAAGGCTGTAAGTTTTTTATTTGTTATTTATTCATTTGTATTTAGCCCTGCATGGGCGCAGAAGACACTCACCATCCTGCACACCAACGACACTCACAGCACCATCCTGCCGCTTAACCCCGCCTTGGCCGACACTTTGGTGGCCGGGCGCGGCGGTTACCTGAGGAGGATGGCCATGATTGAGGAGGAGCGGCGCCTTGATCCCGACCTGCTGCTCTTTGACAGCGGCGACTTTTCGCAGGGGTCGGCTTTCTACTCCATGTTCCAGGGCGACGTGGAGATTGGGCTGATGAACCAGATGCACTATGATGCCGTAACTATAGGCAACCATGAGTTCGACTTCGGCCTTGACAATATGGTGCGTATATTCCGCCAGGCAGAGTTTCCCGTGGTATGCTCCAACTACGATTTCGCCGGCACGGAGCTTGAGGACATTGTAAAGCCCTATATAGTGATAAAGCGGAAAGGCATAAAGATTGGCGTGTTTGCCCTTTGCCCTCCCCTTGAGGGACTGGTGTTCACGGCAAACTACGGTCCGCTGCGCTTCCTTGACCCGGTGGAGGTGACCAACCGGATGGTGGACATACTGCGCCGTCAGAAGAAGTGCGACTACGTGATATGCATAAGCCACTTGGGCTGGGAGCGCTCCGTCTATCCCGACGAGCAGTTCATTGCCGCCACTCGCGGCGTGGACCTTGTCCTTGGCGGCCACACCCACACCTATTTCGAGGAGCTGCAGTATGCTAATAATGTTGACGGCCAGCCTGTGCCCGTTGACCAGAACGGCAAGCATGCCGTATATGTAGGCAAGCTGCTGCTCACCTTCAGCAAGAAATAGCGGCTATTCTTCCATAGTTATGCCCACGTCGGTGATGCCGGGCAGGATTCTGCGCTCCATGGCGTGGGTAATAGTTATGGCTATTGTGTCGCCGTCCCTTGTGTCAATAGTGCTGAGGATGGCACTGAACTGTCTGACTCCCAGCCCGGTGCCCAGGCTGTTCCCGTCTTTGTCGGTGATGTCTATGCTCACCGTGTCCGTGCGGATTTCCCCTGTCTTTGCCGTCCTTACGCCAACGCTCAGGGTGACATCAGTATAGGGATAGGCGCTGTTGGCCCTAAGTCCAAGTGTCATTGCATGATTGCCGCCATTGCCGGCCGGCACAATGAAATGCATGGTGTCAGCCTTGTCCCACCCCTCTCTGCTGATGGTTTCGAAGTGGCTGTAGACAGCCCTACGGCCGCAGCTGGACAGAGCCAGTGCAGCCGTAGTGATGAGCATTGCCAGAATAATGATGTTATTCCTGCTTATTGTCATTTCTCTTGGCGTTGTTCTTTCTTGCCTCGTCTTTGCGGCCCTTGTGGTTGTTGTCGCGGCGTGGAGCCTCGTCCTTATGTGCTTCGCCGTCGGCAGACTGCTGCGGCTTGGCTTTCTTCTTTTTCTTCTTCTTGGCCTTGTCAAAGCGGGTAATGCTGTCGCCTGCCAGCAGGTCAACGGGGCCTTCCGGCTCTTTCTTCTGGTCGTCGGGCTGCATGTCGAGGGGCTTCTCGCCGCGTTTGTTCATCTCAATGATTTCCATGGCTCTCTCAGCTGTTATGGTCTCCAGGTTGGCAGCCATCCTCTTGTCGGTGCTGTATGTGACCAGCTCAGCCAGTATGTCGGCCTTGAAGTAGTAGTAGTCGGCATCCTGCGTCTGCAGCACCACCTCGCGGCTTGGCAGCTTCCGGCCATGCTCCATGTAGTCGTCCACCTCGTAGTTGAGGCAGCATTTCAGCTTGGCGCACATGCCGGCCAGCTTCTGCGGGTTGAGCGATATGTCCTGATATCTGGCGGCGTTGGTGCTCACGCTTGAGAAGTTCTTCATCCACGTGGCGCAGCACAGCTCGCGTCCGCAGGGGCCTGTTCCGCCTATGCGGCCGGCTTCCTGGCGAGCGCCTATCTGCTTCATCTCTATGCGCACATGGAAGGCGGCGGCGAGGTCCTTGATGAGCTGGCGGAAGTCCACGCGCTCGTCGGCAATATAATAGAAGATGGCTTTCTGGCCGTCGCCCTGGTACTCCACGTCGCCAATCTTCATCTTCAGCCCCAGTCCTTTGGCTATTTCGCGGCTCTCAATCATGGTTTCGTGCTCGCGGGCCTTTGCCTCATGGTACTTGTCCATGTCGCTCTGCCTGGCCAAGCGGTAGATGCGCTTTATGTCGTCGTCGCTCTTCAGGTTGGCCTTTTTCACCTGGAGGTGTACCAGCCTGCCGGTAAGGGTCACCACTCCGATGTCGTGGCCCGGACTGGCCTCCACGGCAACGATGTCGCCCTTCTTCAGCGGGAGGCCGTTTACATTGTGGTAGTATGCCTTGCGGGTGTGCTTGAACTGCACCTCCACGAGGTCGGTGCTCTCTGCGTTGCCTGGCACGTCTGCCAGCCAGTCGTAGGTGTTAAGCTGGCGGTCCTGGCGGCCTATGGCGGCGGCACAAAGGCCACGGTCGCAACCAGTGCGTATGGAGTATTCTTTTGTCTTCAGTTCCATTGCTGTTGGTATTTGTGGGTGGTATGGGTATTTGTTGGTATTGTGTGTGGCGTGGGTGTTTGTGGGTTATTTCTGGTGTATCTGCACGGCCATCTTGAGGGCGGTGTCGAAGAATACTATTTTCGGGTTGGCGTTCTGGCCTATGTCGCGTATGGCCAGGTTCACTATGTCGCAGATGGCGAGTATGTTGGCCTCGTTGATGAAGCGGGCGAAGTTCTTGGCAAACTGCTCCTCCTTCAGCGTCATGTAGTTCAGCTCGTCCTGCCGGTTGAAATTGTAGACGAAGCTCTCCCTTATCATGTGCATGAAGTAGTAGAGAAACCGTTTTTGCTTCTCCCTTCCCATTGTGGCCATGTCGTCGCTCCAGAGTTTCAGCCCGCGGGCATCACTGCGGTAGGCCATTCTCATGAGGGCTATGAAGATGTTGAGGAACTCCTCGTTCTCTCCGCCTGCCTGCAGCTCTTGCAGAGCCTTGAGCCACGAGCCTGCCGCTATGCGCGCTATCCGCCTTGCCATCTCCTGGTCCACTCCGCGTTTTTCAACGAGAGCCTGGGCTATCACGCTTTCCGGCAGGGCCTTCACGTCAATGCGCTGCACTCGGCTGCGGATGGTGTCAAGCAGCAAGGCCGGCTCTTCGCATGCCATGATGAACACTGTTTGCTGCGGCGGCTCCTCAATGAGCTTGAGCAGTTTGTTGGCACACTCCTGGTTCATCCTCTCCGGCAGCCAGATTACGTTCACCTTGTATCCGCCCTGGCTTGACTTCAGCGACAGCTTCTTCACCAGGTTGTCGCTCTCTCCAGCGGTGATGATGGCCTGCTGGTTGGCTGCTCCTATGGCGTCGAGCCATTGGTCCATGGAGAAGTAAGGACTCTGGATAATCAGTTCGTGCCACTCGCGGGCGAAATCATCGCTTACGGGCTTGTAGCCGCTGCTCATCTCGGGCAGCTTTATGGTGGGGAAGGTGAAGTGCAGGTCGGGGTGCTCCAGCTTCTTCACCATGGCGTTGTCCTCGCCCAGCAGGTAACAGGCAAAGGCCGTGGCCAGCGCCAGCTTGCCCACTCCACTGGGGCCTGTCAGCAGGATGGCGTGGGGCAGCCGCCCCTCGCTGTGCATCTGCAACAGCCGTGCCTTGACCTCGTCTTGTCCTATTACGTCGCTTAGCTTCATGTATTCTTTCTATTACATGTTCACCTCTACCGTGTGGCGGCCGGGGGAGTAGGGGATGAGGGCGCCCTCGATGGCAAAACCATCAAGCACAGTGGAGGCAATGCCCTTCTGGTGGCCGTTGGGGTGAATGGTGATGTCGTATTCTGCATCGCGGAAGCGGCGGTGCACGGTGTATGTGCCGGCAGTCTCAGGCAGGCAGGGGTCAATGAGCAGGCCGTCGTATTCAGGCTTGATGCCGAGAATGAACTCCGACACCGTGTACCACATCCATGCTGCCGTGCCCGTGAGCCACGAGTTCTTGCCCTCGCCCGGTCGTGCTGCATCCTTGCCTGCCACCATCTGGCAGTTCACGTAAGGCTCCACCTTGTGCAGGGGCTGGTATTTCTCCTCCACGTATGACGGCAGGATCTTGGTGTAGTGGCTCCAGGCATCGTTGCCGCGCCCGGCTATGCACTCGCCAATGATGACCCAGGGGTTGTTGTGGCAGAAGATGCCGGCGTTCTCCTTGTAGCCCTCAGGGTAGCTGCTTATCTCGCCGTACTCATATATATATTTGGAGAATGCGGGGTTGTTGAGCACCATTCCGTGCTCGCACTCCAAGTATTTCTTGCACGAGTCGAGGCTCTTTGCCACCATGCCTTCCTCGGCTCCAATCTCGGCCATGGTGCACCAGCCCTGGCTCTCAATGAAGATCTTGGCCTCGTCGCATTCGTGGGAGCCTATCTTGCGGCCGTAGTAGTCGTAGGCGCGCAGATACCACTCGCCGTCCCAGCCGTGCTTTTTCACTGCCTCAATCATGGCATTGATGGCCTGCTGCATACGCTCGGCCTCACTGTGCTTTGCGATTTTATCGCAAAGCTTCACATACTCCTTTGCCGTCACCACGAAAAGCCCGGCTATCATGAGGCTCTCAGCCTTTGTGCCCTCCGATACGTTCTCGGTAGTCTGGAAGCTCTCATTGGGGTCCCACGAGAAGCAGTTCAGGTTGAGGCAGTCGTTCCAGTCGGCGCGCCCTATGAGAGGCAGCATGTGCGGACCGAGGTTGTTTATGACGTGGTTGAGGCTCACCTTGAGGTGCTCGAAGAGTGTCACTTCCGTTCCTGGCTGGTTGTCGAACGGCACCATTTCATCAAGTATTGAGAAGTCGCCCGTCTCCTTGATATAAGCCACGGTGCCGAAGATGAGCCAGCAG
>JAFTAR010000175.1 GCA_017455495.1 Prevotella sp.
AGCCTGGGGCTGGGAGATGGCCTTCATCGTCATCGGTGCACTGGGCTTCGTGTGGATGGGTCTGTGGCTTTGGCTCTACGACAAACCCGCCAAGAACAAGCGTGTGAACCAGGCTGAGCTGAACTACATTGAGCAGGACAACGACATTGCCGACGTGCAGGACCGCGAGAATGTGAAGGAAGAGAAGACCATCCCCTTCTGGCAGTGCTTCAAGTTCAAGCAGACATGGTCGTTCATCGTGGGTAAGTTCATGACCGACGGTGTGTGGTGGTTCTTCCTCTTCTGGGCCCCGGCCTATTTCAGCGACCAGTACGGCTACCGCAGCGACTCCGGCATGGGCATCCTGCTCATCCTCACGCTCTACATCATCGTTACCGTGGTAAGCATAGGCGGCGGCTACCTGCCCACCTATTTCGTTGAGAAGAAAGGCATGAACCCCTACCTGGGCCGCATGCGCGCCATGCTCATCTTCGCCTGCTTCCCCCTGCTGGGTCTGCTGGCACAGCCCCTTGGCGCCATCAGCGCATGGTGGCCTGCCGTCCTCATCGGCTTCCTCGGCGCCGGTCACCAGGCTTGGAGTGCCAACCTGTTCTCAACCATCGGTGACATGTTCCCCAAGTCAACCATAGGCACCATCACCGGCATAGGCTCAATGGCCGGCGGCGTTGGTTCGTTCCTCATCAACAAGGGTTCGGGCACATTCTTCACCTGGGCCGACGGTCAGGGCAGTGCCTTCTCGTTCTTCGGCTTCGACGGCAAGCCCGCCGCCTACATGGTGGTGTTCTGCATCTGCGCCGTGGCCTACCTCATCGGCTGGTTCATCATGAAGAGCCTCGTGCCGAAGTACAAGCCCATCGTTGTGGAGTAAGGATACATGGTGCTTTTTTACAAGAAGGCAGTGCTTTTTTCCGGAAAAGTTCTGCCTTTTATTTTCATGGTGTTGCCGTAATGGAAGGAGGTACTATCTGACTGGAAAAATAAAAAAAGTTAAACGCTAAGGAATAAACGCTTTCAACAGGTGCCAAAGTGCTACTTTTTAAGTACTTTTGCACTCAGATAATAATTCTTTCTATGGAGAAACAACTGTTTAACGGCCCGAAGCAGGTCACGGAGGTGCGCCCCACGGTGCTGGAGTGCGACGTGGTGCGCTTTCAGAACAAAAAGGAGAAGTGGGTCGCCCTGGTGGGACTGCTCGACGGCTACCCCTACGAGATTTTCACCGGACTGCAGGACGAGGAGGAGGGCATCATGCTGCCTAAGTCTGTTAACAAAGGCAAGATAGTGAAGCAGGTGAATGCCGACGGCACCAAGCGCTACGACTTCCAGTTTGAGAACACTCGCGGCTACAAGATTACCGTGGAGGGCATCAACGAGAAGTTCAACCCCGAGTACTGGAACTATGCCAAGCTCATCTCCGGCGTGCTGCGCTACGGCATGCCCATAGAGCACGTGTGCAAGCTGGTGGCCTCGCTCTCGCTCAACGATGAGAGCATAAACACCTGGAAGGACGGTGTGGTGAGGGCTTTGAAGAAGTACCTGCCAGGTCAGGGCGATGCAAGTGATGCGCAGGAGAATGACGCTGACGAGTAGCACCATATTCATTGATTCGCTCAGGCTCCACGCCTTTCATGGCGTCATGGAGCAGGAACGGCTTGTGGGGGCTGACTTCAGTGTCAGCCTTCGCGTACATTATAATATATATAAGGCCATGCAGACCGACCGGCTGACGGATACGCTGAGCTATGCCGACCTGTGCCGCATCGTTACTGAGCAGATGAGCATCCCCTCGGCACTGCTGGAACACGTGGCAGGGCGCATTGCCAATGAGGTGATGGACAGCTATGGCCAGGTTACGGGACTGTGGCTCAGGATAGTGAAGCTCAATCCGCCCATGGGTGTTGACTGCGACGGGGCGGGAGTAGAGCTGGAAGTGATAAGTGAAAAGTGATGACTGATAAGTTTAGGATGAACAGGGTAGTGCTTTTAAAGCAGTTCTTGGCTTGGATGCTGTTGGCATTTTTCATGCTGACACCTGCTCATGCTGTCAACGGACAGAAATACACCTTGGTCATAGATGCCGGCCACGGCGGGCGCGACGGCGGTGCCTGTGCCAACGGAGCCAGGGAGAAGGACATAAACCTCAGCGTGGCGCTGGCCTTCGGCAGGCTGGTGGAGCAGAACTGCCAGGACGTGAGGGTGATATACACCCGCAAGACCGACGTGTTTGTTCCCCTGCACGAGCGGGCCGACATAGCCAACAGGAACCATGCCGACGTGTTCATATCCATCCACACCAACAGCGTGGCCAGAGGAAGGAGCGTAGCCGGAATGGAGACCTACACCATGGGCATGCGCCGCAGCGATGAGAAGCTGAGTGCCGCCATGCGCGAGAACGAGGTAATCCTCATTGAGGGCGACTACCAGCAGCACTATGCCGGCTTCGACCCGCGTGTGCCTGAGAGCTATATCATCTTTGACATTGTCAACGAGACAAACATGGCCGAGAGCGTACGCCTGGCACAGCTCATACAGCAGCACACCTGCGCCACGGCCCGTCGCACCAACAAGGGAGTGAAGCAGGATGCCTTCCTCGTGCTGCGTGAGACGTCAATGCCAGCCTGTCTCATAGAGCTGGGATACATTACCACGTCCTCGGAGGCAACATTCCTCTCCAGTCGCGATGGAGTAAATTCGCTCGCAAGAGGCATCTACCAAGCTTTCGTGGCCTACCGCGGACAGCAGGCAGCACCGGTTACTCAGCCGGCAGCACCGGTCACACAGCCGGCAGCTCCGAGGGGAGGGGCAAACGGCACCGCCACCGACAGCACTGCTGCTGACACCTCCAGACAGGGAGGGGCAGCTGTTTCCGGCGGGGCGGCAACCGCAAACACCTCAGCTCCGGTATTCAAAGTGCAGATTCTGGCAAGCACAACCCAGGTGCCTGCCGGCGACCGCCAGTTCAAGGGCCTCACCGGAGTGGAAAGCTACAAAGAGGGCAGCCTGTGGAAGTATACTGTTGGCTCCAGCACCGACTACAACGAGATAGTGCGTCTGCGCCGCAGCATCCTTGACAAGTTCCCGCAGGCTTTCATCATTGCCTTCAAGAACGGGCTGAAGGTAGACACGCAGGCGGCCATCCAGGAGTTTAGAGTTACGAATTAAGAATTAAGAGTTAAGAGTTGTCGGCTTCGCCGATTAAGAATTAAGAAGTATCGCTTTGCGAGTAAGAAGTAAGAATTATGAAGTTTTTCACCAAGGAAGTAAAGATTGCGCTGATAGCCATCGTGGCCATCGTGGTGCTGTTCATCGGCATGCAGTTCCTTAAGGGCATGTCGCTATTCTCGTCAAACGATGTCTACTATGTGGCCTTCTCCGATGTAAGCGGCCTCTCTGCGTCAAGCCCCGTCTATGCCAATGGCTACAGGGTGGGAGTGGTGCAGAGCATTGACTACAACTATGATACTCCCGACCACATCGTAGCCTCAGTAGACCTTGACCCGAAGCTGCGCCTGCATCGTGGCTCCTACGCAGAGATTGTCAGCGACTTCCTGGGCAACGTAAGGCTGGAGCTGCGCTTCGGACCCAACGATGCCGCCCTCCTTCAGCATGGCGACACCATTGAAGGCTCTATGCAGCAGGGCCTAATGAGCAAGGCGGCTACCATGGTTCCACAGATAGAGGCCATGCTTCCGAAGCTTGACTCCATCCTTGTAAATATCAGGGACCTCACCTCCGACCCCGCACTTGCCAACACCCTGCACCATGCCGAAGAGCTGACGGCACAGCTCACCAGCACCTCGCGCCAGCTCACACAGCTCACGGCACAGCTCAACCGCGAGCTGCCCCAGCTCACAGAGAAGGCCGGCGGGGTGCTCACAAACACCGAGACACTTACCTCGCAGCTCAGCCAGATGGACTTTGCCGCCACCATGCAGCGCGTGGACGCAACGCTGGCCAACGTGCAGCAAATCACTGCCGCGCTGAACAGCCGCCAAGGCTCTGCCGGACTGCTGCTCAACGATGCTCAGCTGTATGAAAACATCAACGCCACAATGAGAAGCGTTGACTCCCTGCTCGTTGACTTCAAGCAGCACCCGCGGCGCTATATCAACGTGTCGGTATTTGGCAGAAAAAGTGACTAATATTTATTTTGTCTAAATAAATTACTTACGTAAGACTTTGTTTTTGTCAAAGAAAAGCTGTTGAACAACAGAAAGTTGCAAATTTGCAAGAGGCAAGAATGACGAAAATCCGTGAAACAATATAAGAAGCCCTGACTTAGAAAGTTACGAGCTTTGTAAACACAGCCGCGGTTTTCGCTGCATTTGCACAGCTCGTTTTTTTTTGCGACCTTTGCATACGAAATGAAAAACAGCCATCAAGCACTCTGGGACAACTGCCTGCGCCTTATCAAGCAGAACGTAACAGAGCAGATATATAGAACGTGGTTTGAGCCTATCGTTTTTGAGAGCTACGACGAAGAGCAGAAAACGGTGCTGGTTCAGGTTCCAAGTCAGTACGTCTACGAGTACTTGGAGCAGTACTACGTGCGCCTGATGGCCTGGGCCCTGAACAACAGCTTCCAGAGCGGCGTAAGACTTACCTACCGCATCGTGGTAGACCGTGAAAACGCCAAGACGCAGGTGTTTGAGGGCGACCGCCCTGCTGAAATCGGTCCGTCGGCAACTACCGCCAGGGTCAACAAGGCTCCTACTATTCTTGAAGCCGTTCAGCAGCAGTTAGACCCGCAGCTCAACCCCATGCAGACCTTCGAGAACTTCATTGAGGGTGACAGCAACAAGCTGCCGCGCACCGTGGGCACTACTATTGCCGGACATCCAGGTAAGTCTACCTTCAACCCCTTCTTCGTGTTCGGGCCTTCCGGCTGCGGCAAGACCCACCTCATCAATGCCATTGGCGTGGAGGCCAAGCGGAAGTTCCCGCAGAGCAGGGTGCTGTATGTCTCGGCGCGCCTCTTCCAGGTGCAGTACACCGATGCCGTGCGCCAGAACACCACCAACGACTTCATCAACATCTACCAGACCATCGACGTGCTCATCGTTGACGACATTCAGGAGTGGGTGAACTCGCCAAAGACGCTCGACACCTTCTTCCACATCTTCGACCACCTGTTCCGCCTTGGCAAGCAGATTGTGCTGGCCAGCGACCGCCCGCCTGTTGACCTTGAGGGAGTAAAGGACCGCCTGCTAACCCGTTTCTCGTGCGGACTCATTGCCGAGCTGGAAAAGCCCAACACCCAGCTCTGCATAGACATCCTCAACACGAAGTGCCGCCACGACGGCCTTAAGATTCCGGCCGACGTGATACAGTTTATTGCTCAGACGGCAAACGGCAGCGTGCGCGACCTTGAGGGAGTTGTCAATTCGCTCATGGCCTACAGTATTGTCTACAACTCTGCTGTTGACATGCACTTGGCCGAGCGCATCATAAAGCGCGCCGTAAAGGTTGACAACCGCCCGCTCACCGTTGACGACATCCTTGAGAAGGTGTGCCAGCATTTCGGCGTGAGCCAGCAGAACGTGTTCAGCAAGAGCCGCAAGCGCGAGTTCGTTCAGGTGAGGCAGGTATCCATGTATCTGGCCCAGAAGTACACCAAGATGCCTGCATCGCGCATTGGCCAGCTCATCGGCGGCCGCGACCACAGCACCGTGCTGCACAGCTGTTCGGCCGTGGAGCAGCGCATGAAGGTTGACAAGGCTTTCTGTGACGACATCACCAGCATTGAGAACTCCTTCCTCCTGAAGAAGTAGAAAGCACCCGCCTCTTCTTTTCTCTCCCGCACACTTTTCAGCTTTCGGGGAAAAAAAGACCTATAGCTCAATTTGCAGGCTGAAACCTCTCTCAAAGCCCGATAAATACTGGCGTTCCGCACAATCAAACTACCTTGAGCAATAAATCGACGGTTGAAATTGCTCAATAGCTCATTTTGCAGGCTGGAACCGGCTTGAATCTCCGATAGACACTAACTTTGCAGCCATTTAAGGTATCAAAAAAGCAAGGTTAGCATGTTCAAAATGAGA
>JAFTAR010000176.1 GCA_017455495.1 Prevotella sp.
AGCTCTCCATGAACGTCATTGACACCGGCATGGGCTTCGAGCGCCTGGTCCGCATGATGCAGGGCAAGCACTCCAACTACGACACCGACGTGTTCCAGCCTATCATCAAGAAAGAGGAGGAACTCACGGGGCTGAAATACGAAAATGGCGAGATTGCTACGGAAGAACTATCTACTCCCCTCCCATCCGCGGGAGGGGCTGGGGGTGAGGCTATCAATGTTGCCATGCGCGTCTGCGCCGACCACCTCCGTGCCGTGGCCTTCTCCATCGCCGACGGCCAGCTGCCCTCGAATGCGAAGGCCGGCTACGTCATACGCCGCATTCTGCGCCGTGCCGTGCGCTATGCCTACACCTTCCTCGACCAGAAGGAGGCCTTCCTCTACAAGCTCCTGCCAACACTCGTTGAGGAGATGGGCGACGCCTTCCCTGAGCTGAAGGCTCAGCAGCAGCTCATTGGCCGCGTGATAAAGGAGGAGGAGGACTCGTTCCTGCGCACCCTTGACAAGGGCATATCCATGCTCGAAAAAGCCATGGACGAAGTCAAAGCCACCACTCCCGACGGTTCTCCGTCGGGCTATGTACTCGACGGCCAGCAGGCCTTCCGCCTGTTCGACACCTACGGCTTCCCCCTCGACCTCACCGAGCTTATCTGCCGCGAGAACGGCTTCACAGTCCACGAGGAGCAGTTCCAGGTTGAGATGCAGAAGCAGAAGGACCGTGCCCGCAACGCCGCCGCCGTGGAAAACAGCGACTGGATAACTGTGTCCGGCAGTTCTGCTGCCGGAGAGCAGCAATTTGTTGGCTACGACTACACCGAATACACCTGCCACATCATCCGCTACCGCAAGGTTACCCAGAAGAAGAACGAGTTCTACGAGCTTGTGCTTGACTACACCCCATTCTACGGCGAGATGGGCGGACAGGTAGGCGAGTTTGGCGTGCTCGTCAGCGAGAACGAGACCGTAGAGGTAATCGACAGCAAGCGCGAGAACGGCCAGACGGTGCACATCGTGAAGAAGCTGCCCCAGGACCTCACTGCCGAGTTCATGGCCTGCGTTGATGTTGACCGCCGCGCCGACAGCGCCAGCAACCACACCGCCACCCACCTGCTCGACTACGCCCTGAAGCAGGTGCTGGGCGACCACGTGGAGCAGAAGGGCTCATACGTCAGCCCCGACATTCTGCGCTTTGACTTCAGCCACTTCGAGAAGGTGAGCGACGAGCAGCTGCGCCAGGTGGAGCGCATGGTGAACGCCATGATTCGCCAGGACCTGCCCCTCGACGAGCACCGCGACGTGCCCATGGAGGAGGCCAAGAAGCTCGGAGCCATAGCCCTCTTCGGCGAGAAGTATGGCGACCGCGTCCGCGTGGTGCGCTTCGGACCCTCGTGCGAGTTCTGCGGCGGCATACATGCCAAGAGCACAGGCCGCATAGGCTTCTTCAAGATTCTTTCCGAGAGCAGCGTGGCAGCAGGAGTGCGCCGTATTGAGGCCAAGACGGGCCGCGAGTGCGAGGACCTGATGTACGCCATGGAGGACAACATCAAGGCCGTCAAGGCGTTCTTCAACAATGCCAAGGACCTGCAGGGTGTCATTCAGAAGTACATCGAAGAGCACGACACCATGAAGAAGGAGATAGACCAGTTCCACCAGGAGGCTGTGAAGCGCACCAAGGAATACCTGCTCACCGAGATACAGCACACCAACGGTGTCAACGTCATCTCGCGCGTCATTGACATGCCGGCACAGTCGGTCAAGGACATCGCCTTCCAGCTGCGTGCCGAGGTGGAGGCACCATTCCTCTGCGTGCTTGGTTCGCGCGAGGCCGGCAAGCCTATGCTTACCGTCATGATGAGCGACGACCTCGTGGCCAACCACCAGCTCAACGCCGGACAGATGGTGCGCGAGGCTGCAAAGCTCATCCAGGGCGGAGGCGGCGGTCAGCCCCACTTTGCACAGGCTGGAGGAAAGAATGCCGACGGCCTCAACGCTGCCGTTGACAAGCTGCTGGAACTGGCAAGGCTCTGAATAAAAAACTCCTTTAACTCCTACATTAATGAAGAAATGGACCATCGACGATGCCCGCGAACTGTATAACATCAACGGTTGGGGCACATCCTACTTCGGCATCAACGACAAGGGCAACGTCTACGTTACACCCTGCAAGGACGACGTACAGATAGACCTCAAGGAGGTGATGGACGAGCTGCAGCTGCGCGATGTCACAGCGCCGGTGCTGCTGCGCTTTCCCGACATTCTGGACAACCGCATCGAGAAGACGTGGAGCTGCTTCAAGAAGGCTGCCGAGGAGTACGACTACAAGGGCGAGAACTATGTTGTCTACCCCATCAAGGTGAACCAGATGCAGCCCGTGGTGGAGGAGATTATCAGCCACGGACGCAAGTTCAACCTTGGTCTGGAGGCTGGTTCCAAGCCCGAGCTTCACGCCGTCATAGCCATGCAGTGCCAGAGCGACAGCATCATCGTGTGCAACGGCTACAAGGACCAGAGCTATATTGAGCTGGCCCTGCTGGCTCAGAAG
>JAFTAR010000177.1 GCA_017455495.1 Prevotella sp.
CTTGACGAGCAGAACAAGCAGCTTGACGAGCAGACCAAGCCGCTTGACGAGCAGAAAGCCATGCTTCAGGCCTCTGTAAGTCTGCTGTTGAATGCTGGTATGTCGGCCGCTGATATTGCCAAACAGTTGGGTCGTGACCTCCGCATCATAGAGGAACTGATGAAGTAGAGAGATTTTTCATGCGCCCCGTACTCGGAAATTAGTGCATCCTCCCTGCATAGATGATTTATCCCTACGCGCGCGAGAAAGGTCTCTTGCACCTCTTGCACCTCTTGCACCTAAAGGCAAAACGCATAAATATGCGTAGATATATTCACCGCACAGTCAAGGGTGCCCAACAGTGGTATGCGGGGCTGGGTTACGATGATAACCCAGCCCCGCATAATCATAAAGTTCTGGGTTATTAGACTACGGCACTGCCTCGCAAACCCAAAAATGCATAAATATACAACGTAGTATTCCGGCACTCTTCTCCTGCAAGAATGTCTCAGGTGCAAGAGGTGCAAGAGGTGCAAGAAGGTTTATTCAGGTGCAACAGGTGCAAGAGGTGCAACAGGTGCAAGACTATTTCAGAACTCTGTGAAGGAGAGGGGCATGAGATTCTTTATGCCATCCATCACGTAGACGCAGCGCTGCCCGTAGAGAAGTATGCGGATAGGACGCTTGAAGCGCGTCTCGGTCTCAATGATGACCTGACGGCAGGTGCCGCAGGGCGACACGGGGTCATGGGTAAGCTCACCGGCAGTGTTGCGTGCCGCAATGGCCAGCATGACGGGGGCGGCATCGGGATGCTGAGCTCCGGCAGCGAAGATGGCGCTGCGCTCGGCACAGAGACCTGCCGGGAAAGCGGCGTTCTCCTGGTTGCAGCCGGGAACAAGCGTGCCGTCGGAAAGAAGCAGGGCGGCACCTACGTGGAAATGGGAATAGGGGGCGTAGGACTTCTCAGTAGAGCTGATAGCCATGTCTATGAGCTGCCGCTCCTCACTGCTGAGTTCTTCTGGCTGGCACTGGTAGATGGTGGGGGTGATGGGTAGTGTTATCATAGTTTTTGCTTTAGGTATTGTCCGGTTATGCTGTCCTTGCACTGAGCCACCTCTTCGGGTGTGCCAGCGGCTACGAGCATGCCTCCGCGGTCGCCTCCCTCCGGACCGAGGTCAATGATGTGGTCGGCCATCTTAATGATGTCAAGGTTGTGCTCAATGATTACTATGGTGTGGCCGCGCTCTATGAGGGCGTTCATGGAGCTGAGCAGGCGGCGGATGTCGTGGAAGTGGAGGCCGGTGGTAGGCTCGTCGAAGATGAAGAGCGTTGGTTCCTGCTTTTCCTGCCCTATGAAGTAGGCCAGCTTCACGCGCTGGTTCTCGCCGCCTGAGAGCGTGCTGGAACTTTGCCCCAGCTTTATGTAGCCCAGGCCCACGTCCTCAAGGGTCTTGAGGCGCTTCACAATTTGCTTTTCACTTTCGAAGAACTCAATGGCCTGGCTGATGGTCATGTTCAGCACGTCGTCGATGTTCTTTCCCTTGTAGCGCACTTCAAGAATATCGGACTTGAAGCGGTGGCCGTGGTATGCCTCGCACTCCAGCACGAGGTCGGCCATGAACTGCATCTCAACGGTAATGGTTCCAGCACCCTTGCACTCGTCGCAGCGACCTCCGTCGGCATTGAACGAGAAATACTGGCTTGAGAAGCCCATCTGCTGAGCCAGCGGCTGCTGGGCGAAGAGGTCGCGTATGGCGTCGTAGGCCTTGACATAGGTGGCGGGGTTTGAGCGTGTAGACTTGCCAATGGGGTTCTGGTCAACTATTTCCACGTGCTTTATGGCGCTGATATCGCCGCTCAGTCCGCTGTACTCGCCGGGAGGGTCGCAGACATCGCCCAGCTGGCGCTTAACGGCGGGATAGAGAATGCCCTTTATCAGGCTTGACTTGCCCGAGCCGGACACGCCTGTCACCACCGTCATCACGTTCAGCGGTATCTGTACGCTTATGCCCTTGAGGTTGTTCATGCGGGCCTGCTGTATGTCAATGTGCAGGTTCCAGGGGCGGCGGGAAGTGGGGATAGGCATGACATCCTGATGAAGCAGGAAATTAAGCGTGTGGCTACGCTGGGTAGATTTTCCGACGGGGAAACCGTCGGACACGCTGCCTTCATACACTATCTCGCCTCCCAGTTCTCCGGCATCGGGGCCTACGTCAATGAGGTAGTCGGCGGCGCGCATCATCTCCTCGTCGTGCTCCACCACGACGACAGTGTTGCCCTGTTTCTGA
Source organism: Prevotella sp. (assembly GCA_017455495.1). GTDB lineage: Bacteria > Bacteroidota > Bacteroidia > Bacteroidales > Bacteroidaceae > Prevotella. Next base: position 2,268 of record JAFTAR010000177.1, read on the forward strand.
AGTTCCTTCAGCACATGGATGAGTCGCTGGGTGTCGCGGCTGTGCAGGCCTATTGACGGCTCGTCAAGGATGTAGAGCGAGCCTACAAGGCTGCTGCCAAGCGAGGTGCAGAGGTTTATGCGCTGTCTCTCACCTCCTGAATGGCTGTTTGACAGGCGGTTTAGCGTGAGGTAGCCCAGCCCCACGTCCATAAGGAAGCCCAGACGGCTGGTTATCTCCGTGAGCAGCCTGCGGGCTATGGAGGCATCATGCTCCGTGAGCTGCAGTTTCCTGAACCACTCGCTGAGCCTCTCCACCGGCATCTGTACCAGGTCGGTGATACTCATACCCTCTATCTTCACATAGCTGGCCTGAGGCTTCAGGCGTGTGCCGTGGCAGGAGGGGCAGGTGGTCTTGCCGCGATAGCGGGCCATCATTACCCTGTACTGTATCTTGTACTGGTTTTCCTTCACCATCTGGAAGAAGCTGTCAATGCAAGGCTTCTCCTTCTGCTTGCGGTCGGAGGGCAGGCCATGCCATAGCCAGTCGCGCTGCTGCTGTGTGAGGGCATGGTAGGATTCGAAGATGGGGAAGTCGTCCTTCTGTGCGTGACTTATGAACCAGTTAAGCCACTCGCCCATTTTCTCGCCATGCCAAGGCACCACGCAGCCGTCGTAGACAGATAGCGACGTGTTGGGTATGACCAGATGCTCGTCTATGCCTATGATGCTGCCGAAGCCCTGGCACTCAGGACAGGCTCCCACCGGCGAGTTGAAGGAAAAAGTCTGGTCGCTAACCTCCTCGAAAGCCATGCCGTCGGCTTCGAAGCGGGTGCTGAAGTCATACGACAGGCCTGAGGGCAGAACCATAAGGCGCAGCTGTCCCTGGCCTTCATAGAAAGCCGTCTCGGCAGAGTCGACAAGGCGGTCAATGGTTTCCTTGTCGTCGCTGGAGGAAAGCCGGTCGATGACGAGGTAGATGGTGTCGGCCCCTGATGGAGCATCCGCAGTGTTGCTGCTTGAAGAAAGGGATTCAAGGTAATCGTCAATGCGGACTATAGAATCGCCGTCAGAAGCTGAATGCGGGGGCAGCATCCTGCTATATCCCTGCAGCAGGCATGCCTTAAGCTGCTGCTCCACGGTTCTTCCCTCTGCCACTATCAGCGGGGCCATGACCAGGAAGCGGGTGCCGCGCGAGAACTCAAGCATCTTCTGCACCACGTCCTCGGTAGTGTGCTTTTTCACCTCCTGTCCTGAGACAGGCGAGAAGGTGTGGCCAATGCGGGCAAAGAGCAGACGCAGATATTCGTAAATCTCGGTAGAGGTGCCCACGGTGCTTCGCGGGTTGCGGGCTATCACCTTCTGCTCTATGGCAATGGCAGGCGGCAAACCGTGGATGAAGTCGCACTCAGGCTTGTTCATGCGTCCAAGGAACTGGCGGGCATAGCTGGAGAGGCTCTCCACATACCGCCGCTGACCCTCGGCGTAGAGTGTGTCAAAAGCCAGCGAGGACTTGCCGCTGCCGCTAACACCCGTGATGACGATAAACTTTCCCTGGGGCAGGCGCACGCTGACATTCTTAAGATTATTCACACGGGCACCGCGTACCTCTATATATTCCTGAGCCAAAGTCTTAATAGTTTTATTCTTGAGTATGTTGAAAACTGCAATAAAAGCAATGCAAAGATACAAAGATTATCGTAAACGGCAAAAAGAAATCAGGAATTTTGGGGCAGAGGCCTTTGTGATTTTGGTAAATAGTGTTAATTTTAAGAGTTTCATAGCTTTGGCAGGTAATTGTATAGGGATAAAATTATTAATTTTGCACATTGTATATGGGCTTAGCGAGATTTACTACGTTAGCATTATTCTATCTGTGCATTGCGACTCCCGTTCTTGGGCAGCGCCGCATGGTCATGCCGGCTTTCCTGCATGCTGGCGACAGCATTGCCATCATCTCCCCTTCCAGCTCCCCTGATGTCAGGACGATAGAGGCCGGCTGTCAGGCACTGCGACTGTGGGGCTATGTGCCCGTGGTGGGCCGCCATGCCGCAGAGCGCTATCACGGCTTTGCCGGTACAGCCTCGCAGCGTGCCGAGGACTTGCTGTGGGCACTGCGCGACAGCACCATCCGGGCTATAATGTGCACCCGAGGCGGCGACGGCGGCGTGCAGGTGCTGCCCTTGGTGAGTGCCGGAGAGTTCAGGCGCCATCCCAAGTGGATTATAGGTTTCAGCGACGTGACAGCCCTGCATAGCGCCTCGGTACGAGCCGGAGTGATGAGCATACACGGCCCCATGTGCCACGCCATTGCTGCCAACGGAGCTGCTGACACGGCCAACGTGGTGCTGCGGAGGCTGCTGCAAGGCCAGTTGCCGGCTTATCATGCCGAAAGCCACCCGCTGAACCAGCACGGCACGGCCGAGGGAATGCTTGTGGGCGGCAACCTGTCTGTGTTCTGCGGATTGGCAGCCTCGCCCTACGACTTCCTTGACATCCGCTCCGACCTGATACTGTTTATTGAGGACACCGACGAGTCGATGACCAAGACCGACCGGCTGCTACACCTGCTTGAGGTGCGCGGCGTGCTCGGAAGACTGAAGGGCATAGTGGTGGGAAAGTTCACTAAGTACAAGCATCCCGACAACGACTTCAACGATATGTATGACATGCTCCACGAATACCTGCAGCACTACAACATCCCCGTGTGCTACAGCTTCCCCGTGGGACACTCGCGCCCAAACTTCCCCATGATAGAGGGCTGCCGGGTGCGCCTTACCGTAGCACCGTCGGGAACAGACCTGGTCTTTCTTCGGCCATAGGCCTAAAGGAAAAATGAGAAATGAGAAAAGATAAAGTGAAAACATTTGCACTCTTCGGCAATGTATATCAGTGCTCCAAGTCGGCAGCCATAAGCAAAGTGCTGGCATGCCTGCAGCACGAGGGGGCACGCGTGCTCATTGAAAGGGAGTACTTTGACTTCCTGTGCGCCTCGGGCCTCATAAGCGATGCTGATAATAACGGCAGCAGCATAGAGACCTTCACCGGCAGCAATTTCGAAGCCGACTTCGCCCTGTCCATGGGCGGCGACGGAACCCTGCTGCGCACTGCCAGCCTCGTGGGCAGCAAGCCGGTGCCCATACTGGGCGTGAACATTGGCAGGCTGGGCTTCATGGCCGACTCCGACGCCGACGACTTCCACAACACCCTGCTGTCGCTCTATAGCGGCGACTACACCACCGAGCAGCGCGCCCTGATACAGGTTAATGCCCTGGGCGAGGAATACAACCTGATAACCGACGGTACGGCGGGCCACAACTGCGCCCTCAACGACGTGGCTATACTGAAGCGCGACACGGCATCGATGATAAGCATCAGGACATGCATCAACGGAGAGTATCTCACAACCTATCAGGCCGACGGCCTCATTGTGTCCACGCCCACCGGCTCTACAGCCTACTCCCTGTCTAACGGAGGCCCAATAATAGTGCCCGGCACGGGTGTCATGCTGCTCACCGCCGTGGCTCCCCACTCGCTTAACGTGCGCCCCATAGTAATCCCCGACACTGCCGTGGTGGAAGTCACCGTGAGCAGCCGCAGCCACACCTTCCTCGTAGCCATTGACGGCAGGAGCACGAAGATGCCGGAGGGCACTACCCTACACCTTCAGCGTGCGCCCTACAAGGTGAGCGTGGTGAAACGCTCGGGAACGCGATACTTCAGTACCCTGCGCGAGAAGATGATGTGGGGAGCAGACTTGAGGAAATGAAAGCTCTAAACCTGAAATCTGAAATTGAAACTACGTGAACTGATACAGATACCGAGCGGACAGTACACCATCCGCGAGATGAGCCGCTGGCTGTGGCACGCCCTGAGGGGCAACCGCCTGCAGGCCTGCCTCAATGCGGGTATAGGCCTGCTCGGCGTGGTGCTCAGCCTGCTCACGGTGTGGGCCATGCAACATGCCATAGACATTGCCTCAGGCACCCTGCCCGGCTCCATCTACCTGGCCGTGGGCATCATGGCAATGCTCTTCCTTGGGGAGTTTGCCCTTGGCATAAGCCGCATGTGGATAAGGAACATTCTCGGCGTAAAGGCCCAGAACCGCATGCAGCAGCACCTCGCCGAGTGCCTGCTGCAAGCACAGTGGCAGGGGCGCGACGCCAAGCACAGCGGCGACGTGGTGAACCGCTTAGAGGAGGATGTGCGCCAGGTGGTGGTGTTCCTCACCGAGACCCTGCCTTCCGTGCTCTCCACGCTGGCCATGTTCATCGGAGCCTTCGTCTACATGCTGCAGATGGATGTGTGGCTGGCCTGCATCACCGTTGCCGTGCTGCCCGTCTTTGCCGCGCTGAGCCGTTTCTACGTGGCCCACATGAGGCACTTCAGCCGTAAGGTGCGCCAGAGCGACAGCATTATACAGAGCCTGCTCACTGAGACCATGCAGCACCAGATGCTGGTGAAGACCATGGAGGCAGGTCAGCAGATGCTCAACCGCCTTGACCAGGAGCAGCAGACCCTTCGCAGCTGGGTGCGCCGCCGCACCGTGTTCTCCGTCACCAGCCACCTGCTGCTCAACTTCGGCTTCGCCTTCGGCTACCTCGTGGCCTTCCTCTGGGGTGCCATGAGACTCCATGCCGGCACTCTCACCTTCGGCGGCATGACGGCCTTCCTGCAACTTGTTTACCGCATACAGGGACCGGCACGCGACCTCAGCCGTCTGGCTCCGGCCTTCGTCAGCGTGTTCACTGCTGCCGAGCGCCTCATGGAACTTGAATACACGCCAAAGGAGCAGCAGGGCAAAGCCATCAAGCTCAACGGCCCCTGCGGAATAGAGCTGAAAGACGTAACCTTTGCCTATAGCAAAGCCTCAACAGCAGAGGAAGGCACGGAGAATGCTGCCATCCTGTCACATTTCTCAGCAGCATTCCCGCCTGCATCGTGCACTGCTGTGATGGGACCTACCGGTTCGGGAAAGACCACTCTCATTCGTCTCATTCTTGCCTTGGTGAAACCCGACAGCGGCCATATACATATATATAATAATGACAGGCGCGAAGACCTCACCGTGCTCCATCGCTGCAATTTTGTCTATGTGCCTCAGGGCAACACCCTTCTTAGCGGCACTCTGCGCCAGAACCTCCTGCTGGCCAATCCTGATGCCACCGACGAGGAACTGGATCATGCCCTCCGCACGGCATGTGCCGACTTTGTATTCAGCCTTCCTAACGGTCTTGACTCATCGGTAAGCGAACTTGGAGGAGGCCTCAGCGAGGGTCAGGCCCAGCGCATCAGCATAGCGCGCGCCCTGTTGCGCCCCGGCAGCATCCTCCTGCTCGACGAGGCCACCAGTGCTCTTGATGCAGAAACAGAACGTAGGGTTCTTGACAACCTCCTGGCCGACGGCAGCCAGCGCACCGTCATCGTCATCACCCACCGCGAGGCCGCTATTGCCTACTGCCAGAATGTAGTCAGGGTGTAGGCTCGCCGCTCGCGCCAGAAGCTCATATAGTTTCGGTTGACAAAAAAATGGTACGAGAATCATAGGGAGCTGAGGGTGCGGAATGCTTTAGGCAGGCAGGCAATGATGTCGCTGGCCATGAGGCTTTCCTGTCCCAGTTCTTCAGCTGCGATGTCACCGGCCAGGCCGTGCAGACAGGTACCTAAGAGACAAGCGTCGTGCTGCGAGTAGCCGCGAGCCAGCAGCCCAAGGAGGATGCCGGTGAGCACGTCGCCGCTGCCTGCGGTGGCCATGCCGGCATTGCCCGTGGTGTTGAAGGCTATGTGGCCGTCGGGCATGCAGATGGCGGTGTAGTGGCCCTTCAGTATGACGTAGCCCTGCAGGTGCTCGGCCAGCAGGCGTGCCTTGGAGAGCAGTTCGTAGGAGTCGGTGCACTGGCCTTCCATGCGCTCCAGCTCCTTCGGATGAGGTGTGAGGATTACTCCCTTGGGCAACTGCTGCAGCCAAGCATGGCGCGCAGCGAGGATGTTGAGGGCATCGGCATCGATAACGGCGGGGCACTGGGCACGGCGCAGCTGGCTTATCATGGCTATGCTCGTCTGTTCGCCTGTGCCAAGACCAGGGCCTATGGCAAGAGCCTGCAGACCGTCAAGGGGAGCAGCCTCGGAGAAAGCCGTCTCCTCGCGGTCCAGATGGAGCACGGCCTCGGGCACGGCCACCTGGAGCATTGGGGCGTTGCGGCGCGGCGTGTGGACAATGAGCTTGCCAGCTCCGCTGCGCAGACATGCCTTGGCGGCAAGGATGGCGGCTCCCGCCATGCCATAGCTGCCAGCCACAAGGAGAGCGTTGCCCATGCTGCCTGTATGGGCAAAGGGGCTTCGCGGCTTCAACAGCGGGGCTACCTCGTTGGGCTGCGTCAGGGTGAAGTGGGCTTCTATTGATTCTATGCCTTCGGGACTCAGGCCAATGTCAAGGACTTCGATGTCGCCGGTAAACTGCTGGTTCTCAGGGAAGAGGAAGCTTAGCTTCTTCTGCTGTAGGGTGAGGGTGAGCGAGGCACGGATGATGTTTGAGTGGATGTTGAAGGTGTTGTCCTCTGTCATGAGGCCTGAAGGCACGTCAATGCTCACCACCTGTGCCTTGGAGGCATTGATATACTTCACGAGCGAGGCAAAGCCGCCTGACAGCGGCTTGTTTAGGCCGCTGCCGAAGAGACCGTCAACAACGAGCATGCCCTCGTCAAGGGTGGGCGGGTCGAACTCCTGTGTTACCTCGGTGAACAGCGGCTGCCCTTTCTTTGACAGCAGGCGCTGGCGGTTGTTGGCACAGTCATCAGACAGGTGGCCGCTTATGTTGAAAAGGAATGTCTGTACCTGATAGCCCTTTTCTGTGAGCATACGTGCCACGGCCAGAGCATCGCCGCCGTTGTTGCCGGGGCCGGCAAAGACCACGACGGGGGTGTCTACTTCCCACCGTTTTGTTATAGCAGCGGTGATGGCAATGGAGGCGCGCTCCATGAGGTCGATTGACTTTATGGGCTCGTGCTCTATGGTATAGTTGTCAAGCTCGTGTATCTGAGTTGCCGTGAAGATTTTCATAGTGATGCAAAGTTAGGCAAAAACATTGAACAGAGATAGTTTCCCGCGCAAAAAAAAGTTAAATAGAGGAAAGACCCTTTGCCATTTCGCTGCCGAAGTCCTCAGAAATGCTGTTGCTGATGCTTCCGCACACGTTGGCCGAGAACTTCATGGCGCAGTCAATAAGCGCATCCCACTGCTTCTCGTCCAGCCCCTGCTCAATGTCGCTCCGCCTCAGTCCGTAGCGCACAAGGCCGTAGACAAAGCCTGCGTTGAAGCTGTCGCCTGCACCTATGGTGCTCACAGGAGCCTGTATGGCTGTCACGGGATAGCTCTTCTTCATGCCCTGCTCGGCCCTGAGCTCAACAGGTCCGGCACCGCTGGTGTATATGAATTTCTTAGTGTAGAAAGCTATCTGCGAACGGTAGACAGCATCTGGGTCGCTCTTGCGAAACATCACCTCAAAGTCCTCTGCCGAGCCTCTCACTATGTCGGCCAGGTCAAGGTTCTCGAGTATGTTGGGCGTGAGGCGCAGCACCTCGTTCTTATGGGATGCCCTGAAGTTCACGTCATAGTAGAGAATTGCGCCGCGCTGCTTGGCGTGCTCCAGGAACCCGGCCACCTGCGGCCTGATGACGGGGTTCACGGCAAAGTAGGAGCCGAAGAGCACTATGTCGTCCTCGTTGATTTCGGGATAGGAGAATTCTATCCTGTCGTTGGGGTGGTCCTTGTAGAACAGGTACTCTGCATCGTTGTGCTCGTTGAGGAATGCCAGCGAAATAGGCGACTTGGAGTCGGGATAGACGTAGACGCACGAGGCATCAACGCCGTTATTGCCAAGGAAGTCTATTATGGTGCGCCCTACCCTGTCGTTGCCGGTCTCGCTTATAAACGAGGCCTTCACGCCGGCCCGTCCAAGCGAGATGAGGCTATTGAACACTGAGCCGCCGGGAACAGCAGCTGTTGGCTGGTCGTTCTTGAATATAATGTCAAGGACTGTCTCCCCTATGCCGATGACTTTTCTCATATTATTAATCATTAATCATTATTCATTTTTCATTAAGGCCGCAGGCAGCATCATAGTACTTGTCGAAGTACTGGCGAAGCACGGCGGGGGCGGCAATGATGGTTCGCAGCTCAGCCAGGCGGGCCTCGTTTGGCGAGCCGGGAATCCACAGGCGTATGTATCCCCGCTCGGAGTATTTCTGCTCCATGTGGTCGCAGAACCGTTGCCACTGCTGTTCCTTGTCAAGCTCCGGATAGTTGTCAAGTCCGTATTGTACGGTGCGGCGCAGCACCTGCTCCGGGTCTATGTCGCGGTCGGCTTCGGCAACTATTTTTCCATAGATACTGCGTGGTGCCCTTGATGCCGAGGCACGATGGTCTTCCACAGCCTCCTTCATCACCCTGATTTGCTCGTTGCTGAACCAGCGCCGCAGGCGGACATCGCTGGCAAGGATGCGTCCGCCTGTGATATGGTGAACGGCGCGAGGCCCTTTCATGCCAATGTCGTGATAGGCAGCAATGGCATACACCATGTCGGGGTCGGCACCCGTGGTGGCGGCCAATTGCATTGAGCGGCGTATGACACGGGTAACATGCTCCATATTGTGGGCGCGGTCGAACTCAGCGTACTGAGGCAGTATCTGGGTCTCAATGAATTCCATTAGGTCAAGGGAGGGAGACATGGGATTTACTATTTACGGATTTGCGATTTACTGATCTACGATTTGTTACACTTCTTACTTATCACTTCTTTTCCTCCTCTGGTGTGAGAAGAGTTCGCTGAGCCTGCCGAAGTCTTTCTTCAGTATGATGCCTATGCCCTGGGTGTTCAGCGACGAGTGGGTGAAGTATCGGTCGTTGGTTTGGTTGTAAGCCTTCAGCGATACGCTGCCTCCCGGAGTCAGCAGGTATTGTATGTCGAAGTCGCCAATGAACGAGGGGTTTGCCTGGGTTGCATTGTCGCGATAGCCGAACTGTCCGTTCACCAGCAGGCGGTTGTTAAGCATCCTGCCGCTCACTATGCCCTCGTACTCGGCATTGTGCCAGCCCTCGTTGCCAGTTGAGATGTTGGCACCGAAGTTCCAGTCGTCGTTCTTTATTATTTGCGTGAGCAGCTGGTTAATCTGTGATGACACTGTGCCGGAGAGAAGGCTCTGCATGGCAAGCTCCGTCTGTCCGTAAGACTGTGTTGAGGCATTGTTGACGCCCTGGGTGTAGAAGCGACCTATGCCAAGGAGGTATACCACCTGCTGGTTTATCTCCTGCTCGCTGGCCATGATGGAGCGTATCATCTGCTCTTCCTCGCTGTTCACCGTGGGCATCTCAAGGTCGAACTCCACTCTTGGCTCGCCGGCTGTCCCGAGGATGTTCATCAGGCAGTTCACCCTTATTGAGTTGCTTGAGAAGGAGTTGCCAAGAGCCAAGTCGGAAAGCGACACTCCGCTGACAGTATGCTTGGCCTTGAGTGACAGCGATGCCTGCAGGGGGTCGCCTCCGAAGATGATGCGGCTGTCTGGCTGGAACTGGAAGTTTTTCTGCAGCAGGTTCTGTATGGTCATGCTGTATGTGCCGCGCTCCACTTCATACGTGCCAAAGAGCTGGAAAGCGCCTTTGTTGTAGAACGAGGCCCTGAGAATTCCTGTGCCGCCAAGGGTTATGTGGTCGTCGCTGTTCTGGTCCATGATGAGGTAGAGCGTGGCATCAGGCTGGGTGTTTATGCGCAGGTTGAGCCTCACGTCGCTTCCCCCCGTTGTGGCTGCCCCCGCGGCATTGTGGGCTGTGCCAAGAGTGCTGTTGTTCTGCTGCGATGCCGTGTTTTCATCGCCCCAGATGATGAACTGGTGCTGGCTGATGGCATCAGGGTTGGCTGCATTGTAGTAGAACACGGAGCCTGGGGTTGGGGTGAGGTTACAGTCTATAGTCACCTCGCCAGGACCACCTTCTATCAGTGCCGTTCCATTGGCCCACACCGTGCCTCCCACTAAGGCACCAGTTTCTGGACGCGGGAAGTCGTAGGCCAGCAGCCCCTGAGTCTCGGCCTGCATGGAGTAGGTGAAATGCTTCAGCTTGTTGTGCCTGATGGATGCGTTGACCAGTGCAGTGTTTCCTGTGCGGTCGTAGAAGGTAGCCTTGCTTAGGGCTATGTTGCCCGGGGTAAGGATGACTGTGTCGTTCAGGAAGGCGTAGGTGGTGCCGAGAGGAATAATGGATGCCTCGCCGGTTACTACAGCCTCCCCTGTGATGTCAATGCTCTTCAGAGGTCCGGCTACAGTGATGTCGCCCCATGCCTGCCCGTTCACCTGGCTTATGAAACTCTGTGTGAAGGAGTGCAGGAATCCCAGGCTGGTGCCTCTGGCCATGATGCCGAGGTCAAGCTCGTTGCGCTGCGGCGATATGAAGCCGTCAATGTAGGTCTGGGCATCGGCACCGTCGTCTATGGCAGCATCAAGGTCTATCTGGCCCTCGTCGGTGTTCAGCAGGGCGTGGGCCTCAAGGCGTCCCATCGGGGCATCAAGGAAGAGGAAGTCGTCAACGCGGACATCGGCCCAGGCCTCGGGCGTGCTGAAGGCATTGCAGACGTAAGCCTTGCCGGTAGCCTTGCCGTCGAACTTCACCGAGTGGAAGTTTACAAGGTCAAGGATGTAGGCCACGTCAAGGCCCTCGAAGTCTACGAGGATGGAGTCAGTGGCAAGTTCAGAGGCTATGCCGTCTATGATGAGGTGCTCCTCATTGCGGTGTATAGAGAAGTGGTCCACCGTAAGGCTCTTGTCGTTGTAAATAATGACGCAAGGCTCCAGAAGCCAAGTGGCACCTTTCATGAGGATGTCAGACGGCAGCACCCTTACGTGCACCTCCTTCTTTCCTTCATCGTTTTCATAGAAAGTGGTTATGAAGTTGATGGCAGCCTTGTCCTCGTTGCTGCTTAGCTGTATCGTTGACTTCAACTGGGCACTGTCAGTACTGGCCTTCAGTGAGAAGAACTGTGGCTTGCCCTTTGGCGTGTAGCGCGTGGCCACGACGTGGCAAGTGGCACTGTCGCCGATGTTGTGCAGGTTTACCGTGGCGTTGCTGAAACTGTTGTCAGAGTAGCTGAACGAGGGCACGCTGGCATCTATGTCAATGTGCCTCTGCCTGTCCACCACTTGTGCGTCAAGGTTCAGCGGGCCGTTGAGCTGTATGGGGAGTCCTGCCAGCTGCTGCATCCAGCGGCTGTCTGTGAGGCGAATGTTGAGCGTGAAGTCGTTGTCGGCGGGATGCCTGCCTGTGGTTTTCAGCCCGGCTGACTCAAGGAGGGCAGCAAAGCTGTAAGGCAGGGTGACCAGGTCGAACTGCCCGCTGAGGCGTGCCTCTCCGAAGTCGCTCGTCATGCGGAGGAAGTGGCGGTCTTCGTCGTACCCTGAGCGCAGGTGCAGGTTGTCGAGGCTGAAGCGGATGGAGTCGCCATCGGCCATTACGAAGTCGTCAAGGTCTATTGTCCCATTGGCATCGGCTATGGAGGAGGCGGTGAAGTCGGCATCAATAATGGCCGCAAACGAGGAGTTGCCCCAGTAGTCGGTAAGGTTCAGCGCCTTCGGGGCAATGTTGTTGATGTTTCCCGTGAGGCGTATGTGGGGAGTTGCCGAAACTGAGCTGTAATAGCCTTCCACATTGGCGGTGAGGTTGGGGTCGCTGATGTCAAGTTTTCCCTCAATGTGCTGCGGGTTGTACAGGGCGTCAATGGTTACGTCATGATAGCTATAGCCTTTTACCACTACGAATGGCAGCAAACCTTTAGCGCTGATGTTCTGCTCTCTTCCGCTCAGTTCAAGGCGGGCTGCGGCCATTCCCAGGTTGCTGTTGCCTGTCAGCCTGCACAGGTCTATGCTGTCGGTCTCTACATTGGCATGCCACAGCTTCGTGTCGCCGTCCAAGGTGGCGTTCATGCTTAGGCTGCCTATGCCGGTGGCGATGTTTGCGTAGGCCGTAGTGTTATCGTCCGTGTTTGTCCGCTCTGCGTTTCCGTGCAGGCTTATGCTGCCCACCTTCGTAGCTATTTCGGGAATGCCTATGCCATGCTCGTGCAACTCGGCCAACAGGTCTTCGTCGGCAAAGAGTCTCTCCACGGCCAGCCTCCATCCGCTCCTGCCTAAATAGCCATTAGCGTCAAGCAGCAGCTGCTCGTCGGTGGTGGCAAGTGAAAGCGCCTTGCAGCCGAGGCTGTCGGTGGTGCCCTCCATGCTGGCACTTAGTGACAGGGTGTGGGTGGCCGGCACTTGCGTGGGCAGTACTGGCTGCAGGTCGGCCAAGGCTATTGTGCTTGGGTTGAGCGTGGCCTGATAGGCAAGGGTCCGGGCAATGCTGTCAAAGGAATAGGCAGCCTTGAGGGTGTCGAATACGATGTCGGATTGGGGCATCTGTAGCTGCAGGCCTGCTATGGTGGCCCGCTGGCGGTTGGCTTCAGCCCTCAGTGACAGGCGCTTTATGTCTATGCCCGACTGTTCTCTGAGTGTGATTCGCTTGAGGTTTAGGTTGAGCGAGTCGGGTGTGAGGCAGCGCAGGAGTACGTGTGCACTGACATCGGCCACGTTCAGGTGCTGCATGTTCAGGCGGCCGGGGGTCTGGGGAGCATCTATCTGGTCGTAGGTGAGGTTCAGGCGCCTCACTATCAATGAGCCTATGTGGAGATCAAGGGCAGAGGGGCCGTTGTCGTTGTCGGAAGAAAGGGCGTCAATGACAAACTGGTAGTTTGGCTCTGCGTTGGTGCTGTCCCTGTACAGCATGGCATTCACTCCAAAGAGCTGGGCGGAGGATATGCTTACCTTGCCGTCAAGCAGGGGCAGGAGGTCCACCTTTGCCGCCAGGCGCCCCACCCTTAGCATGGGCTTCTGCTGTTGGTCCTCAATTACTACATTATCTATAATAATACGGTTCAGGAACCCCAGCTCAACATTTCCCACTGAGACCTTTGTCCCCAGTTGCGTGGCAGCAATGTTTGCCACAATGGTTCCCATCCATCGCTGTACGGCAGGTAGATGGATGAGAACCATCAGCAGAAGGTACAATCCCAGGAGGCTCCAGATGGTCCAGTTGATGACACGCCTGAGCTTTTTCAAATGTTGGCTATTGACATGATGTTGGCAAAGACACCGGCAGCGGTGACACCGGCTCCGGCACCGTATCCTTGTATCAGCATTGGGTATTCACGGTAGCGCTCTGTGGTGAGCAGTACTATGTTGTTAGAGCCTTCAAGGCCGTAGAAGGGATGACGCTGGTCGACGGCCTCAAGCGACACTGACGTGCGTCCGCCTTCCATCTTTGCCACGAAGCGCCAGCGCTTTCCCTCGCTGTCAAGCACCTTGCGGCGTGCCTCGAAGTCGGCATCAAGCGTGGGCAGGGCGTGCCAGAAGTCGTCAATAGAGCCTTGGAAGAAGCTGTCGGGCATGAAGTGGTGCTTCTCCACGTCCTCCTGCTCCACCTGGTAGCCGGCTTCGCGGGCAAGGATTACTAACTTGCGTATCACGTCCTTGCCGCAGAGGTCTATCCTCGGGTCTGGCTCGCTGTAGCCTTTCTCCTTGGCCAGGCGCACTGTCTGGCTGAAGGGAATGTCCTCGGAAATGGTGTTGAAGATGAAGTTCAGCGTGCCGGAGAGCACGGCCTCTATGCGGAGTATCTTGTCGCCCGATGCCAGGAGGTCGCCTATGGTGCCTATGATGGGCAGTCCTGCTCCCACGTTGGTCTCAAAGAGGAACTTGATGCCTTTCTTCAGTGCCGTCCTCTTCAGGCTGCTGTACTCTGCGTATGGGCCTGAGGCAGCTATCTTGTTGGCTGTAACAACGCTGATGTTGTGGTCGAGGAAGTCCTGGTAGAGGGCTGCCACGTCGGCCGATGCCGTGCAGTCCACGAACACAGAGTTGAAGATGTTCATGCCGATAATCTCCTCCTTGAGCCTGTGTATGTTGCTGGCGGGGGCCTGCTCCAGTTTCTCCTTGTATGTGCGCAGGTCTATGCCGTCGCGGTTGAAGATGGCCTTCTTCGACGATGCTATGCCCACCACCTTAAGCTTCAGCTGGCGGGTCTCCTTCAGCTTCTTGTATTGTGAGTTTATCTGCTCCAGCAGGTTGCCTCCCACGGTTCCCACTCCGCAAACGAAGAGGTTGAGCACCTTGTATTCAGAGAGGAAGAAGGAGTCGTGGAGCACGTTCAGAGCCTTGCGCAAGTAGTTTGCATCAACCACAAACGAGATGTTGGTCTCCGAGGCTCCCTGTGCACATGCTATGACGCTGATGCCGCTGCGGCCCAGTGTGCCGAACAGTTTGCCGGCAATGCCCGGCGTGTGCTTCATGTTCTCGCCCACGATGGCGATGGTGGCAAGTCCGCTCTCGGCATGCATGGGGAACATGGCTCCAGTCACTATCTCCTTGGCAAACTCCACGTTGAGCACTTCCACGGCCTGCTGGGCATCCTCGTCGCGCACGCCTATTGAAGTGCTGTTCTCCGACGAGGCCTGGCTCACCATGAACACCGAGATGCCGTTCTCGGCCAGGGTGGAGAAGATGCGGCGGTTGACGCCTATCACGCCCACCATGCTGAGGCCGGTCACAGTAATCAGGGTGGTGCCCTTGATGCTGCTTATGCCCTTGATCATGCGGTGGTCGTTCTCTATCTTCTGCTTGATGAGGGTGCCGGGATGGCTGGGGTTGAAGGTGTTCTTTACCTTTATAGGTATGTTCTTCACGCAGACGGGGTAGATAGTGGGGGGATACACCACCTTTGCACCGAAGTTGCACAGCTCCATGGCCTCCACGTAGCTCAGCTCGTTTATGGTGTAGGCAGTCTTTATCACCCTTGGGTCGGCGGTCATGAAGCCGTCCACGTCGGTCCAAATCTCCAGCACGTCGGCATCTATGGCAGCCGCAATGATGGCAGCGGTATAGTCGCTGCCTCCGCGCCCCAAGTTCGTGGTCTCGCCGGTGTCGCGGTCGCGACTTATGAAGCCTGGAACCACAGGAATGGCTTTCGCTGCGGTAGCAGACTCTAAGCTCTCTACTCTACACTCTAAACTATTAAAAGCCTCCTTCACCAGCTTTGTGGTAAGCTCTGCATCAAGCACATGCTTGCCCTGCTTGCGAACGGTCTTTATGAAGTCGCGGCTGTTCCTGCGCACTCCTCCCTTTATAAGGTTGGCCACGATGTGCGAGCTGAGGCGCTCGCCGTAGCTCACTATTGCAGCCTGCGTCTTGGGGCTGAGGTCGTGAATGAGGAACACGCCATAATATATGGAGCGCAACTGCTCGAACATGTC
This sequence comes from Prevotella sp., assembly GCA_017455495.1. Lineage (GTDB taxonomy): Bacteria > Bacteroidota > Bacteroidia > Bacteroidales > Bacteroidaceae > Prevotella. Next base: position 17,571 of record JAFTAR010000177.1, read on the forward strand.
GTCAAGGGTGGTGAGGAGGTTCTTGCGCCTTTCCTCATCATCAATAACGCTGTTCACCATGTCGTGGTGGCGCTGCTTCATGGCCTCAAACTCCGTGCGCCACTGCTCGTCGCCGCGGAGCGCCATCTCGGAGGTGGCTATCAGCCGGTCGGTGATGCCCCCCAGGGCGCTCACCACCACTATGACGGGTTCTGTCTCGCCCTCCACTATGCGCTTCAGGCTTAATATGCTCTCAACGGAACCTACGCTGGTTCCGCCAAACTTCATGACCTTCATTGTCTAATAGTTTTTATAGTTGTCAGTACAATGCTGTGCCTTGAGGCTTGCTTACGAGAGCAGCGCGCACTCTGCATAGAGCACGGCAATGCCCAGAAGCCAGCCGCACAGCACCTTTGGCGCAATGCTCTTCACGTACCAGGACAGGCGTATGTGCTCCATCTGCATTAGGGCTATGCCGCAGGCGCTGCCCACGCTGAGCAGGCACCCTCCAACGCTGGTGGAGAAGGCCACGACCAGCCAGTAGGCACCGTTCTGGGCGTAGTCGCCTGCCGTTGTTATGTCGTACAGGGAAATGTTGCTCACTGCTATTGTGAACGAGTCAACGATGCTGCTCAGCAAGCCAGACAGTATGCCCACTATCCAGATGTTGCCGATGTATGTGTCCACCCACTCCGCTATGCTGTGCAGCACTCCCGTCTCAGCCACAACGCCTATGCCCAGCATTATGCCCATTACGAAGAGCATCTGCTGTATGGCACCGTATTGCAGCACTCGCGGGAAGCGGCGCTGCGACATCTGGTCGGCGTTCATCAGCTTGCGGTTGAAAGCCTCGTTCACCACCCATAGCACACTCAGCACGCACAGTGCCCCGAGGAATGGCGACAGGCGGGTGAGGCTGAGGAAAGTAGGCACGAACCACAGTCCGCCAATGCCCACTATCAGCATCAACAGCCTCTGCCAGCGGTTCAGGCGGGTATCGTCGCCACGGTAGGGAGCCACCTGCCACTCTATATCTAAGCGGCTTGGCAGCATACGGTTAATAAATATTGTGGGCACAATCCATGCCACCAGGGCCGGCAGGGCCAGGTAGGCCGAGAAGCGGGTGGCGGTGATGGCCTCGTCGCCCCAGAGCAAGAGCCCCGTACAGTCGCCTATCACCGTGAAGCAGCCGCCGCAGCATGCCGCCAGCACTATGGCCGAGCCTATGAGCATGCGCTGCCGCCTGTTGCGCACTATGCCGTGCATTATGACAAGCATCAGCGTGGTGGTGGTAAGGTTGTCAAGGGTGGCCGAGAGTATGAACGTGGCCAGGGTGATGGTCCACAGCAGGCGCTTGGAGTTGCGTGTGCGAATCCACTCGCTGATGAAGTCGAAGCAGCCGTTGTTGTTCAGTATCTCTATGGTGGTCATCGTGGCCAGCAGGAACATCACAATGGCTGCCGCACGCCCAACATGGCGCAGGAAGATGTCGTCGTATATGAAGTACTTCACCGTCTTGCTCGTTGACTGCTCTCCAGCCAGGAACTCTGCATACTCGGAGGCATGCTGGCCCATGACGAAGTCGTTGCCCCAAATCACATATACCACCCAGCCAATGGTGCCAAGGAACATGGCAATGGCTGCCTTGTTGACCCCCGTGAGGTGGCCAGTGGCAATGAGCAGGTAGCTCAGCAACAGCATCAGGACGATAATCAGCGTCATCTCAACCCTTAAAACTCAACTTCCAATTCTCAACTCTCAACTCTCAATTCTCAACTCACTTGTTGTATCGCTCGTTCAGGCCGTTGATAACGTCCTGAGTGATGTCATACTTCTGGTCGCTCATCAGCACGGTGGCCTTGTTCAGTATGATGTCGTACTTCTTGTCCTGGTTGTACTCAGCGAGGAATGTGTCCAGGCTGTCCTGCAGGGCCTGCATGAACTCGGCGCGCTTCTGCTCCAGCTCGTTGTTCAGCCTGGCAGCCAGGGCCACGCCGTTGTTGCGCTCCTGCTCCAGGGCTGCCACGGCGGCGTTATACTGCTGCTCGCTGGTGAAGCCGTTGTTCTGCAGACGAGTGCGTATGCTGTTCTCCGAGCGCTGCAGCTCCCTCTCCTTGTTGCTCAGCACCTGGTTGGCGTTGGCGCTCATCTTCTCCAAGGAGTCTCTCATCACCTTGGCATACTCGTAGTGCTCGGTCAGCGAGTCAAGTTCTACGAAGGCTATGCGCAGGCCCTGGCTCTCGCCGTCGGCAGTGGCGGGCGAGTCGTCCATCTTGGGAGCTGAGTTGTTACACGAGGCCATCAGAAGTCCTACGGCCATCAGGGAAAGCATACGGAAAATGTTCTTCTTCATTGTTCTTTTGTATATTTTTTTATTTATCATTTTTCATTTTCTCATTTAGGCCGAAGGCCGCTCTTGCACTGCTATCCGGCTCCTTGTGCGCTGCTCCCGGTCTTGGTCCAGCACGCAGTGGATGCCCCGCTGGCGCATGGCTTCGGAGTCGTGGATATGTTGCGAGGCAAAGCTTCCGTCCCGCCTCATAACCACTTTTATGCACAAAAATAGCATTGCCGTAGCAATTATTAACGTGCAAATGACGATTATCTTAATCATTTTTACTACCTTTGCCCAAAATTCGGCTGCAAAGGTAAGCATTAAAATCGTAACCACTAAATATAAAACATTAAAAATGAATAAAAACGAGCTAAAACCCGCCTCTGTCTTTGAGCAGTTTGCAAAGATTAACAGTATTCCCCGCCCCTCAAAACGCGAGGAGAAGATGATTGAGTATCTGACCCAGTGGGGCAAGAGCCACGGGCTGGACACAAATGTCGACGAGACCGGCAACGTAATTATCCGCAAGCCTGCCACTGCGGGCTACGAGGACCGCAAGACGGTGATCCTGCAGAGCCACATGGACATGGTGTGCGACAAACTTGTAGATGTTGACTTCGACTTCGACCGCGACGCCATACAGACCTACGTGGACGGCGAATGGCTAAGGGCCAAGGGTACGACGCTGGGAGCCGACGACGGCATTGGCTGCGCCATAGAGCTGGCCATTCTTGAGGCCGACGACATTGAGCACGGCCCATTAGAGTGCGTATTCACCCGCGACGAGGAGACAGGCCTGAGCGGTGCCGAGGGCATGAAGGCCGACTTCATGACCGGCCAGTATCTCATAAATCTTGACAGCGAGGACGAGGGCGAGATATTCGTAAGCTGTGCCGGAGGCCGCAACACCACGGCCCGTTTCACCTTCCAGCGCGAGGAGGCTCCGGCCGGTAGCTTCTTCCTGAAGGCACAGCTGAAGGGCCTCACCGGCGGCCACTCTGGCGACGACATCAACAAGAAGCGCGCCAACGCCATTAAGCTGCTGGGACGCTTCCTCTTCCAGACCATGAACCGCTACGAGGGCGTGCGCCTGGCACAGTTCCACAGCGGAAAGCTCCACAACGCCATACCCCGCGACGGGCAGTTTGTAATAGCCGTTCCTGCCGAGGTCAAGGAGAACGTCAAGGCCGACTGGAACATCTTTGCCGCACAGGTGGAGGAGGAGTTCCACGTCACCGACACCCAGATGCAGTGGAGCATGGAGAGCACCGATGCCGAGACGGTCATCGAAGCTGCCGTGGCCCGCAACTTCGTGTGGGCGCTGCAAGCCGTGGACAACGGCATCTATGCCATCTGCCAGGACCCGGAGCTGAACGGTATGGTGGAGACCTCGTCGAACATTGCAGCCATACACTCCTCTGAGACCGAGATTACCGTTCTCTCCTCGCAGCGTTCAAACGTGATGTCGAACCTTGACAATATGTGCGCCACCATCGTTGCCACCTTCCAGCTGGCCGGTGCCGAGGCCCACAGCAGCGACGGCTACCCCGCATGGAAGATGAGGCCGGAGAGCCACCTGCGCGACACCGTTGTCCAGACCTACAAGGAGCTGTTTGGCAAGGAGCCCATAGTGCGCGGCATCCACGCCGGACTGGAGTGCGGCCTCTTCAGCGAGCGCTATCCGCAGCTCGACATGGTGAGCTTCGGACCTACCCTGCGCGATGTCCACACCCCCGACGAGCGACTCCTCATACCCACCGTACAGATGGTGTGGGACCACCTGCTGCTCGTACTGAAGAGAATCTGATCACCACACAAAAGCAACTTTTCCTGACACATTTTATTTATTTATGGTAAAGATAACAAAAGAGGCCGCCTTAGAGTATCATGAGAGCGGCCGCCCCGGAAAGATTGAAGTAAAGCCCACCAAGGCTTATCGCACCCAGACCGACCTGTCGCTGGCCTATTCGCCCGGCGTGGCCTATCCCTGCCTTGAGATTCAGCAGAACCCCGACGATGCCTACCGCTACACCGACAAGGGCAACCTCGTGGCAGTAATCTCAAACGGCACGGCTGTGCTTGGTCTTGGCGACATAGGTGCTATGAGCGGCAAACCTGTAATGGAGGGCAAGGGACTGCTGTTCAAGATTTACGGC
>JAFTAR010000178.1 GCA_017455495.1 Prevotella sp.
TGCTTCGGCCAGGCCTTCCTTGAGCTGCATCCCACAAAGTATGCCGAGGCGCTGGTGAAGAAGATGGAGAAGAGCGGTGCCAAGGCTTACCTGGTGAACACCGGTTGGAACGGCACTGGCAAGCGTATCAGCATCAAGGACACCCGTGGCATCATTGACGCCATCCTGGGCGGTGACATTCTGAACGCTCCCACCAAGAAGATTCCTTACTTCGATTTCGAGGTGCCCACACAGCTCAACGGCGTGGCATGGGGCATTCTTGATCCTCGCGACACCTACCAGAACCGCGACGAGTGGGAAGAGAAGGCCAAGGACCTCGCCGGCCGCTTCATCAAGAACTTCAAGAAGTACGAGGGCAATGAGGCCGGCAAGGCTCTGGTAGAGGCAGGTCCCAAACTGTAAGTGACAGCCTCAATGTAAGTTTTGACAGCCTCAACGAGCACACCTTGCTCGTTGCAGCAGGTCCGAAACTCTAAGTCGGAACAACCTTGGCGAGCATCCTTGCTCGTTGATATAGGGAAAACAATAAAGCTCCCTCATGGCACAGGTCTGTGCCATGAGGGTGCTGATTGTTATGTCTTTCTCTCTCTTGCGCTGTGCTATATTGGGAAACTTAATCGCAGAAATACAAAAGATTATTTGAATAGACGAAAAAAGATGTTGCTTTTTTGCTTAATACTACAAAATTTTGTAATTTTGTGGCGTTGAACTAAAATACAGAATCCCTATGGTAGTAGCCAATCCTATTTATGACATAGTGTTCAAATACCTGATGGAGGATGAACGCATAGCGCGCACCATCTTGTCTGCATTGCTAAAGAAAGATGTTGTATCTGTGGTGATGCGCCCTCACGAATATAGTAATGATCAACGCGACTCGCTTTCAGTATTCCGCATTGATTTCGGTGCTACTATTAAGAAAAGTAATGGTGAGAAACAACTGATCTTGGTTGAACTTCAGAAGACCTGGCTTGAGACGGAGACACTGCGTTTCCGACAGTACCTGGGGGTGCAGTACCGTAGTCCCAAAAACATGAAGGGCGACTCCGCCATACCAATGATAGCGGTTTATATATTAGGACATAAAGTGGGCGACATTGAAGAGCCGGTAATATATGTGAATCATCAGGCATACGATTATAACGAGAAGCCCGTTATGCAGGGCCTTCCCAACTCTTTCGTTGACAGTCTTACCCATGACAGCATCATTGTGCAGATACCACGGCTCCATGGTCAGATAAACAACCATCTTGACATGGTTCTGAGCATTTTTGACCAAACGCATAAAGATCAAAACGATGAGCAAGTGTTGCGATTGGACGAACAAGTCTATTCAGATGACCGCGATATGCAGCACATACTTCATAGGCTGACCAAGGCGGCTGCCGATGCGGAAATGCGGCATCGTATGGATGTGGAGGATGAGTATTTCTCTGTCATAGAAAGACGTGATACAGAAATTATGATAAAAGACAAAGAATTGGCTGAAAAGAACGTCCAGCTTGCCGAGAAAATAGTCCAACTTGCTGAGAAGGACGGCCAGTTGGCTGAGAAGGACGGCCAGTTAGCTGAGAAGGACGAACAACTTAAAGCTCAACGTGCTATTCTGCAATCCTCAGTCCAGCTTTTCTTGAAAGCAGGTATGTCTATTGAGGAGATTGCCACTAACTTGGGGCTGGATGTTGACGAGTTGAAGCGAATCCAAAATTCATAGTTTTATCAGTGTTTTTGCGTTCAAAACTATTCAAACGGCCGTTCTTGGCTAAAACGTAATGTTTAGACCTCCCATGAACGTTGCGCGCGGCATGGGGTAGCCCAGGTTTATCTCGTAGCTCTGGGCAAGCAGGTTCTCGCCTCGCAGCCACAGACCGACATTTTGGCAGAGAGCATAGCTCACGGTGGCGTTGAGCAGGCACACGTCCTCCTTCTGCTCGCCGTCACCGACAGCAGTGTAGAGGCCTCCTACATACTGAATGCCAGCCACGACGGCCCATCTGGAATCGTTGTAGCTTACGCCAAGATAGTCCTTATATTCAGGAGCGCCGACAACAGGATTGTCCATGTGGAGGATTGAACGATTAGCGCTTATTGCCCAGTGGCTGTTGATGCGATACTGAGCCTCCAGCTCAAGGCCGTAGTTCTCAATCTCGCCCGTGTTGATGTTGTGCCCGGCTACAGTCTGTATCAGGTTGTCGCCTTTTATGTAATACAGGTTGGCACCATAAGTGAAGTGGCCAAGCTGCTGCCGCCATGACAGCTCGTAGTTCCACAGGCGCTCGGCCTGCAGGGAGTCGTGGTTGGCAGTGCCGTACATATACATCTCGCGGGTGTTGGGGTTGCGGAAGCCCTTGCCTACGGATGCCTTCAGCGCACCAGTCGCAATGGGGCGGTAGACAACACCTGCCTGAGGCACCCATTCGCCACCTGCTGTGGAGTGGTGGTCATAGCGCAGACCGGCATCAATGGTCAGCCTGTCGCTCAGGTCCTGACGGAAGTCAACATAGCCTGCCACTTCGTTCTCATGGCAATGGGCACTCTGCATAAGTCGCCGCGGAGTGGTTACCCGCTCACCCGTTTGGCGGTCGGTGTACCAGGCACGGCCGTAGATGTGCTGATAGTCAAGGCCCACGGTAAGGCGGTTGCCCTCAAACAGCTTTGCACTCTGATACCACGACACGCCTGCCACAGCATCCTTTGAGCGGAACTGATCGGTCTGCGGTGTGCCGCCGTCCTGATTGTAGCCGTCGTTGATTTTGTGCCGCCCGAAGTTGTCATAGATGCTCAGCGCGCCGCTGATGCAGTCGTAGTGGTTCTCAATGGTCAGGCTGGCTGCGCCGCGCGTAATCCACTGGTCGTTCTCCAGCTTGGGCTGGGTCACGGTGCCCGGGTTGGAGGCGTTCCAATGGGTCAGGTCAAGGTCGGCAAAGACATTCCAGTGGTCGCTCAGGTCGTAGCCGAGCTTGACATAGCCGCCATACTGCTCAAAGCCAGTGTGGGGGCGGTGGTTGTCAGTGCGGCTGTACTGCGCGGCAACGGTGCTGCTGAAGCGGCCTTTGCGCACCTGGTTTGAGGCCTCTGCCTGAAAAGTTCCATAGCTTCCAGCACCCACTGTCACGTGTGTCGCTATATTATCGTGACCATCAGGGCGGCGGGTCACTATGTTCATTACACCGCCCATGGCATTCGAACCATAGAGCACGGAGGCCGGCCCGCGAAGCACTTCCACGCGCTCGGCCATCAGCGTCTGATAGCTGTCTGAGATTGGGTGGCCATACACGCCGTTATACTGCGGATGCCCGTCGATGAGTACCAGCATCTGGCCTGCGCCGCCCGCTATGCCGCGCATGTTGATGCCACCGGCAGCTCCTGTAGAGACACCGTAGCCCATCATGGAGCGCGAGGTGACAAAGAAGCCCGGCACCTGCTGCATCACCGTGGGCAGAATACTTGTCTGGTGCTGCTCCGTAAGCACGTCGCGGTTGATGACGTTAATGGTATATGGAAGGTGGCGCACATCCTCGGCAGTACGTGTTCCCGTCACCACCACGTCGGGCAGTGACAAGGAGTCTGTCTGTGCAACGGCTTCCGCGCCCATGAGCACGAAAGCCGCTGCAATGAAGAGTTTATGATTCATTTTACTGCTCGTCAATGTTTACCAGAGTGTATTGCTTGGAGCCAAGACCTATGTGCTCTGCCCAGTCAATGGTGTGGGTGCCGTGCTGCTGGTTGATGCGGCTTAGCAGGTCGGTGGGGTCGTTGGTGGCAGTTACCTGCTGATGGTTTATGATGTCCACGCAGGCCTGGTCAAGGGCCACGGGGTCGGTGGAGGCCAGGATGCCGTAGTCTTCAAGCTTAACAGGTTCGGGGTGGTCCACGCAGTCGCAGTCAATCGACATGTTGTTCATCACCGAGATATAGATGATGCCCTCCTGCTTCTGGAAGTAGTTCACCACGGCCTGGGCAGCAGCGGCCATAGACTCCAGGAACCCGTCCTGGTTGCCCACAAACTCTGGTGTCCACAGGCGGCCCATGTCAAGCTTGGTCATCTTGCCGGCAGAGTGGATGTAGGCCTTACCGTTCTGGCTTGCGCAGCCTATTGAGAGGTTCTTCAGCGCACCGCCGTAGCCTCCCATTGGGTGGCCCTTGAAGTGGTTCAGGGCTATAAGGAAGTCGTAGTTAGCCAGGTGTCCGCCCACTATGTCGTACTTAATGTTTGTGGTGTCCTTCACGGGGATGCGTATCTCGTCGTATTCGTCCATGATGTCCACGGGGAAGTAGTTCAGGAATCCGTGGCGCTCAATTACCCGCCAGTGGTTGGCCGACGTGTTGCGCTCGTCCTGTGCATCCTGGGGAGCGTTGCCATAGGCTGTGTTGCACTCCACAATAGTGCCGTCCACCTCGTATACCAGGTCCTTTATAAGCTCTGGCTTCAGGAAGTTGGGGTTGCTGCCCTCGCCGGTGCTCACCTTTACTGCCACACGCCCCTTGGCTGGAACGCCAAGAGCCTTATAGATTCTTACTAATGCCTCAGGAGAAATCTCCTTGGTCAGGAATACCGTTGGTGTTGTTGCCATACTGTCGTTTTCGTTTTGGTTTGTCTGAGCATTGGTGTTGCTACAGGCTCCGCATGCCAGCGCTCCGGCCAGCAGCAGAGAGAAAAGACCAATCTGTTTCTTCATTGTTAATATAGTTTAGTCATTTAGTCGAAAAAAAACAAAAAAAGACATTGCTTTCAGCGATGTCTCCTTTGGGTGCCCGGACGGACTCGAACCGTCGACATTCAGAACCACAATCTGACGCTCTAACCAACTGAACTACGGGCACCATCATGTAAAATGCGGGTGCAAAGGTAAGGATAAAATACGAAACCGCCAAATATTTTCTCTCTTTTTTGCGAAAAAACTTTTCTGAATGAAAATATTTCGCTACTTTTGCAGGCAGAGACGAACTATTACCTATAAACAACTTATTAATTATGAAGAACGGAAAGACATGTTTCGGCGTGATAATAGGAACTCGCGCCTACTTTAACTCCGAACTGGCCCGCGACGTGCGCAAGCAGTTGCTTAAGACTATGGACGACCTGGGCTACGAGTACATCATCCTGCCAGAAGATGCCACACCCACCGGCTCGTCGAGCATAGAGACCCGCGAGGACGGCCTGAAGGTGAGCAAGCAGTTCCGCGAGCACCGCGACGAGATTGACGGCATCGTGGTGTCGCTGCCAAACTTCGGTTTCGAGATAGGCATCATCAACGCCATCAGCGATGCCAACCTCGGAGTGCCCGTGATGGTGCAGGCCTGCGACGACGAGAACGACAAGGTGGACCTGGACAGCCGCCGCGACGCTTTCTGCGGAAAAATTTCGGTGTGCAACAATCTCTACCAGTATGGCATACCCTTCACCGACACCACGCTCCACACATATTCTATATATAGCCCGCTGCTGGCTGAGGACCTGAAGCGCTTCGCCGCCGTCTGCCGCGTGGTTAACGGGCTGCGCCACTGCCGCTTGGGCCAGATTGGCACCCGCCCCTTGGGCTTCAACACCTGCCGCGCCAGCGAGAAGCTGCTGCAGCGCTCGGGCATCACCGTGGTGCCTGCCGACCTGAGCGAGATTCTCTTTGCCGCACAAAAGGTAAGCGATGACGACCCAAAGCTTGCCGAGATGTGCAGCCGCATCCACAACTACGCCAAGGTGCCGGAGGCCTACCGCGAGAAGCTTACGCTGCAGGCAAAGTTCGGCGTTGCCGTGGAGCAGTGGATTGAGCAGAACGACGTGCAGGCCGTGGCCATACAGTGCTGGGACTCGCTGGAGCAGAACTACGGCTGTGCTCCGTGTATCACCATGTCAATGTTGTCAGACAAACTTATACCAGCCGCCTGCGAGACCGACCTGGCCGGAGCCGTCTCCATGTATGCCCTCGCCCTGGCTTCGGAGAACGCTCCCGCCCTGCTTGACTGGAACAACAACTTCGCAGAGGACCGCAACAAGTGCGTGTGCACACACTGCGGCAACTTCCCGCGCCAGTTCGTGGGCAACAGCGACCTGAAGCTTGGCCCGCTCGGCGTGCTCGGCCGCACACTGGGCAAGGTGAACACCTTCGGTGCTGTCTATGCCAAGGTGAGCGAAGGCCCCTTCACCTTCTTCCGCATCTCTACCGACGACCCGAAGGGCTGCATCAAGGCCTATCTCGGCAAGGGCGAGATTACCAACGACCCATACGGCATGGATGGCTGCATAGCCGTGACGAAGGTTGACAACCTGCAGGCACTGATGAAGTACATCTGCAAGAACGGCTTCGAGCACCACGTGGCCATGTGCCGCACCGATGTCGTTGACATTGTGCGTGAGGCCCTTGACACATACCTTGGCTGGCAGCTCTACGTCCACGAGTAGGCTGCGAGAGGTTCAAACAATACGCCGCGCAACGGGGTTTTTATACCTGTTGCGCGGCGTAATTTATTGTATTATGTACTCTCTGCCCGGCTGAGTGTCAAGGTCGTAGAGGTAAGTGCGCCTGATGCCGGTGGGGTTTAGCTGCGCCTCGGGGCTGACGATGGGGGCAGGCGTCTGGGGCAGCAGGAAGGCTTGGTTAGGATTCTCGCCTCTTGCCGTGCGCAGGCCCTTGCCGTGCAGGGGCGTGTAGGAGCGCAGACGGCACACGCCGCCGTTGGCAGAGCGCACCACGGCCCGCAAGAGTTTGCCGTTACGCCAGCTGAGGTCTATTTCGAAACCGCCACGGGCCTTTAGGCCGGTGATGCTGCCTTCGCCCCATGCCGAGGGCAGGGCCGGCAGCAGGAAGATGAAGCCGTCGTGGCTCTGTAGCAGCATCTCGGCAATGCCGGCCGTGCAGCCGAAGTTGCCGTCAATCTGGAACGGCGGATGGGCATCGAACATGTTTGGGTAGGTGCCTCCGCTCTGCTTCTGCGTGCCAAAGAGCAGGAAGGTGTCGGGCGTAAGCATGAGCTGGTCCTTGATGAGTTTGTAGGCATGCTCGCCGTCAAGGAAGCGTGCCCAGGCACACACTTTCCACCCCATGCTCCAGCCGGTGCTCACGTCACCACGGGCTATGAGAGAGGTGCGGGCGGCATCAAAGAGCTGCGGGGTGCGGTAGGGCGAGATTTGGCTTGAGGGGTACAGGCCGTAGAGGTGGGAGAAGTGGCGGTGGTTGTCCTGCGGGTCGTCAAGGTCGTCAAGCCACTCCTGCAGCTGGCCCCAGCGGCCAATCTGCATGGGGGGCAGCAGGGTGAGCTGGGAGCGGAGAGTGTCAAGGAGAGACCCCTCCCCGTCCCCTTCCTGTAGAATTTCGGCGGCGGCAAGGACTTCATTGTACAGCTCAAAGAGAATCTGGTTGTCCATGGTGACGCCGGCGTCAAGCGGTGAGGCGTGGCCCTTGCCTCCATGCTCAGGCGACTCTCCCGGACAGATGACGAGCCAGGGGCGGGTGGGGTGCTGCACCAGCGTCTGGGTGTAGAAGCGTGCCGCCTCGGCCATGATGGGGAACGCCTGGCGCAGGAAGTCGCGGTCGCCGGTGAAGAGGTAGTGCTCCCACAGGTGGCGCACTATCCAGCCGCTGCCGGTGGGCCAGAGGCCGCTTGGCGAGCGGTCCACGGGGCCGGTGATACGCCACTGGTCGGTGTTGTGGTGGAGCACCCAGCCGCTCGCGCCATACATGTCGCGGGCGGTCTGGCGGCCAGTGGTGCTTATCTCGTTTATGAGGCGGAACAGGGGGCCGTTGAGCTCGGTGAGGTTGCACACCTCCGACGGCCAGTAGTTCATCTCAAGGTTTATGTTCGTGGTGTACTTGGAGTCCCAGGAGGGGAAGAGCTTGTCGTTCCAGATGCCCTGCAGGTTGGCGGGGTTGATGTTATCGGGCTGAGAGGAGCAGATGAGCAGGTAGCGGCCGAACTGGAAGTAGGTGGCGACGAGGTGGTTGTCGGCGGCAAAACCGCCGACCGCAGTAGCAGGCGAGAGGGACGGAGAGGACGCAGGCGAGAGGGACGGAGAGGACGCAGGCGAGGGGGACGGAGAGGACGCAGGCGAGGGGGACGGAGAGGACGCAGGCGAGGGGGATGAGGAGGACGCAGGCGAGGGGGATGAGGAGGACGCAGGCGAGGGGGACGGAGAGGACGCAGGCGAGGGGGATGAGGAGGACGCAGCGTTGCCGAAGCGGGCGATGCGGGCGGCAGTGGAGAGGCTGGGATAGGGGTTTGGGCCCAGGTCTATGCGCACGCGGTCGTATAGCTCGTGGTAGCGGTGTTCGTGGGTGGCTTTCAGCTGCTGGTAGTCCTGGGTCATGGCCTGGAGGAGGCGCTGGGTGGCCTGCTCCTTCTCGTCGCCGCTGACATCGTTGTAGCTCACCACGTTGGTGCCAATGGCGACATAGAGCGTGGCCTCGTTGGCAGCGGTGACGCTGAGCTGGCCGTCGGCATAGTCCACGCGTCCGCCCTCTGTTTTCACGGACAGCAAGCCCATGAAGCGGACGCGGCTTTTCAGGTTCTCGTGCTTTGAGCTTACACCATGCAGGAACACGGCTTTCTCGCCGCTGCCAGACGGCAGTTCTGTGATGCCCGTCAAGGGGTTCTCGTGGGGTGTGGTCATGGTGGCCGTAAAGGTGAGCTTGCCAGGCTGTGAGGCAGTGAGGTGGACGGCGATGGCCTTGCTGCCCAAGGGGGCAATGGTCTCGCGCTCGTACTGCACGTCGCCAATGTTATAGCGCACCACGCTCTTGGCATTGTCCAAGTCAAGCATCCGCTCGTAGCCTATGTAGTTGGCATGACCGGGCATGGCGATGTACAGGTCGCCGAAGGGCTGGAAGGGCATGCCCATGTTCTGGCCCGCGCCCACGGGCATCACCTTCTGATTGGCCAGCTCCTGTGCCTCGGCATAGCGGCCCTCAAAGATGAGCTGGCGCACCTGCGGCAGGAACTCGCGCGCACTGGGGTTGCACACCTGGTTGGGGCCTCCCGCCCAGATGGTCTCCTCGTTCAGCTGGATATGCTCCACGGCAGGCGTGCCGAACACCATGCCGCCCATGGTGCCGTTGCCAATGGGCAGGGCCTGGGTCCAGGTCTGGGCAGGCCGGTCGTACCACAGGCGATACTGCGGCTGCGCGGCCACAGGGCTAAATGATAAATGACAAATGATAAACGATAAGGCCAGGCGGCAGAAGGGGGTAAGCTTCATCTTTTCTATAGTTAGTTATGGTAATTGTGTCTGCATCACTTCGGCAGGCTCTATTGTTACCTTGCTCTCGTCGATCATGGAGCGGTCAAGCTGGAACACGTCGGCAAAGAAGTCGTAGACGGCCTGCCGCTTGTTGGGTCCGAAGTCGTGGCGCTCGTTGGGCAGGTGAACATTGCGCACGTTGCCGGTGGCATTGTAGAAACCGAAGATGCGCTGAATAAAAGGATACTCCAGCGTGGGGTTAGTGGAGGTCCAGTCGCCTCCGTCGCTCACTAAGAGCAGGGGGCGCGGGGCGATGATGGCAGCCAGCTCTGCCTCGCAGGTGCCGCCGCCAGCCAGCTGCACGGGCATGCCGCTCTCGCAGGGGCAGCCGCCGTCGAAGTGGCTGGCCACGTGGACTACCGGCGCAGAGGCGGTGATGCGGTCGTCGAGCAGAGCCAGGAGCACGGTGTGTGTGCCGCCGCCGCTGCCTCCGTTGGCTGCCACGCGGGTGGTGTCTATGTCGCGGCGGTTCTTAAGCATCCAGTCAAGCAGGGTAAGCGAGCAGGCAGCCTGGAATACGTGGGCACGGGCGGTGTTATGGTTGCCCACCTCGGCTGCCGACTGCGAATAGCCGTAGAGGTCGAAGTCTACGCAGATGGCGCCCATGCGGGCAAGCGTGGCAAGGCGCTGCTGCTCGTCGTCGCGGTAGCGGGAGGGCCAGTGGCCGTCGGGGCAGACGATGAGCGGTTTCTTGCCTTTTTTCAGCGAGGCATAGATGGTGCCGAAGACGTGCTGTCCGGGGGTAAGCTCTATGCAGATGTTCTGCGTGGTGTAGCCGTCGTGGCGGCGCACCTTAGAGAGGATGGCCGTGGGATTCTTCACGCAGGAGTCAAGGAACTGGTCTATCTGCAGGCGCTCCCTCACCTCACGGCGGAGCAGGGCACGGCGCTCTTCCCACTGTGCCTGGCCGCTGTAGAGCGAAGAGAGGTAGTTGAGCATCTGGCGGCCTTCGTCCTCGTGGCGGCGGGGATACTCGTAGAGTTTTATCTTGTAGAGCGTCTCGTGCTGCTTCCACCAGTTCCAGTCGAAGTAGCGGCAGATGTTGTCAAGGGTCTGCTCTAAGGAGTAGGGCCTGACGCGGAAGTCGGCATAGGGCAGCGTGCGCCCCACGGTGTCCACGTTGGCATCGAACTTCAGCCTCACGCCGAAGCGCTGGGCCACCTCCTCCATAACATCGTGCACGGGGCGGCGGTACTGTGTGTCGAAAGTCTGCGCAGCTACGCTGCTAAATGATAATTGGCAAATGATAGATGAGAAGATCAGCAGTATCCGTTTCATAGACAGATTCATTTAATTCGTTAAGTTCGTTGTAGAGAGGATGCCGAGGTCCTGGCGGTTGGCTATGGGCTGGCCGTCGACCATCAGCGTGAGGCCGCGGCCCTGGTGGTAGTGCTGGCCGTCCTGGTCCCAGACGATGGTGATGGTGTGGCCTCGGTAGCTGATGCCGTCAAGGCAGAACCAGGACCACTGGCCGTCAGGGATGAGGGGGTTGACCACGATGCTGCCGTCTATCTGTGGGCGCAGGCCGCAGATGCCGGTGATGACAAGGTCGCAGAAGGTGGAGTGGTTGTAGTAGCGCGAGCGCTCGCGGTCGCCCATGAGCCAGGCGCCCGTCGTCTCGTCAAGATATTCACCGATGTAGGGGCGGCCGCGGTGGTGCTGGCTCTCAGTGTAGAGCTGCATCTGGCGGAAGAAAGCCTCACCCCCAGCCCCATTCCCGCTGACGCGCCTACCCGTAGCCTTTCTCCCAAGGAGAGGGGAGCAGTTACCATTGCTATTTGATGTTTCTGCGGAAGGGGTATACACTCCCCTCTCTCTGGGAGGGGGGTTGGGGGTGAGGCTATTAATATAGTTGGCCAGCGCCGTGAGCGTCTGGCTGGTGGCGAAGGGCCAGATGGCGCCGTCCCATTCGCAGCGGCCCACGCCGTGCGAGCGGAACTGCGGGTGGCGGCACTCTGCGGTGGTGAGGCCGTAGGGGGCCGAGAATCCCTGCTCGTCAAGGAGTTGCTGCCAAGCCGCGTCGTAGCTGCTGTCTAACGGCATGTTTACATACCACGGCAGGTAGCCTATGGCCTCGCGAACCTGAGCTAGGGTGTCGCTTGTGTCGCCGCGACGGGTCTCGAAGAACTGGTGGCCGGGGTTCCAGAGCAGGGTGGTGATGAGGTTGCGCAGCGTGTCGGCCTTCTGACGGTAGAGGGCCGCCTTGTTGCTGTCGCCCATCATGTCGTTGATGATGGCGAGCGCCATTGCGTTGCCATACATGTAGCTGTTTATGGTGGGGCGCGCATACTGCTTCCTGCGCCCGCCGCTGATGCTCTCTTCCATGCCGTCCTGCACGTCGCCCTGCCAATAGAGGCCCGAGGGCAGGCGGTTGGTGCGCTCCCAGCGTGCGTACTCCTCTTCCAGCCTCTGCTTAAGGGAGAAGAGGAAGGCTGTGTCGCCCTGAACGCTGTACATCTGGAGGATGGCGTAGGGGTTCCACGATGAGAACTTGTTCATCTTCGTCATCGCCTGTCCGTCGTTGCCGAAATACCAGGTGCGCAGAATCTGGTGCAGGTAGGTGGTGTCGCGCAGCCAGCGGCTCTCCATCACGTGGTGGCCTATGGCGCAGGCTATTAGGTTGTACTTGTCGGCATAGGAGCGGTCTACGAGGAACTCAGTCATGCCGTAGCCCACTGGTGTGCGCTTGATGTGCTTGCGCAGGGTCCACCAGCGGTAGTAGTACAGCTCGCGCATGTCGTCGTCCGGGCAGTCGAAGAGGGGGATGTTCTCGCGCATCCACTCTGAGGCCAGGGCATTGGGGATGGTGGTCACTATGTTCTCGTCCTCCATGCTGTTGAAGCGGTCGGCATAGCGGGAAATGAGGGCCTCAGCCATATTCCCAAGGAGAGGGGAGCATGTAGAAGACGTGGCGGCGTAATCGGCCTGGGGAAACCAGGCCGCACACTGCTGGGGGGCGGTGGTGACGTTGGGCTGGGGAAACCAGGCCGCACACTGCTGGGGGGCGGTGGTGACGTTGGCCAGGGCAAACCTGGCCACACGGACGCTGTCGTCGGCCAGGGGCTGGTCGAAGTCCTGGTCGGCGGGGGTGTTGATGTTGGGCTCGTTGAAGAGGGGGCCGGTGCGGAACACGATGCGGCTGATGCTCTCCACGGGGGTGTCGAACTGGCGGGTGCACTTGCCGACGGCAGAACCGTCGGGCGCAGTGACGGTAAAGGCAGCTCTGTGCAGGGAGCAGGAGAGCAGGGCCTTCACGTGGTAGGAGGTGGCGGGCTGGTACTGGCGCAGCAAGGTGCCGTAGCGGGCGCCGCCCTTGACGCGCATCATGGCGGTGCTGTCAACGACGATGCGCGAGCAGACGGTGCCTTCGTCATCAACGAACTCAATGTCAAGCTCGCCGCAGTCGCTCTGGCTGGCCTGCAGGTCGAACTCCACCTCCAGCTCGCGGGTGTTTGGGATGACGCGCTCCACCTTGGCATAGTCGTAGGGGTCTTTGTCGCTAAGGGTGAGCCACTGGCCGTCAAGGGCTACCGGTGCCCACAGGGGGGAGTAGATGTTCCAGTCGGTGAGTTGCGACAAAGTCGCGAACATACTGAACGAGCCGCCGGCATGGGTGGCGGCGTTGAGGCGAACGGGGACGGTGACACGGGTCACCCAGATGTCCTCCTTGTTGTTGGAGTAGGTGAGCCAGAGGTGGCCGCCGGGGGTGGCATTTCTGGCGGCAAAACCGCCAGACGCAGTAGAAGCGGGGAGACTTTCCTGGGTGCCGGGTACGAACGAAGCGGGGAGGCCGTTGCCTTCCTGGGTGCCGGGTACGAACGAAGCGGGGAGGCCGTTGCCTTCCTGGGTGCCGGGTACGAACGAAGCAGGTAGGCCGTTGCTTTCCTGGGTGCCGGGCACGAACGACGAGGGTAGGCCGTTGCCTTCCTGGATGCCGCGCACGTACTGCGGGCCGTAGCTTTTGTACTGGCCGCCGTGGCGCAGGGGCGTTACCTCGCCGTTGAGGAGGGAGAGGGTGGTGTAGTCAAGGCCGTCGGCAGAGAGGCTGATGGCCAAGGGCCAGCGGTACTCGGCCGGATTGTAGACAGTGGCATAGGTGCTGTCGGAGAGGCGCTGCCCCCATATCTTCGCGTTGCTGTTGACGAAGCCGGGAGCGCGGTCGCAGCCAATGCGGTTGCTTTCCTGAACGAAGACCTGCCGCCAGGTGTTGCCGCCATCGGCAGAGAGGCTGGTAACGGCATGCTTCCACAGACCCACCTTGCGCCCGTCGGGCAGGGTGTAGCCACAGAAGGCCTTGTAGGGCTTGTCAAGGGGAATGAGGGCATCGCCGCGGTCGGCCTCCTCCACCCACTGCATGCGTTGGATGGGGTCGGCCAGCATGGCATCGACGGCGCGGATAAGGTCGCGGTCGCGGCTCTTCTTGTAATATGGGAAAACCGTATTGCGCTCTGAGAAGCCGTGGTTGTAGTAGATGAAGAAGACCGGGCCGAGTGTGCCGTCGGGAAAGACGCGCCGCACCACGCGCCCTATGCCGTTGCCGTCGTTAGGGTCGTCGCGCATGGTGAGGCAGATGCCGTAGCTGCCGGTGGCCAGGAGAATGCCGGCCGTGGGCAAACCACGGCTTACGGAACTGCCGTCGGGGCGGGCCACATACCAGCCCACGCGCTGATGCATGACGGCCTTCAGGTTGTGGGCGGGGGGCAGGTCGGGGCGGCTCTCCTTGGTCCAGCCCTCGGGTACGGGGTATTCAGGAAACAGCTCCGTGGGCTGCGTCCACTGGTAGCCGTCGTCGGAGGTCTGCATCATGGTCTTTCCTGGAGCCTCGTGCTCGTGGCGCGGGTCGGTGAGGAAGTGCATGTAGTAGCGCCCCTGCCAGAAGGCAATGAACGGCTGGTGGTTGTAGAGGCCGCATCCGTTGGCGGCCCAGAGGCTTCCATTGGCAGGACGGACGGCCCGCATGGTCTGTATTGTATGCACGCCAACCACGGGCTTCAGGCCTCCGTCGTGCCGCTCGGGTCGGGCCATAGTAGTGCCGCTGTAGTGCACCACGTCGCGGTTGTAGGCCACGAGTCCCTGCACCAGCTCCTCGGGAGCCATGAACACGGTGCCGTGCTTATGGCCCACGGGAAACTGCACCTGGCCGGTCTGGTCCTCGAAGTGGATGAAGTCCTGTGTGCGGTGGGCACCATAGATGTGGTGGCGGTAGGAGTCGTAGTAAATGTACCACCAGTCGCCCACGCGGGCTGTCGACGGCCCTTCGGTGAAGCTCTCTGTGAAAGGTTCGGAGGCAGCGCTCCACGGGCCGTAGGGCGACGTGGCGACGGCCACCTTTATGTTGCGCATGGGGCGGGAGTTGTCCTTTACCACCATAACGTAGTCCTGAGGGCCGCGCTTCACCAGGGTGGCATCAATGGCCGAGAAGCCCGGGTCGTAGAACAGCTTTGCCTGCGAGAAGCGCTGGAAATCGCGCGTTGTCATGTAGTACAGGCGGTGGTTGTTCTTCGGGTCCTCCTGGTAGTCGGGGAAGCGTCCCGGCACGCACGATGCCCAAACTATGATGAACTGCCGGCGGGTGTCGTCGTAGAACAGCTCCGGTGCCCAGGTGTTCACCGTGGTTGTGTCCATGCCGGTGCTGATGAAGCGCTGCGGAGTCCAGTGGATGAGGTCGCGCGAGGAGGAGTAGCCGAAGCCCCTGTCGCCGCGCCACGAGCTGGTCCATACGAGGTGGAAGGTGCCGTCGGGCGAGCGCACTATCGAGGGGTCGCGCATGACGTGCTGCGTTCCCACCTCAGGCCTCAGGAACACGCCCTGAATGCTGTCCCATCTTATGCCGTCGCGGCTGTAGATGAAGCGCAGCCCCTCGGTGGCAGGCTCGTGGAACGATGTTGAGACATAGATGTCGGCGGCCCTGCCATGTATGTGGCAAAAGATGGCAAGGAGGGCGGTAAGCAGTAGTCTGGCTTTCATGTTTAGTCTT
The DNA here is from genome assembly GCA_017455495.1 of Prevotella sp. GTDB lineage: Bacteria > Bacteroidota > Bacteroidia > Bacteroidales > Bacteroidaceae > Prevotella. Next base: position 15,210 of record JAFTAR010000178.1, read on the forward strand.
CGCGCGTACAATATTATATTTATATAGGCGGTTTGCTTCTGGCTATCCCTTCTTCACAAGAATGTCGAACAGCTCGCGCATGCCTTCGCTGGCACCCTTTTGAATCTGAGTGACGCCCGGTCCGGCGTTGATGCGGTTGGGGTCTATGAGATAGATGGGCTTGCCGGGCGTTACGTAGTGTATCAGACCGGCAGCGGGATAGACGTTGAGCGAAGTGCCGATGACTACAAAGATGTCGGCCGTCATGGCCTCCTCGGCCGCCACCTCAATGTTTGGCACGGCCTCGCCGAAGAACACTATGTAGGGCCTGAGCAGCGAGCCGTCGCCGGCCTTGGTGCCTGGCTCCACCTCGCAGTTGTCGGGCGTAAGCTGCTGAATGTAGCGCGGGTCGTCAACATTGCGGCTTGAGCACACCTTCATCAGTTCGCCGTGCAGGTGGATTACATGCGTGGAGCCGGCCTGCTCGTGCAGGTTGTCCACGTTCTGCGTCACCACCGTCACGTTGTAGTGCTTCTCCAGCTCGGCCACAAGGCGGTGGCCCTCGTTGGGCTTCACGCCCCAGCACTTCTTGCGCAGCATGTTATAGAAATTGGTAACCAGCGTAGGGTCAGCCTCCCAGCCCTCGTGTGTGGCCACCTGCGCCACGGGATATTCCTCCCACAAACCGTCGGCATCGCGGAAGGTCTTGAGGCCGCTCTCCACCGACATGCCGGCTCCAGTCAGTATCACAATCTTTTTCATAAGCGTGTAAATTTTATTAAGAATCTACAAAAATACTAATTTTTCTTGGAACAACACGCAAATTTAAGGAAAAAATGTCTAATTTTGCACGATTTTAAAGATGAAAGCATAAAATATGGATAAATTGAGCTATGCCCTTGGTCTGGGTATCGGCCAGCAGTTGCAGCAGATGGGCGCTGGCAAGGACTTGAACATCAATGATTTTGCACAGTCCATTCGCGACGTGCTTGATGGCAACGACCTGAAGGTGTCTCACCGCGAGGCCCAGAAGATAGTCAACGAATATTTCCAGCAGCAGGAGGCCCGTCTCCAGGCAGAGCAGGCCGCCAAAGGCAAGGTTGCCAAGGAGGCCGGCGAGAAGTATCTGGCCGAGAATGCAAAGAAGGAGGGCATCATCACCACTAAGAGCGGCCTGCAGTATCAGGTGCTGCGCGAGGGCAACGGCAAGCGCCCCACAGCCAAGGACACCGTGAAGTGCCACTACGAGGGCTTCCTCATCGACGGCACTGTGTTTGACAGCAGCATACAGCGCGGCGAGCCCGCCACCTTCCCCCTGCAGCAGGTCATAGCCGGCTGGACCGAAGGTCTGCAGCTGATGCAGGAGGGCGGAAAGTACCGTTTCTTCATTCCCTATCGCCTGGCCTACGGCGAGGGCGGTGCCGGACAGCTCATCCCTCCCTATGCAGCTCTCATCTTCGATGTAGAGCTTATTGAAGTAGTATAACATCACAATTAACACATAATTTTCACAAAGAATGAAAAAACTTACATTTGTGGCCTCTATGGCCCTTGCAGCCGCAGTGCTCAGCTCTTGCGGCAGCCGCCTCCCCAAGGCAAGCATGAAGAGCGATGTTGACTCGCTGAGCTATGCCATTGGCGTGCAGATTGGTGAAGAGTTCAACCAGTACGACGCTCTGACCCAGAGCTTCGGCGTTGACAGCGCCTACATCTCCGACTTCATCCGCGGCATCAGCGATGCCGTTAGCTCTACCGACGAAAAGAAGCAGAACGCATACATGGCCGGTCTTCAGGTGGCTAACATCCTGATTCAGCGCTATCTGCCCCAGAGCAACCAGCAGTATTTCGGCGAGGACAGCACCCAGCAGGTGTCTAAGGAGAACCTCGTGGCTGCCTTCACCGACATCGTGCTTGGCAACACCGCCCTCGTTACCTCAGAGCAGGCCCAGGAAATCCTGAGCAGCTTCACTGAGAAGCAGAACGAGAAGCGCTTTGGCGACAACCGCCGCGCCGGCGAGGCCTTCCTGGCTGAGAATGCCACCAAGGACAGCGTAACCGTGCTGCCCAGTGGCCTGCAGTACAAGATTCTTACTGCCGGAACAGGCGCCACCCCCGCTGACACATCGCGTGTAAAGGTTGACTACGAGGGTCGCCTCATCGACGGCACCGTGTTCGACAGCTCATATCAGCGCGGCGAGCCCACCGAGTTCGGAGTGACCCAGGTTATTCCCGGATGGACCGAGGCCCTGAAGCTCATGCCCGTCGGCTCAGAGTGGGAGATCTACATCCCGCAGGAGCTGGCCTACGGCGCTCAGCAGGCAGGTCCCGTCATCAAGCCCTTCTCGGCTCTGGTGTTCAAGGTAAAGCTTCTTGAGATAAAGTAATCTTCAACTACCTTAGATTATGGAGTTAACTCCTAATAGTTGAGCAAATGCGAAACTTGATTAATCTATCATCAAGATGAAGAAAATCCTCTTAATAGCACTCGCCGTCCTGGCGAGTGCTTCGTTTAGCCCCGCCGATGCCGGCAAGCGCAAGAAGAAGCAGGCCCAGCAAGAGCCTGTGGCCGAGGTGCTTGCACCTGTGCAGCTTCTTAACATGAGCGACTCCGTGAGCTACGCCGGCGGCATGATGCTCACCGAGGGCCTTATGCCCTACCTCATTCAGCAGTTCTCGCTCGACACTGCCTGTGTGGCCGACTTCGTGGCCGGATTCCGCGAGGCCGCCCAGGAGACCAGCGACCCCCACGTGGCAGCGCGCCGCGCCGGCTGGCAGATAGCCGAGCGGGTGCGCACCGGCATGCTGCCCCGCATGATGGCCGACTTCAGCGGCACTTCCGACAGCATAGTCACCAACCTGTTGTTGCGCGGCTTCACCGACGGTGTCCTGGCCGACACCACCGTGATGCGGCAGGCTCAGGCCCAGGCCCTGTTCATGGAGCGCCAGCAGTACAACGAGCGCATAAAGGCAGAGCGCCTGGCTCAGCCCGGCCGCGACTTCCTGGCTCAGAATGCCCGCCGCGACAGCATCATAGTGCTGCCCAGCGGCTTGCAGTATAAAGTCTTGGTGCAGGGCACGGGCGAGGTGCCTCAGGCCACCGACCGCGTAAAGGTGAACTACGAGGGCCGCCTCATAGACGGCACCATCTTCGACGCCTCGTCGCGCCACGGCAACGACCCGGCAGTCTTTGCTGCCAACCAGGTGATCCGCGGATGGACAGAGGCACTCACCATGATGCCGGTAGGCTCGAAGTGGGAGCTGTACATACCCCAGGAGCTGGCCTACGGCGAGCGCCAGATGGGGCAGATACCCGCCTACTCCGCTTTGATATTCGTTGTTGAGCTGGTGGGCATTGAGAGATAAAAAAGGCAGTCCCTTTTACAAAAAAGGCAGTACTATTTTTTGAAAAAGTACTGCCTTTTTTGCGTAGAGTTGAACTTTTTTCACAAAAGGTTGCATGGTCAAATATTTTTATGTACCTTTGCTGACAATTTGTAATACGAATCATCAATACGATGGAAAAGATTGACAATCTGGACAAGAAAATCCTGAGCATTCTGTCACAAAATGCCCGCATACCTTTCAAGGACGTTGCTGCCGACTGTGGTGTCAGTCGTGCCGCCATTCACCAGCGCGTGCAGCGGCTCATTGACAGCAATGTCATAACCGGCAGCGGCTTCGACGTAAACCCCACGTCGCTGGGCTACAGCACCTGCACCTACGTAGGCATAACCCTTGAGCGAGGCTCTATGTACAAGGAGGTGGTGAAGCGCCTTGAGCATATACCCGAAGTGGTGGAGTGCCATTTCACCACAGGCCCCTACACCATGCTGCTGAAGCTCTATGCCCGCGACAACGAGCAGCTCATGCACCTGCTCAACGGCCAGCTTCAGGAAATTCCAGGCGTGGTGGCCACAGAGACCCTCATCTCGTTAGAGCAGAACATAAAGCGCGACATTCCCGTACACTTCGAAGAGTTGGATGCCGATGAATAATAGCAGCCTGTACGACTTCAATGCGCAGTGGCATAAAGCCTGCGACGCGGCGTTCCCCTTTAGGGAGCGACCGGTGGTGGGTATCACTGCCAACTACGGCGATATGACGGCAAAGCTGGCCGAGGGCTACTACAAGCAGGTGGTGGCTGCAGGCGGCGTGCCTGTCATCATTCCGCCCTTGGACAGTCCAGAAGTAATACAGTCTACGCTAAACCGCATTGACGCCCTCCTGCTGAGCGGCGGGGCCGACATAAACCCCCTCTTCCAGGGCGACGAGCCGCAGCCCGCCTTAGGTGGCATCAACGCCGAGCGCGACCTGCCCGAACTGCTCATTACCCGCATGGCCTACCACCGCCAGATGCCCATCCTCGGCATTTGCCGCGGCATACAGACACTGGCCGTGGCCCTTGGGGGCAAGGTGGCGCAGGACCTGTCAGACCTTGAGACAGCTGACGGCGCAGTAAAGCGCATAAAGCATTCACAGGAAGCCGACCGCAGCGTGGCCACCCACTCGGTCTGCGTCAAGCCCGACACATTATTATATAATATAAGCAGGCAGACGTTGAAGCAGCACGAGCCCCTGCGACTGCTGGTAAACTCCTTCCACCACCAGGCTGTCAAGGACTGCGGGCCACACCTATGCGTCAGTGCCACTGCTCCCGACGGAGTGATAGAGGCTGTGGAAAGCACAGAGTACAAGGCGGTGCTCGGAGTGCAGTGGCATCCGGAGTGCATGGGCGACGACGGCAAAGACCTCTTTGCCTGGCTTGTCAAGGCGGCACGCGCCTACAGGCAGGCACAGCAGCTGCACGACCGCATCTTGACGCTCGACACCCACTGCGACACGCCGATGTTCTTCCCGAAGAACATTGACTTCACCAAGCGCGACAGCCGCATACTCGTAGACCTGCCCAAGATGACCGAGGGCCGCCTTGATGCTACAATCATGGTGGCCTATATCCCGCAAAACACCATCCCCCAGCTACCCGCAACGCCCGCCATACCCACTCCTCCCACCACTCCCTTTGCCTACGCCAATGCCATCTTCGACACCATAGAGCAGATGGCCGCCACCGGCAGCGGCTTCGCTATAGCCCGCACTCCCGACGACCTCTGGCACAACAAGCAGGCCGGTCTGAAGAGCATCATGCTGGGCATAGAGAACGGCCGTGCCTTAGAGGGCAATGTTGACAATGTAGACCATTTCGCCTGTCGCGGTGTGGTGTATATCACGCTGTGCCATAACGGCGACAACGACCTGTGCGACTCGGCAAAAGGCAGCAATACCCACGGCGGCTTGAGCACCTTAGGCCGTGAGGTGATAAAGCGCATGAACAGCCTGGGCCTGATGGTAGACCTGAGCCACGCCCATGAGAAGAGCTTCTATGATGCCCTCGAAGCCTCGGCAACGCCCATCGTGTGCAGCCACTCGTCATGCCGCGTGCTGTGCGACCATCCCCGCAACCTCACCGACGACCAGCTGCGCGCCCTGGCACAGCGCGGCGGCGTCTGCCAGATAACCCTCTACCCGGGATTCCTGCGCAAGGACAGCCAGGCCACCATCCTTGATGCCATGGCCCATCTGGACCATGCTATAGAAGTGGCCGGCATAGACCACGTGGGCCTCGGCACCGATTTCGACGGCGACGGCGGAGTGCCGGGCCTTGCTGATGCCAGCGAGCTGCTGAACTTCACGCTCCAACTGCTGCGCCGCCGCTACAGCGAGGCCGACATCCAGAATATCTGGGGCGGCAACTTCCTCCGCGTAATGCGCCAGGTTCAATCCACCCACTAAATCCACATCACCCACTAAACCCACACTCTCCACAACACCCTCCCTATATCCACAATGCCCCAAAAACCTACAATCTCCACCATAATACTCATGTTGACAGCCCTCCTGCTCACCGCCTGCGGCGGCACCCAGAAGAGTTCCAACGAGCCTCTCACCACAACCGGTGCCACTACTGCCGTTGAAGTGCAGTTCCTGGCCGACTCGGCTTTCGCCTTCTGCCAGCAGCAGTGCGACTTCGGGCCGCGCACCATGAACAGCGAGGCTCACGAGCGCTGTGCGCAGTGGATTGCCGCCAAGTTCCAGGGCTACGGCATGGATGTCATTGAGCAGCGGGCCACCCTGAAGGGCTTCGACGGCACGCCGCTGCTCTCGAACAATATTATTGCCAGCTACCACCCGGAGCGCGAGAACCGTATCATGCTCTGTGCACACTGGGACAGCCGCCCCTGGGCCGACAACGACCCTGACGAGGCCAACCACCGCACGCCGGTTATGGCTGCCAACGACGGTGCCAGCGGAGTGGCCGTGATGCTTGAACTTGCCCGGCTGCTCTCTTCAGAGGTTACCAAAGCATCGCAGGACACCACAAGTGCGGTAGCAAACTCTCAACTCTCAATTCTCAACTCTCAAATCGGAATAGACTTCATCTGCTTCGATGCCGAAGACTGGGGCGACGACGGCCACAGCGACTCCTGGGCCTTAGGGGCACAGTACTGGGCTGCACATCCGCACAAGGCAGGCTACACTGCCCGCTACGGCATTCTGCTCGACATGGTGGGCGGCCAGCAGGCACGCTTCTACCGCGAGGGCTTCTCGCAGGACAGGGCACCGCAGGTGGTCAGCCGCGTGTGGCAGGCTGCCGAGGTGGCAGGCTTCAGCAGCTTCTTCCCTAAGCAGGACGGCGGATATGTCACCGACGACCACGGCCCCGTGAACGATGTGGCTGGCATTCCCTGCATAGACATAATACCCTTCTACCCCGACTGCCGTGAAAGCTCCTTCGGCCCTACGTGGCACACCGTCAGCGACGACATGGCCCACATTGACCGCGCCACCCTGAAGGCCGTCGGGCAGACCCTCGTGCAAGTCCTCTTCACCGAGCAATAACCCCGCTTCACCAACAATACCCACTTCACCCACAACACCTGCAACACCCACAATCCCCATCACCATAAAGAGACTATGCATATCAAGTCCTCGTTCTTCTGCCTCTTCATCGCCATTCTGGCAACAGCATGCTCACACAGCCCTGTGCTGTGTCTGCTGCCTGCCGATGCCGAGCTGAAGGAGGGCGATGTGGTGTTCCGTCGTGGAGGGGGCCTCACCAGCCATGCCGTTTTAGTGGCCGACCGCAAAGGGCAGTACTCGCATGTGGGCATAGTGGTTGACTCCTGCGGCACGCTCCTTGTGGTTCATGCCGTGCCGGGAGAACCTGACTTCGAGGGCGACCCCGACCGTGTGAAGGCCGACCGGCCCGAGCATTTCTTCTCATCGGAATACACCAGCATAGGCGAGGTGTGCCGTCCACGCGACGAACATGCTGCGGCTGTGGCGGCACAGGCGGCCTGGCAGGCCTACCAGCGCCATACACTCTTCGACCACGACTATGATGACAGCGACACCACCAAGATGTACTGCACAGAACTCGTGGCCTACGCTTACCGACATGCAGGCATTGACCTCGTGGAGGACCGTGGAGGACACTACATCAACCTGCCCTTCCTGCAGGGTGAGTGTGTCTATCCCTCGGACATATATCAATCGGACTTCCTGACTTCTGTCATTAAGTTTTAATAGTATTAACCCTTTAACAAAAAAAGAGATGAAAAAACTTTTTGTTGCATTCTCACTGGCCTTCATGATGTTGGCAGTGATGAGCAGCTGCGGCAGCAGCACCAGTTCGCCAAGTGAAGTTGCACTGGCAGCCACCAAGTGCATGCAGGACAAGGACTTCAGCGGGTATGTAGACCTGACTGATACCGACTCCGACTCAAAGGAAATGATGGTGTCAATGATTGGCGAGAAGGCCACTCAGCAGGTTGACTCCAAGGGTGGCATCACCAGCTTCGATGTTCAGAGCGAGGAAATTGCTGACGACGGCAAGACTGCTGTTGTGAAGATGAACATCGCCTACGGCAACGGTGACACTGAGGTGAAGGACATCAAGTGCGTCAACAAGGACGGCAAGTGGCTTGTCTCTAAGGACAAGTAGACCCATTGGCTCCCACGCGGAGTTTTTTTATCAGCCTGCCTGCTCTGCGGCTTCCGAAGGAGTATTATCCTTTGCACCTCGCAGTGTAAGCAGGTTTTTCCATGTATATATATTATAGGTGCTACTGGTGCTACTGGTGCTACTGGCCACTGACAATCAGCAGGTTAGCGGTAGCACCATGGTGCAACATCGTGCTACCGGGCCTCCCCATGAACATGGGGGGCTGCTCTGTGTTTGTGGGGGGCTGGGTTATGAATATAGGGCAGCCCCCTGTTCGGAAGATTCGGTAGTCTCGGTAGCACCAGTAGCTCCGGTAGCACCAGTAGCACCATGTTTCTGCTACTTACGCGCGCAGGCGGAAATCCTTATTTCACTTTTATGAAGCGGGCGCTGGCCCATATTTCGAAGTACCCGCAGCTGTGGCCGGCTGTGTAGGGAATGGCCGTTGCCACGATGCCGTAAATCTGCTGGTTCTGAGGAAGCACATAGGCGTTGTTGCCCGATGGCGACATCCAGCCGCTCCACAGCGTCATGCCCTCTATACGCTGCGTCTCAATGTTCTCTGACAGCAGGTAGATGTAGTGATGCTCGTCGGTGTCGCTTCCCCAGTAGAAGAAGCCGTTCTCTAAGTATTTCTCCTTAGGCTCGTTGAATTCCTTCTCCGATGCCGGCTCATTGGCATCGAGCACCATTCCTATGCGGATGCGGTCGTTCTGCTCTTCCACCAGCATTCTCCAAGTGGCGGGATACACATTGCCCGAACGGGTGTAGAACTGCTCGGCCCGGCATATCAGGCCCATGCCGTCGGGGGCCACGGTGGCTGTGAAGCTGATGGTGTCGGTTGTGGCGGTGAATATCCCGCTGCCGTCAGAGCTGCCGTTGGCACTGGCAATGAACTGCCACTGGCCTGCCAACTGCTTTAATGCCTCTGGAACTACGGGCGCTACCCTCATGTCGGCAATGCTGTCTACCGGTATTGTTATGGTCTGGCCGTTGTTGAGGGTTATCTTCACTATGTCCTGCGCCTTTGCCGCTGGCAGGAGCGTGAGCAGGAACAGGATTATTGCCGTTGTCTTTTTCATATCTTGCTTTTTTGTTTTCTCGTTAGAACTCGCAGCCTATGGCTATGGCTGCCGTGGTGCGGTCGCGGCCCGCAAGGTACTCGTTGTGCACGTTGGCTTTGTGGTGGTGCAGCGAGGCTTTCACGTAGGGGGTGAGCCTGGCCTTAGGAATGCTGAAGCAGTACTTGGCAGTGCCTCCCACGGTGTACTGGTTTGCCGTGAGCCACAGGTATTCTCGCCACAGGTAGGCATCCATCGTGGCAGGACTGGCGTGCTTGTCCGACGGCTCCTGAAGCATGCCGTCCTCGAACGGCTCGCCGCTGCCGCAGGTGAAGCTGACATCGGCCTGCAGCGTGAGAAGTCCGCTGCGTGTCAGGATGTTGCGTGTCACGCTGCTGAAGAACGTCTTGCTGCTGATGTCCTGGCGGCGGTAGTCGGGAAAGAGGTATGCCGTTTGTTTGCGGTGCTGCCAGGCAGTGCCGGCTTGGAGCGTCCAGGCGGGCACTTGGTTGCGAATGTCAATGTCGGCCGTCAGGGCGGCTGTGCCGTCGGTCCACAGGCGGTTGGCAGCCTTCACGGGGGTGTAGTACTCGTAGTAGGTGGCTCCGGCATCGTTCCTCTGCTCGCGGTAGACGCGGGTGTCGTTCTGCAGGTTCTCTGTGCTCATGGTTACGTCAAGGCAAAACCTTGACGCACGGGTGACGGCGGTGAGGCGGCCGGTGTAGGCGTAGATGTTGCTGTGGTGGCCGGTATAGGTAATGGTGTAGGGCGAACGGCGGCCGTAGTAGCCGCGCCGGTGGGCATAGCTTACAGAGCTGTAGAAGCTGACGGCACTCTGCGGGCGTCCTATGCCTATCTGGAGGCTTGCCCCGTCGTAGTCGTCTACCAGCGGCATCTCGCGGCTCTTGTCGGTATATCCGGTGCTGCCGAACTGCTCCACCACGCCAATGTAGGGGCCGTAGTTGATGAACGAGTTATAGGTGCGGTCGCTCTTGCCGTAGGTGCTGAAGAGCACGCTCTGAGTGGTGCGGCGGTAGGTGTAGCAGGCACCGCCCTGCAGGATGGAGCCGCTGCCGTCGGTGTTGCCAAGGTAAATGCCGGCGGTGAAGTCCAGGTCCATCAGCTTGTTCTTGTGGCGCAGGTCCTTGTATTTGGCATAGTTGGCGGAAGTATAGCCGAGGCTTAGGCCAACGGCAAAACCGTTGGCGACAGCGGTGGCCACGGCTCCGCGGAGTTGGTATGTGTCGCGGTGCTTGCGGCCTGTGTTTGTAAGCGAGTCCTCGACTATGTCAAAGGGTAGATGGGTGGCGGGCAATGCCATGACGTTGTGCATGAAGGCCGAGCCGGCCATGTCGCTGCCGGAGAAATTGTCGTAGCTCATGCTGCCGAAGGCGACGGTCCTTGGCGACAGGCGGCAGAAGGCCTCAACGGAGGCTCCGGCCTGCAGCACCGACGGCGAGTCGTAGAAATCGGTGAAGCCTCCCTTTGCGCGGGTCAGCGACAGCTCTGCCTTGGCCATGTCTCTGCTGCTGAAGCGCACCAGGGCTGCCGCATTGGGGCCGGTGAGCCACGGGTCGCTGCGCTTCACAAAGTCATACTCTGTCCGCAGCGTGTCGGCAGCCCCGCTCTGAGCCATGAGGCCCGGAGGGTGGCACAGCAGCAAAGCCAATAGAATCAGCATTACTGCCTGCCTGCACATGGTCCTTTCTCTTTCAGTTGCCATTCCTTAGGGAGCAGCGCTGGCGCTCATGGAAGTCTTCGCTGCTGTTGTTCGTGTCAAGATAAACTATGTGTGCCCCGTTCCTTATGCTTGCCTCGGCATCAATGCCGGTGGGGTCGGTAGAGCCGTCAACGCCCAGGCTGTAGCCGTAGATCAGCTTGCCCTGGTTCTCGGGCAGTTCCAGCGTCCATTCCTCGTCCACGTTGCGGTAGAGGGTGTGGCCCAGCTTGTTAGTAAGGTACACGTAGCCGCCGTCAAGCTCGGCCGACAGGCGCTTGTGGCTGTCCTCCTTCTTGGCGGCATTGAATATCTCTACGGCATCGATTATCCAGTCGTTGGGAACGCGCAGGCAGGCATGGATGGCATCCTGGGCCTTTGAAGGCGGATACCACAGGTTGTTGGCATTCATGGCATACTCCATAGGGGTGGTGCCCTGAGGCTGGAAGATGAAGAGGGCCGGCGACATAACGCTTAAGGGCCAGGCATTGCCCTGTCCGTACTTTATGGCGCGCAGGTAGTGGGAGGCGGGGATGACGTCAGACGGGGTGGGGTAGTAGGAGGTGTTGTTGTAGCCGCTCTCCGGGTCGTACATGCAGTAGTAGTCGGGATTGGCATAGTTCACCGACTGAGAGAAGGTCTGGGTGTTGTCAATGGCACCCTGCACGTTGACAACCACCTGCGAGTAGGGCTCAATGACCAGCGAGTAGGGGTAGTACCAGATGCCGTTCAACGCCGGAGTGAAGCACTCTGCTTCGTATACCAGGTCGCCCTCGGCATTGCGGTTGTCCTCGTTGGCCTCAGCATTGTAGGGGGTGGCAAAACCGAAACACAGGTTGTTTACCACGGCCTGCTGCGGACAGTTGTTGTAGAGCACTATGCACTTGTCGAACTGGAACACGTCTGAGCCTGCGTCGCGCGGGCAGCCGCCATTGTACACCTCCTTGATGATAATCTGGTCGGCGTTCTTGTCGTCAAGGCGGGGCAGTTCCTCCTCCTGGCTCACAAACTGGATGTCTCTCACGTCGCTGGTGTTCAGCTCTGTTGTCTTGCCGTCGGTGGTGGTGATGACGAGACGCCATGACTGTGCATTGGCGGTGCCAAAGCTTACGCAAAGCAATATAAGTAACAAGATTTGCTTCATTGTATTTTCAATTATATTCGTTCGTTGTTAATGCACCACGCGCTTCCTTGACATCCTCACCACCATCTCTACCTGGTTCAGGCTGTCGGGTGAGACGACAATCATGCTGCGCACGCCGTTGAAATTGTAGCGCCACCATGTGGCGGCTGTGGTGTCTATGTAGGATGCCGTGGTGCTGGCCTCGTAGATGCCTGGCGGCACCATGAAGCATGCCGTGAGGCCCTCGCTGGTGCTGTCCACGAAGATTTGGGCGTGCTGGTCCTTCAGCTCTACCCGCACCCGTGCGTTCTCAGGCCCCTCGAACGTGGTCTGCTGGTAGACCACCTGCACCTGGAGCGGCAGCAGCGGCAGCTCCTCGTCGTAGCTGCAGGAGAGGAGAAGGCCCACCCCAACCCCTCCCAAAGGGAGGGATCCGGTTAGTTTTGCTGCCAGGTGCTTGAGTCTCTTTATTTTGGTTTTCATCATAGTCTTTTCTCTCTGTAGCCCCTCCCTGAGGGAGGGGTTGGGGTGGGCCTCTATATCTTCAGTCTCACTGACAGTCCGTAGTAGTAGCTGGGAATGTAGCCGCTCTCAAAGAGCGAGGTGTCCAGGTCGGTCTGCGAGGAATGCACCCGCTTCATGTTGTTCAGGAAATTGTTGGCATAGAACGAGACTGACAGGTGGTCGCCTATCTCCTTCGTCACGCTGAGGTTTGCCGAGTAGTAGGCAGAGAGGCGGTTGGGGTTCATGGTGTAGGCATAGTTTGAGCGCACCACTAACTGTGACAGGTCGTTGTAGAGTGCCTGGTCGTTGTCCCTGGCCCACAGGAAGCGCTCGGCAAAGGGCAGCAGCTCGGTGGGGTTGTCCCATGTGGTGTAGTACTCGGGATATACAATGACGAACTTGTCGCGGCTGTTGCTGTCGTAAGGCTCTCCGAAGTATTCGCCGGCCTCGCTGAGCATGTAGCCCCGCGGTGAGCCGTCGGCATGCTCGCTCAGGGCGTGGCGGTAGCTGTAGAGCGTGCTCTCTATTCTCAGTGCCGCAATGAGGCGGATGCGCGGAATGTGGGTGGTGATGGTGGCGTTCACGCTGAGCTGGGTAGACAGCGCGCCGTTGCTCACCGAGGCGTTGGCGCTGCTGCCTGCCGTGGTGACGCTGCAGCCCCTGTAGTAGCCCACGTACGGGTAGGGCTGGCCGTTGCTCATGATGTTGCCCACGCCAAGGGGGATGTCGGCAAAGAGCACGTCGTCTATGCCTTTATAATGGTAGTACGTGCCGTCAATGCGCAGCTGTGTGTCAAGGGCGCGAATCTTTGCAAAGTCTACGATCCACTCCAATCCGTAGCGTTTCACGGCCGAGGCATTGGTGTAGTGCTGGTTGGTGGTGTAGGTGCGGCGGTCGGTGAAGGCCAGCTGTTGTGCGGGCAGAGTGCCGCTGCGGTCGCTCACGGTTACCGTGCCCGTCTGTGGGTCAATGCTGAACTGGCGGTCGTCGGCAGCAATGGCGCTCTGCTGCACTGCTGCCTGCCCCGTGTAGCGGTAGGTGAAGGGAGTGTAGGTGCGGGCCGACATGTAGCTGTTTCGCGTGTTGTGGTGGAAAGCCGAAAGGCTTATCCTGGTGTCCCTTATGGTCATCTCCAGACCGATATCGGTCTGGAGGGTGTGCTGCCAACGGAGGGCTGGGTTATACTGAGCTGCCGTGGGGCGGGTGTAGTAGGCATAGTAGGAGGTGTTGTCGGCGGTGCTGGTCGAGGCAAATGCCAGCAGGTCGCTGTAGGAGGGGGCAGGGTAGAGCACCTGCATGGATGGCAGCTTCACGCTCTTGCCCCATCCGGCGTGCACCTGCATGGTGCTGACCAGGCGGTCGTGGCGGTCGCGCCACAGGGTGTAGCGGCTGTTGAAGCGTGGCGACAGGCTGCCCACGGTGCCGTAGCTGGAATTGCTGATCATGGTGATGTCCCACCGCAGACCGGCGGTGAGCTCCAGCTGTGCCGTGCCCGTGGTGGGCATGATGATTTTTTCCTCCACGTATGGGGCCAGGTTGTGCATCGTGGGCAGGCGGTCGTAGCGGTATTCGCGCCAGGTGGGCGTGGTGGTTGCGTCGGCATAGTAGGTGCCGCGCCCGTTGTTGCGGCTGCCGCTCCACTGCATGCCTGCCTTGAGGTGGCTGCGCCATGGCGTGCCGTTGCGGCCCATGGTCCACTGCCGGTTCTGCTCGGCCTTGAGCCTTACGCCCCACGAGGCAGGCTTCATGTCGCTGTAGCTCTTCACGTACCAGTAGCCAGTGGGACTGAGCACGATGGGGCCGTTGGGATCGGTGCATGCAATGTGGTAGCCCTCTTCGGTGGTGTGTATGTAGGGCTGTGTTGAGGCGCTGCTGGTGTGGGTGTAGGCCTCCTGCTTGCGGTCGCTGAGGGATAGCTGTGCTGATAGCTGGAGGCTGGTGAGCCACGGCCTCGCAACCTGCCACTCTGCGTTGACATTGGCACGCAGGGCATTGTCGCGGGCTTTGCGGTAGTCGTCAAGTTCTTCGTCGGGGTCGGCCTCTGAGTTGAAGCCGCCAATGTTGCCCGTCAGTCCGGCGGTGAGCGTCAGCGGGGTGCTGTTGCGCAGCAGGGTGTTGCTATATCGCAGCGAGAGGATGTTGCGCTGGTAGGCCGTGTGGGGCGAGGCGGCATCGCTGAAGGAGCGGGCGTGCTCTAATGAGAAGTTCAGCACGCCGCCATTGCCGGCCAGGGAGAGTCCCTTGCTGAGGGCCACCTGCCGTGTGTGCTGGTTCAGCTTGCCCTCTACGATGAATGGCGACGCGCCCCTGCGGCTGTTCACCCTTACCATGCCGTTCGACAGGTCGCCATATTCCACCGAGGGTATGCCCGTCACTATCTCCACGCTCTCCACGTCGGCCGTGCTGACGGTGCGCGTTGAGGCGGCCATGGTCTCGCCCACTGCCCCGTTGTTGTCAAGACGCAGGCCGTCCAGCTCAATGGCGGTGCCAAACGATGCGTTGCCCATCTCCTGGCTTCCGCTGCGCAGGGCCATTCGGCTGTCATTCATAAGGGTGGGATTGGTGGTCTTGCCGCCAGGCAGCAACACGGCGACGTCGCTGATGTTGAGCAGCTGCTGCTGGTCAAGGGCATGGCGGTCTATGGTGTAGCTCGTTGTCGCCTCGTCCTGCTTGCGGCGGGCGGTGACTGTCACCTCCTCCACCCGCAGCGTGGCCGGTCGCAGGCGTATGGAAAGCTCGGCCATGGTGGTGTCAATGGTAAGCGCCTGCTCATGCTTCACGTAGCCCAGGCACTGCACGCTGATGCTCTCCCTGCCGGCAGGTACTCCGCTCACGGTGAAGCGCCCGTCGGCTCCGGTCACAGCCCATAGGCCGCTGCCCTGCAGCCTAACCGCGGCGTACTCCACGGGCTGTCCGTTCTCTGCGTCCACAACCCTGCCCCGCAGCCGCAACTGCTGGGCAAACGTGCCGGTCAGCGCCAGACACCAAAATAGGAGCAGAACTGTACACCTCATTGTTTTAACGCTGCAAAGTTACTAAAAAAGGTTGTAACAAACGAGGGATTTTGGAAGATTAACGCAAATCGGCCTAAAATAAAGGCAATACGGGGAAGAACGAGGAAGTTCAGAAATCGGGATTACGCAAATTTGGGAGGATTGAAGAAGAAGTTAGGTTGCCA
>JAFTAR010000179.1 GCA_017455495.1 Prevotella sp.
GACAAGGTGCTGCCGTTGAGCCGTGAGAACTACCTGCTCTATTTCGGACAGATGACGGGTTACACCAATGCCCTGACAGGTAGCGGCCTCCATCCGACGCTGCTTGGCGTGAAGCGGGACTATGACTGCTTCGACATCAGTTTCCGCGAACATGCTGGCGAGAAGTGGAGCGTGATGTACGACCCCGATGATACGAAGAGCGTGCTGGCCGTGAACCAGAGCGGAACCTTGCGCTACATGCTCGAAGAGAAGTATGTGCAGCCGATGGCACTTGCCGACCGCAAGGAAGGCGACGCACAGCAGCTGGAGCGTGTGAGGAGCTACAACAAGCAGCTTGAGCAGCATGTGACCGACCGTCAGGCCGAGGCATGGCAGACGATAGAGCAGCTTGCCGAGCGCAACCCTGAACTGGACGTGCTTCGCCGTTTCTGCCTGTTAGACAGCCGTGGCCAGCACAAGCTGCCGAAAGCACAGGCACGTTTGACGAGCAAGCAGATAGAGGCTTTGGAAGTGCAGACTGTTGACGTGCCTCTGTGCGGTCGCGGGGAAACCGCTCCCCACTCTGATTATTCGATATTCTAACCCATAAAACGTAAAAGGACTATGACACAAGACGAGAAGAGGCTGATTGCAGAGAGCCTTAAAAACTACTGCACACAGAAGGGGTCGCAGAACAAGGCGGCCAAGAGTTTGAACGTCAGCAGCGCGACGGTTAGCAAGGTGCTTGCTGGCGAATGGGACACCATCAGCGACGATATGTGGCGCGGCATTGCCGCGAGAACAGGCCACGACACGACACAGTGGCAGGTTGTTCGCACGAGTGCCTACGACCGCATGACGTTCCTGTTGGAGAATGCGCAACAGGAGAGCCTCGTGGTTGGTGTGACGGGCTTCGCTGGTTGCGGAAAGACCGAGGCCATCAAGACCTATGCGCAGACGCACAAGGGCGTTTATCACCTGTGCTGCTCTGAATACTGGACTATGCGCACGTTCATTCAGAAGCTCCAGCAGAGCCTCGGCATGGGTCTGTGTGGCGGCACAACGAGCGACCAGATGGACGCGATTGTTGAGACGCTTCAGGGAGCAGACACGCCGCTGATAGTGCTTGACGAGGCCGACAAGCTGAAAGACCCCGTGCTGTACTTTTTCATCAGCCTTTACAACCAGTTAGAGGGTCAGTGCGGCATCATGCTGTGTGCCACCGACTATTTGCAGAAGCGTGTGGAGCGTGGCCTTCGCTTTGGTCGCAAGGGCTATGAGGAGATACACAGCCGCCTCGGTCGCCGCTTCATCAAGTTGGACGTAATCAACGAGGCCGACATTGCCGCCGTGTGCAAGGCTAACGGCGTTTCTGACAGTGACACTATACGTCGTATCATTGCCGACGCAGACAGCGATTTACGGCGCGTTAAGAGGGCTGTGTGGGCAGCTAAGAAAGGAGGCAAGGCATGAGAACCTACAGGCTTATGATGTCGCAGGTCTTTCCCTGTACGCACAACCGTTCAGGAGAAAGCACTGGCTTTCCGAAGAAGCTGAAGGAGGGTAAGAAGCGTCACACCATACGCGGCAACGCCGAATGGTGGGAACAGGTGGCCGCCGAGATAAACGCAGGGGAGGCCGTGCTGTCGGTGCGCGTGTGGGAAGGTAGGCCATACCGTAGTAAGCAGCTGGAGATAATGCAGGTTACGAAGCTGGGAACACAGCGCATCAGCATGTCGTGCGATATCGTGTTTCCTCTGCCAACGCCCTGCATTGACGGACGTGATGCCGATATCTATACGGTGGCGGCAAACGACGGTCTTGACCTGCCAGACTTCCTTGATTGGTTCTTCCCTAATG
Organism: Prevotella sp.; assembly: GCA_017455495.1. Taxonomy (GTDB): domain Bacteria; phylum Bacteroidota; class Bacteroidia; order Bacteroidales; family Bacteroidaceae; genus Prevotella. The sequence continues at coordinate 1,840 of JAFTAR010000179.1, forward strand.
GCAGCGGAATGTATAATGGTGTAGTGTTGCATTTCACGGATTTCAGATACTAAGCTATGGATATAAAGAACTACAGTAGAAAGCACCGCTTTACGGTGGGCATGAGGGTCGCCGACGCTGGCAGTGCAATGGAGGAATGGCTGCACAGGAAAGCCCCGTGCGACATGACCGTGCGCCGTGCCAAGACGAAGGGCTGGGTATGCTTCATTGTGGACGCAGTTCCTGAGAAGGAGCCAGGGGGCATCTACTGGTTGAGCTGGCTGGTGCAGCACTACGAATGTAAAACCGATATAAAGGAACTCTAAAAAACGATGGGAAGGGCTATCAGTAATAAGAACGTGTTGGAGGCTCGTTTCGAGGTTGCCGAGTTTGACGGTGCATGGCTCAGGAGCTTTGGCCGTCCAGAGCTGCGCGGCTCATGGATAGTATATGGCGGCTCAGGCAGTGGCAAAACCACTTTTCTGCTGATGCTGGCCAAGTACCTGACACGTTTCGGGCGTGTGGCGTATGACAGTCTGGAGCAGGGCTTGTCGCTTTCGCTGCAAAGGGCTTGGGATCGTGTCGATATGGCCGAGGCAGGCACAGGCATCATTCTCCTCAACAAGGAGGGCATCAAGGAGCTTCGCGCCCGTCTGAAGAAAAAGAACAGCCCCGACATTATAGTGATAGACAGCCTCCACTACCTGCGCCGCTTCTACGATGCGGACTACCAAAGCTTCTGTGAGGAGTTTCCCGAAAAGCTCTTTATCTGGGTAAGCCACGAAAAGGCTGGCCAGCCCAAGGGTGCAATGGCTCAGAACGTGCGTTACGACTCAGACATCAAAATCAGGGTCGAGGGCTACAAGGCATTTGTGACCACCCGTTATGAAGTGCCAGAGCGTCAGGAGGGCGGTGCAGACTTCGTGATATGGGAGCAGGGCGCACGGGAGTACTGGGCTAACATGAATAAGTAACGGAACAAAAAAGGAACATATTATGACAGCTTATACTGTGATGCTTTTTCAAGAGGCATATCCCCAACAAATAGAAATAAACAAATGTCGTCAAGAAAACGGTCGAATTTATGCTCAATTTTGGTTTCTCAACCAAGATAAGACTCCGCACATGCTTCTGTTTGATGGTAGTTTCCCAAACGAAGAAGCCATAGAGCAAACTGTGCAAAAATTATTAGATTATAAACTATAAGCAAAATGGCTGGTTACGATAAACTGTTATCCTACGAAGAATTTGAGCACATGAAGATTGCTCAATACCAAGATATTCTTGTCAGTAAAGACATGGCCTGTCCAGAATGCAACGGCTCCAGTCAGTTCAGCTATGACTATGATAGGAATATGGTGGAACCTACTCCTATTGGCTGGTGTGAAACCGAGAACGGTTTTATGGCCTGCTTTGAGTGTCCCAAGTGCTTCACAAAATACCGCTTTCATATCAGCACTACAGGCCGTTGGGAAAAGGATCAATTCTACAGAGATTATGCGTTATTAATCTATTTACACAAACATCATCAAGAAAAGAAGAAACAATGAAAGTATATATCAGTGGAAAGATTGGCGAGGAGGTGCTGAGTGCTGCCACTCGCGAGAAGTTTGCCAAGGCCGAGGCCGAGCTGCGGAGTTGGGACTTTGATGTGTTCAACCCCACGACGAGCGGTCTTGGTAAGGTTGCCGAGGAACGTGCCAGACAGAACGGCACGGACTTCTACACCGAAATCATGAAGCTCGACCTTGAGGAACTGAGCAAGTGTGATGCCATCTACTTGCTGAACGATTGGGAGGACAGCCCTGGTGCAAAGAAAGAGCTTGCCTTTGCCCGTGAGCATAATATCTCTGTATGGTGTGAGAACGATTCAGACAAGGAAATATGAATGCGAAACAGTTCTTTGACTTGGTGGCCACGATGCGGTCGGCACAGCGCGAGTGGTACAGCACCCATAACTACAACGTCCTGAGCCGTGCAAAACAGTTAGAGGGTCAGGTGGATGCCGAGATAGCCCGTGCAAGGCAGGTGCTTGAAGGCCGCCGTCCCGAACAGACAGAACTAAATTTTGAGTGATATGGCAAAAGAGAACCGAACAATGGACGCAATCCACAGGGATTTGCTGAAGAAGTACCACACCCTCTGCACGGTGCTTGGCATGACTGATGCAGACAAGGAGGCTACGCTTGCCGCCTACGGTGTGGACAGCAGCCGCGATCTGGACACGCACGACCTGATAGACCTGTGCGCGAAGTTGAGCGGCGAGGCCAACAAAAAGGCTGGTACTGACGACATGGACAGGCTGCGCAAGCGCGTGATGGCGGCAATAGGCAGCTGGCTCAAGAGCGAGGGCAAGTTTGCCAATTCGGACATCATCAAGGGCATTGCCTGTCGTGCCACTGGCCATTCTGAGTTTAACAAGATACCCCGTGAGCGTCTGCGCAACCTGATAGGAGCCTTCAATAACAAGGTGAAGGATGCCGAGGCTGTGGCAGAACTGACGAAAGAGAACCCGAAAGTAATACCCCTTATTCCCAAAGAACAATGAAAACAAAAGCGTATTTTAAGGCACTGGCCAGAGTGGTCATCCTTTCCCC
>JAFTAR010000180.1 GCA_017455495.1 Prevotella sp.
TAGCTTTCCTCAGTGGCGTCAACATCGTACGCGATGCCTGCCAGCACGAGGTCATCGGCAAGTATATACACAAGGTGCAGTTCGACGAGCTGATGCAGACCCTCGACCTGCCACAGGCTGAGCTGGAGAAGTTTGCCAACGACGTACTGGAGCGTTTCGACAATCCTTTTGTCGACCACCAGGTGACGAGCATCATGCTCAACTCGTTCCCCAAGTTCCAGGCTCGCGACCTGCCCGGCGTGAAGACCTATCTGGAGCGCAAGGGCGAGCTGCCTAAGGGCCTCGTCTTCGGTCTGGCTGCCATCATCACCTACTACAAGGGTGGCAAGCGCGCCGACGGTGCCGAGATTACTCCCAACGACGACCCGAAGATCATGGAGCTGCTGCAGCAGCTGTGGGCTACGGGCGACACTCAGAAGGTGGCGGACGGCGTTCTCGCAGCCGACTTCATCTGGCAGGAGGACCTCAACAAGGTTCAGGGTCTCAACGCTCTCGTGAAGCAGTACCTTGACCTCATCCAGGAGCGCGGCATGCTTGAGGCTGTGAAGACTATTCTGTAATAATTCAGATTATTAGATCGTAAATTTAACGAATTAAATGAATTGCTGAGCGCAGAAAAATTCGTTTAATTCGTTAAATTTTTTGTTGTTGTTAAAATGCTTCACTCGTAGCAGCCGAGACCCTGGGCTGTTGAAAGCGAGTCAAGGTGGAAGTCGTAGATGAGGTTCTGCTCGTCTACGAGGCGGAAGTGCTGCTTGCCCTGTATGCTGTCCTTGGGTGTCTCCCAGATAATGTCAATGCAGTTTACGGTATCCTCAAGCTCCGGTGTGCGCAGCAGGGTGTTCTCAAAGTGGTAGGAGAAGGGCGTTATGCTGTCGCCCTCCATGCTGAGGCCCATCACCACGTCGTCGTCGTAGCCTGTGACGATGCTGCCAGTCATTCTCATCATCTCTAAGGGGTAGAGGTTCTGGCCGCTGTAGTTGCTGAAGCGCAGGGCGGCCCCACGGTTGGCGGTGAAGGGGTAGAACTGTGCCAGGGTGCACTGCTGGAAGATGGCAGCGCCGCCAATGATGGAGACGCAGTCGTCCATAGTGTTGGAGAACTGGCACTTGAGCAGGCCCACCCACGAGTTGAATGCCCTGAGGCCCGCCCCGGCGCAGTTGTGCACCACGCAGCCCTCCATGTACAGGCGCTGGCGGGTGGAGGGGAATGTGGTGCTGTCGCACACCAGGGCATCGCAGGCGTTGCGTATCTCTGTGGCTATGAGGCGGTTCTCGAACGAGGAGGGGAAGATGCGCACTCCGCGCCACTGGCCGCTAACCCTGTCGTAGGGCAGGTAGCTGAACATGTGGTCAAGGCGGTCGCCACGCATAACTACGCTGTCGGTTATCAGAGTGCCGTAGATGTCAATGCCGGCCTGGTCGTGGAAGTAGAGCGTGGTGGAGCGCAGGGTGAGCGTGGCGGTGCTGTCAATGCGCATGCCCTTCATTATTACTATGGGCGTGGGGGTTGAGATGGTGGTGTTCTGGCTTATGACAAGGCTGTCAAGGAGCTGTGCGTCCCATACGTGGGCTGTGAGGGTTACGGCCTGCTGCACTCCGCTCTCAAGGGTAAACAGCAGCTGGTCGCTTACGGGCTGCGGCTCAAGGTGGTTGGTTGTAGGGGCGGTAAGCTCTACGAACACACGGATGCTGTCGCCATGGCGCACCTCCAGGTCGGTGACTATGGAGCCAAGGCTGTTGTCAAGGTAGGAGCCGTCCACATTGACGCGGAAGCCTGTCTGGTTGCCGTTCTTAAGGCGCACGCTCTGCAGGCGCACGCCCTTCGATGAGCGGTTGTAGACCCAGAAGTCGTAGGTGCGCGAGCCTACGTTGGCAAAGACGGTGTCCATCTTCACGCTGTCGGTGGCGAAGGTGAGCCTGGCGGTGGGCGAGGTGGTAAACTGGTCGTTGTCCGAGCAGGAAGCCATCGCGCACGCGCATGTTATAATAATGTATAAAAAAATCCGTTTCATCATATTACTAATGAAACGGATTAGGGGGGCGAATTATTGTGTCGCGGCGTCAGAAAGTGTAGGTAGCGGTGAAGAGCACCTGGTGGCGCTTGTTGCTTACCGATGTTGGAACGGAGACGTTGGTCTCGCTGGCGCCGTTGGCCGGGTCAATGAAGGTGACGTTTGGCTGGAAGGGGAAGAACTCTCCGTTGACAGCCGAGTACTGGTAGGCCAGGTCGAAGTTCATCTTGTCGTGCTTGAAGCCCAGTCCGCAGGTTATGCGGTTTGTGCCCTTCCAGTTGGTGTAGTCGGCCGTTGAGGCATACATGTTGCCAATGGAGTTGAGCTGAGAGTCGCGCACTCCGCGGTCGCTGTACATGGGCGACACGTAGTTGTAGCCAAAGCGGACGGCCAGCTGCGGGTCGGGCTTGTACTCCAGGCCCACCTTCAGCGTGTGGGTGCCCTTGAGCGAGTAGGCAGTGTTGTCGTTCATCACCTGGTCGCTGTAGGAGTCCTCGTTGCCGTAGTAGTCATAGCCGTCGTTGACGCGGGTGTCGGCAGAGGCATTGTCAGAGTACTCATAGCTGGCTCCGAGGGCGAAGAAGTTGCTCACGGTGTGGCCCAGGCTGAGACCGAAGCGCCATGGGGTGTAGTACTTGAAGTCGTAGGCCTCGCTGGAGTGGCCGTTGTCGTAGCCCCAGTCAGAGTCAGTGTTGTTGTAGAGCATGGTGTTGTTCTCCGAGGTCAGGTCGTACCAAGTAGGTGTTGCAATGGAGAGACCGATGCGGAAGGGCGACTCCTCAAACGGGCGGAAGATGGCTCCCATCTTGATGTCGGCACCTGTACCAGTTATTTTGCGCTCGTCGGCCAGGGTGAGCACGCCGCGGTCGTGGCCGTCGGCAGCCACAATGCCCTCCGAGTACTCGCTGTAGCCCTTGTAGTGCACGTCGTGCAGGCCAATGGTGATGCCCAGGAACACGCGGTTGTTTATATTGCCGCTCAGGTTGAAGTCATAGTCGGCTATCCAGCCGCGGTGGGCACGGTCGAAGTTGTAGGCATCGCCGCCTCCGAATGGCTCTGCCTCCACGAAGAGGGCCTCCTTGTTGTCGGCATCATAGCCAATGGTGTTGAAGTATAGGTAGTCCCACTGTGTGTACTGCCATGCGCGCTCTTCGCTGGTGGCGTTGCGCCAGCCTATTATCTCGCCCTGATTGTTGGTGTCCCAGTAGTAGCCGCCGTTGGTGTCGCTGTCCTTGGTGCCCTTGCCGAAGGCCAGCTTGCTCATGGAGGCAGCGCGCATCTGGTTGTTGGCAGCCGAGAGAATCTGGTCGAAGTTGCGGCTCTTGTGGTAGTTGAAGGCAAAGTTCAGGAAGCCGTTGCGGCCCGATGGCGAGGAGTAGACGAAACCTGCCTGATCGAAGCTCATGTTAGTCTTGTTAAGGTCGTCGAACTTGTTAGCGTCCTGCTGCGACACGAAGCCGAAGGAGAGGCTGGCCGTGCTATGGCGGAAGAGACCTATGCCAGCGGGGTTAGAGCTGATTGTTGAGATGTCGGCTCCCAAAGCCTCCAAGGCTCCGCCCATGCCCACGTAGCGGGCCGTGCCGTTGAGGTCGCCGCCCAGAAGGCGGGCATTCTCGTATGTATCCTGTGCTGCCAGCGGGCCTGAGGCCAGAGCAAGAGCAGCTATTGCGAGTATTTTCTTCATTGCTGTCAAGAATAGAAAGATTTAAAGATTAAAGATAGGAGATTTACCCCTGTTCTCAGTTATTAACGACGGCTGCCGCCACTGCGGCCTCCACCGCCACCGCCTCCGCCGCGACTTCCACCGCCGCCACCGAAGCTGCCACCGCTGCTACGGCTGCCACCTCCACTGCTGAAGCTGCCACCGCTGTTTCCGCTGCTGCGGCTTCCGCCGAACGACGAGCCGCCGCCCGAAGCTCCACTTCCGTAGCTGCTGCCCGAAGAGCGGCTGCCGCTGAAGTTTCCGCTTCCACTGGTGTTTACACGGGTGCGAGTGCCTGTTCCGTAATTGGTATGTCCGGTGACGGTGCGCCCTGAGGCCCTGTTGAAGCGAGACGAGTTGGCGCTGCCGCGATAGCCGCTTAAGCTGCCGCCTGTACGTCCGTAGCGGTCAATGGTTCCAGTGCCGCTGCCGTTGCCGTAGGCATAGTGGTGACGCACTCCGCCACCGCCGCCATACCAGCCGCCGTAGTAGTGCCAGGGACGATAGTACCAGGAGCTGTAGTAGCCGCCCCAGCCCCAGGAATACCAGGGGTCGTACCAGCCGCCATGCCTCCAGTACCAGGGATCATAGTACCAAGAGTCGTAGTACCAGGAATCATACCAAGGGTAGTAGGAATAGTACCAGGGAGACCGCCAGCCCCAGGAGTCGTTGCGTCCCTGTGTGTAGCCCTCCCAATAGGCATCTGAGGGGGTGTAGCCGTCCCAGCGCTGCATGCGCTGAGTGATGGTATAGTCGCCAACAGAGTCCGACGGGTAGACACCCACCACCCCTGAGAAGGTGATGACGTCGCCAGTGTCGGTGGGCAGCACCTCGTAATAGCTGCCGCGACGGTTATACTCGTCTACACTGCGCTGCGAACCGCTGTAGCCCGACAGACCTGCGCCCTGCTGGCCGCTGTTCTGGGCTGAGCCGTTCTGGCGCGAAGGAACAAAGTACATGTCATCGTCCTGAGCCACCGCCTGAAGCGACACGACTCCAAACATTAATGATAGAAACAACCACTTTTTCATATTCTTTGCGTTTATTTATTCTTTCACGATGCAAATTTATAGCCTATTTTCATGCAAAATTACGGAAAAACCCTAAAACATGGTAGGATTTTCCCTATTTTTTTATAATTTTGCGCCAAAATTGTTGTTTGCAATGAAATACTACGAGGTAAAATTCACCTTCAGCACGGCTGAACCTACAATAATAAATAATGTACGCGACGTTGTGGCCGCCCTTGCCGGCGAGGCCGGCTTTGAGTCGTTCCAGGAGACAGAACAGGGCCTCACCGGCTACATTCAGCAGGATGCCTTCGACGAACAGTTGCTAAGGGACCAGCTCGGTATGCTGCCCTTTGACGGCGTTAGCGTAAGCTTCAGTACAGACGAAGCTGAGTATCGCGACTGGAACGAGCAGTGGGAGGAACAGGGCTTCAGCCCCATAGCCATTTCGAGCGGCATAGTGATTCACGACGGGCGACACCGGCCCGAAGACATAGCGGAAGGGACAACCTTGATAGAGATAAACGCACGGATGGCCTTCGGCACCGGCACCCACGAGACAACCCGCCTCATGGCGAACGCCATCTCTACCCTACCCTTGCAGGGAAAGACCGTGCTCGACTGCGGCACCGGCACCGGCATTCTGGCAATAGTGGCCCTGAAGTGCGGAGCAGACAGAGCCGTGGGCTACGACATTGACGAATGGAGCGGGGAGAACGCAAAGCTGAACGCAAGGAAGAACGGCGTGGACCAGAAGCTAAAAGTGCTGCTTGGCGATGCCAAAGTTCTGGATGGCGTGGACGAAAAGTTCAACATAGTGACGGCAAATATAAACCGCAACATTTTGCTGAACGACATGGAGGCTATGCGCTCAAAGATGGCTCCTGGAGGCACGCTGCTGCTTAGCGGATTCTACACCGACGACACGCCCCTGCTGCAAGAGCGGGCAGAAGGCCTGGGCCTCAGCCTAACAGACCAGTGGCAGCAGGACGGATGGGCCTGTCTGATGATGAAAGGCGATAAGTAAGCTATAAAAAAACAAAGAAACTGTATACCAATATAATACGGAAAATATGAAAAGGATAGCTACAACCATACTTCTTCTTGCTACCTTCCTTGTGTCGGCCCATGCTGTGCTGAAGGAGCGCAACCTTGAGCAGACCCTCAGCGTGCTGCGCGAAGAGCTTACCCAGAGCTTCACCGAACTGAACCAGCAGGCCGAACAGCGCAAGCAGCAGACACGAGGCATAATACAGCAGTTGCGCGAAACCATAAAGAGCAGCAACCAGAACGCCCTGATGCTCTACTCGCAGCACACCAACCAAGTGTTCGACCTGACCTACGCCTGCCATCAGGCCACAGAGCAGTACATGAACTTCCAGCAACAGCAGCTGCCCTTCAAATCGTTTGTGACACAGACAGACCAGGAAATAGCAAAATACGACAGCCTGGTGATGAGCCTGAGGCACATACGCCCCACAATGCTTGACACCCAGGCCGCTACCGACCGCACCGTATGTCTCACCCTGGCCATCAGCATACGCAACACCCTGCAGCAGACACGAAGCCAGGTGGCAGAATACATCACGCTCTACGAAATGACCGAGCAGAGGCTGAAGTACCTCAACGACTATGCCAACCGCCGATACAACGACATACAGACGGGAATATTCCGTAATGGCGGGGAGAGCTACTTCTCGCTGATTAGCAACTTTGGCCAGCGATGGAAGGAGGTTCGCACAGCGGTGACTGAGAAATACCGCCCCGGAGACCGGCCAAGCGACTGGGACGGCAAGGTAATAATCAACCTCTTTGCCATGGTGGCTTTCTATATTATTGTGGTAATACTGCTCAACCTGCTGGCATTCAAGTTCATGCCGCGGCGGTTCCACACTCGGGAGTTCATCCGCAAGCGCCCCTTCATCATAATGGCTACCACAACCGTCACCTTCGCCTTGGTGCTCGGAGTGATGCTCAACACTCTTGACCAGAACTTCTACATCATGGCCAGCAGCCTGCTCATTGAGTATGCCTGGCTCCTTGCCGTCATCTTCATATCTCTGCTGCTCAGGGTTGAAGGCCGTCAGATTGCCAGTGCCTTCCGTATCTACGCACCTTTGATCCTCGTTGGCTTCATCGTGATAGCCTTCCGCATCATACTGGTGCCAAACGAGCTGGTGAGCATGCTCTTCCCCATGATACTGCTGCTGTGCACGCTGTGGCAGTGGTGGGTCATCAGGAGGCACAACCGCAACATACCGCGCTCCGACATCTTCTATACCTATATATCCATGAGCATCTTCGTGGTGTCGCTCGTCTGCTCTTGGGCCGGCTACACCCTGATGGCAGTGCAGATACTCATCTGGTGGATAATGCAGCTCACGTGCATCCTCACCATAACCTGCATAAGCAGCTACCTAAACTTCTACAGCAAGCGCCACCACTACGACGAGAAGCCCATAACAAGCACGTGGCTGTTCCTCCTGGTGAGCAAGGTGCTGCTGCCCATCATTGGTGTCTGCTCCGTCATGGTGTCTATTTACTGGGCTGCCGACGTGTTCAACCTGGGCGACCTGTGCTGGAAGATATTCAACAAGAACTTCATAAACCTTGAAAACCTAAAGGTGAGCATGATAAAGCTCGCTATGGTGGTGAACCTCTGGTTCATAGCGGCCTACGTGGTGAGGACAGTCCTGAGCCTCATGCGCCACCACTTCCAGGCCAACGACCCCTCCACCGCAGCGAGCCGCGAGGTGATGGGCAAGAACGTGATTCAGGTGCTTGTTTGGGGCGTGTGGGCGCTGTTCTCCCTGTCCCTGCTCCACGTCAGCGTGGCCTGGTTGCTGGCCATATCCGGCGGCCTCAGCACAGGTATTGGTTTTGCCTCGAAGGACATCATCGAAAACATCTACTACGGCGCAACGCTCATGGCCGGCCGAGTGAAGGTGGGCGACTGGATTCAGGTGGACGGCACCATGGGCAAGGTGACAAGCATAAGCTATACAAGCACCGTGGTAGAGTCGCTCTACGGAGAAATCATCACCTTCCAGAACAGCCAGCTCTTTGCCAAGAACTACAAAAACCTCACCCGCAACCACGGCTACGTGCTGGCTGCAATAGACTTTAGCGTGGCCTACGGCTCCAACCTAAAGCAGGTGACCACACTTGTAGAGGATGCCGTAAACTCAATGGAGCATGAATGGATGGAGCCTGGCAAGAAGGTGAAGACAGTGGTAAGCAGCATGGGGGAGTCGAGCGTGGATTTCAAGCTCTACGCCTGGGCCGATGCCGTGAAGAAAGTCTATGTGGTGAGCGACATTCTGAAGACTATCTACGACACTCTCTACGCCAATGGCATAGAGATTCCGTTCCCTCAGCGCGACATTCACATAAAGCAATAGTGCAGCAGTATGAAAAAGAAGAAAGGAAGATGACAGCCACCTTCCTTTTTTCTTTTTACCTTGAGCGGAATACGGGACTCGAACCCGCGACCCTCGGCTTGGGAAGCCAATGCTCTACCAACTGAGCTAATTCCGCAGCAACCTGCTTTCTTAATCATAAAAGGGACTTGTAGAAATCCCTTTTACCTTGCCCTTGAGCCGATACCCGGACTCGAACCGGGGACCCACGCATTACGAATGCGTTGCTCTACCAACTGAGCCATATCGGCCTTTACCTCCTACCCCTGTAGCTGTTTGCGGCTGCAAAATTAGACATTTTTTTTCTATCCAGCAAATTTTGCGACATATTTTTTTCCGCAAGTTCCATTTTCGTCCGCGCTGCATACTTTTTAAGCCCATCGGCCACAGATTCTGTTTGAAAAATTTGGCCATAACAGGGAAAGCATCTAAATTTGCAATCACATTACATAACCCTAAAAGTGAGAAAAATGAAAAAACTATTTACTACTTCAATGCTTATTCTGGCCACGCTATGCGTATCGGCCCAGAGCAACCAGAAAATCATCTTTGACGATAACCACGATTTCAGTATCCGCGCCACTCATCCCGACTTCTCTTTAGGCGGCAATGTACAGTTGTTTAATCGTAGCGAGAACTATGATAACCATGAAGTCACATTCACATTCTATGACGACACCTTTGAGAAACAGCGCGAGTGGACTATACCTGGCTTCACGGTAAACTACTACACACAGATGTACGATGCTGAGATAACTGGCTACAACGTTGAACAAAATGGTGAAGACAATGTTTACATGGTATACAATCATGAAGAAGACCGTTTCGGCTATTTTGACAACACAACAGGTGACTATATTGATGTTTCCGGACCTCTCACCATTGATAACGCCCGCCGGTATATCGCAGAACGATACGGGGGGACCATTCTGAATGAAGAGACAACCAGCGAAGGCACCTTCTTTTATATCAGCTATTTCGGTACCGAAGGAGGTGGTGTCACCCGCTCTCGTGTACAAAGGATTGAAGGCATTGATGCAACTGCCTATCCCTCAAGATGGTATTGGCTTAACACCGAAGGCTCGTTGTTATTTGTGGAACGCAACTACAGAGTTACCCCTATAGTGGGCGACAACTATGTGGAAGGGGAAAAAAGCGAATATTCTTATAAGTATAATTACCTCCGCCCTTATTTCTACGATTACGACGCACCTTACGAAATGGAAGGAGATGTGCGTATCACCCAGACGCTGTTTAACGACGATGCAAAGTTCGAATATATACGTCCATTAGTGACAGACGGACTTATCGAAGTATATTCAGGAATGAGAGATTACTATGACCAAGAAATAGGCATGGGCATTGAGCGGCCTTATATCAGTGAAACCTATGGAGGCCGCACAACAGGTTTCCAGGTAGTGTCTGAAGATGGCACGGTGCTCCAGACAATAAACTTCGATGGAAACTTCATAGCTTCCCGCTATTCAGAGAATGTGGATTTAATCAGGATTCACGGGAAGGTGTATCTCCAATTTGATGGCTATGTCTTTGATGAGCCAAACAACACCATGCGCGATGCAACACTTATTTACTCCATTGACCCCAGTACCAACCAGATACGTAAAGTGATGGAGCAAGTAGGCCAGATAAGTGTAAGTCCCCGAGTAGCCGACCGCAATAGTCAGATTACAGTGGAAATAGGCAATGACAGGGACATACGCGAGATTCAAGTTGTTAACACCGCTGGACAGGCTCAGATGCGGATACCCGTTCAGCAGGGACAGAGGAGTGTTACTATACCAGCATCTCAGCTAAGCCGCGGTATGAATGTGGTAAATGCCATTGGTAGCAGAAGCCACCAGTCACAGAAAGTTATAATAAGGTAGCTGACACAGGTGCGCTTTTTATTGTTAGTAAAAATATTTTTTTTAGTGATAGGTTGTCAGGTTGTCAAAACGCCGATGTGCAAAGGGTTTGCAACCTCTTCAAGGTTGACAGAGGTTGTCAGAGGTTGACAGCGTTTGGAAATATAGACAGAAGTTGAACTTCACGTAGCTGTAGCAGTGCTTCACAAGTCTGAAGTAGAGCTACACGAAAATAAAGCAATGCTTTTTTGTTGAATTCTCTCGAGAATTTGAAAGAAAAGCATTGCTTTTTTCTCCAAACTTGACGGTAGTTGAATGGCTACCGCTGGGAAACAAACTGCACGTAGCCCACTATCACTTTTACTCTGACAACCTCTGACAACCTCTGACAACCTCCAACAGGTTGCAAACCCTTTGTGGCAGGGCATTTTGACAACCTGACAACCTAATATCATAAAAATTGTAGTGTGCTGCGTGAAATTACGACACGGAGTTGCAACTTAAGAGCGAGTGGAAAAACAGAAATAAAACTCAGAAAGTTTGGATAATTGA
>JAFTAR010000181.1 GCA_017455495.1 Prevotella sp.
CCTGTTTTCCTCTTGTGAGGAACCCAACACCCCCAAAGTAAAAACAATTGACACCTCAAAAAAAGTGCGTCACTTTTCCGCCGCTTTTCTTGACACAATGTCATAAAGTTCCTGCTGTTCGCTGTCCATTTGCAAAATCAGAGATTTTTGACGATGTGTTCTGGGGGTCTGATAGTTCAGCTGGTACATGGTTTTGGTGAGGTGACCTGCCTGGTAGATGGTAATCTCGGACTTAGCCTCCTTGAGCAGACGCTCCAGCTCAAGCATGATGGTGTAGGCCGTAAAGCAGATGCAGATGTGTGCCTCTATTCTGTTATGCAGTCTGTGGAAGATGGGCCTTGCCCGCAGGTCTCCTTTGTTCATTCTGAAGGCTCGCTCGATGAACCAGAGATTGGAGTAGTTTCCAAGAACATCCTTCTCTGGCAGAGTGGTGTTCGTGATGTGCCCCTTCACACCATCCCAGACGGCATCGGCCTCGTACTTGTCCCTGTCGATGGTGATTGTCACGTCACCATCCATCTTTAGGTACTTGTTGTACCCCCGCTTGTTTATGTTCGCCTTGGTGAGCTTGCCGGTGTTGAATCGTTTCTCAAGCCGTTCCATCCCTTTCTTGCGGGCGTGGGCATCCTTCTTTGCACGCTTTTCTGACTTTGAAACTATCAGACGGATCCCATCGTCTTTGTCAATGACCTTGACATCACCATACTGCAGGTTCATGTCGATGATAGATTGCTTCACAGCATCAGACTCGTTCTTCACACGAGCACCTATTATATATTCGTAGCCGTTCTTCTGGAGTTCATCAATGTTCGCTTTCGACAGCAGCCCCGCATCAGCCACCACGATGGGATGGTCGAAGCCGTGTTTCTTGGCCAGTGTCTCGATGACGGGAATCAGTGTCTTGCCTTCATGAATGTTACCTTCGTATATCTCATAGCCGATGGGGTTGCCACCCGGTGCGACCAGCAGGCCGAGGAATATCTGAGGGCAGGCGTGCTTCCCGTCCTTGGAGAACCCTGTCTTGCGCAGATCGTCCTCCTGCGCCGCCTCGAAGTAGAGTGTGGTCATGTCGTAGAACACCACGCTGACAGCACCGCCGCATTTCTTCTTCGTCCATTCATAGGAGATACGCTCTACCTTGGCCTTCATGTCCTCACCCTCCGGCCTTATCGGCTTGCCCTCATCATCCTTCTTACAGTCTTTGTCCTTGCGGTAGCACAGGTTGTCAAGGAACTTGTAGATGGCCTCCACGTCGTATTCCTTGTTAAGGTAGCGGCGCAGATACTCCACTGTGCGAAGCTTGCTGCCAGGATTGAACAGACGGCATATCACTAAATGGCGAAACATGTCGTTGCCCAGTGCCCCATAGCCTATCCTGTCGTAGAGACTGCCGTAAATGAGCTCCGGGCCTATCACCTGGATATGGGCATTGGATATGCCCGAGAGGAATTTCTCCAAGCCTTCCTCGAAGGGATCGTGGTAGTCCATGGGCAGCAGAGGGCCGCGCAAGGAGTCGATATACTCCCAACCCTTGCGTTCCAGCTCCCGCAGTTCTCCATCGTCGGAGCTTGTACCCATAATCTTGATGACCTTGTTGGCACGGCAATGCTTACCCTTCTGCTTTATGATGACGCTGAAGGAGCCTGACTTGTTGGGTTTCCGATGCACAAACATGATGCAAAGATACTGCGAGGAACCCAAAACACCAACGAACAAAGTGTCATTTTATTGATTTTTAAGAAGTTCCAATTGTTAAAGGCGTTTAACGTGGAAAACAGGAAAGAGAAAGATGAAAGAGAATTTGTTTAAATATAGGACAACGAGCCATACCATTCTGGCCGACCTCTACACCCCCGTTGGTGTATATATGCGGCTGCGCGACCTCTACCCGCAGAGTGCGCTGATGGAAAGCAGCGACTACCACGAGCAGAGCAACTCGCGCTCCTTTATAGGCATCAACCCCATAGCCTCGGTAGCCATCAGCCACGGCATTGTGTCCATCGGTTTCCCCGATGGAACAACGATGCAGCGCCCTATCAGCGAAGGATTCGGTTCTGCCGAAGCCATCCACGCCCTAATTGACCGCATCCACGTGGAAGGCGACGATGCCAGCGTCTGCGCCCTGTTCGGCTACACCTCGTTCAATGCTGTGCGCTACTTCGAGGACATCGCCGTGAAGGACGAGACTCTGGAGAAAAACGACGCCCCCGACCTTCTCTACATATTATATAAGGCAGTGATAGTGTTCGACCACCACAACGACCTGCTGAAGATTGTGGAGATTACAGACCCTGCCTCTGGGGTGGGGACTCTGACCCCGGAAATCCTCAAGGCTATGAACCGTGCCTCGGTGAAGGCCTACGACTTCCGCCCTGTTGGCGAGGTGACAAGCACGCTGACGGATGACGAGCACAGGGAGAACATACGCAAGGGCATACGCCACTGCCTTCGCGGCGACGTGTTCCAGATAGTACTCTCGCGCCGCTTCATACAGCGCTACGAGGGCGACGACTTCAAGCTCTACCGCACCCTGCGCAGCATAAACCCCAGCCCCTACCTCTTCTACTTCGACTTCGGCGGCTTCCGCATATTCGGCTCAAGCCCCGAGACCCACTGCCGCATTGAGCGGTGCCCCGCCGGAAAGACATCGGGCACGGCGGCAAGCACGTTCCGCGCCTACATCGACCCCATAGCCGGCACTACGAAGCGCACCGGCGATGCCGAGGCCGACCGCATAGGAGCCGAATACCTGCGCAACGACCCAAAGGAGAACGCTGAGCACGTGATGCTGGTGGACCTGGCACGCAACGACCTGAGCCGCAACTGCCACAATGTGAAGGTAGACTTCTACAAGGACCTGCAGTATTACTCGCATGTGATACACCTGGTGAGCCGGGTAAGCGGCGAGCTTGACGGGCCAAGTGAAAGCCTTGGCCGCGATGGCAAGCCATCACCGGGTGCCGACCCCGTCAAGGCGTTCATTGACACGTTCCCCGCCGGAACGCTGAGCGGTGCACCAAAGGTGCGCGCCATGCAGCTCATTTCGGAATACGAACCGCACAACCGGGGTGCCTACGGCGGCTGCATCGGCATAATAGGCCTTGACGGCTCGCTCAACCAGGCCATCACCATACGCACCTTCGTAAGCCGCAACGGTGAGCTGTGGTTCCAGGCCGGCGGCGGCATAGTGGCGAAGAGTGACGTGGAGTACGAATTACAAGAAGTAAACAACAAGCTGGGAGCTTTAAAGAAGGCCATCGAGGCAGCAGCCTCACCCGCAGCCGCCCTACGGGGGGAAAACAAGTTAAACGACAACAACAATAAAAACAATGAATAATAATCAGCAAAACTATACGCTCCCCTCTCCGACGGGAGAGGGGTTGGGGGTGAGGCTCGTTATCATTGACAACTACGACTCGTTTACCTACAACCTGAGTCATTTAGTGAAGGAGCTTGGTGCCGAGGTCACGGTGCTGCGCAATGACAAGTTCCAGCTGGAAGAGCTTGAGCCATTCGACAGGATCATCCTTTCCCCCGGCCCCGGCATCCCCTCGGAGGCAGGCCTTCTCTTAGACGTAATACGCACCTACGCCGGCAAGAAGCCCATCCTTGGCGTATGCCTGGGCCACCAGGCCATCGGCGAGGCCTTTGGCGGGCGGCTTGAGAACCTTAGCGACGTGTTTCACGGCGTGGCAACGCCCTGCCACATAGTAGCCGACGACCCTGTGTTCAGCGGTCTGCCCGCTGAAATCACCGTTGGCCGCTACCACTCGTGGGTGGTCTCTAAAGAAGAATTCCCCCACTGCCTTGAAGTTACCGCAGAGAGCGACGAGGGCCAGATCATGGCGCTCCGCCACAAAACAATGAATATCCATGGTATACAATTCCATCCCGAGAGCGTGCTGACCCCCGACGGAAGGCAAATGCTGCAAAACTGGATAACAGGACCCCTAACTTAGAATGCACAGACTATGGCACAACAGACAATGAAAGACATCCTTAACCGGATGCTGAACCACGAGGAACTCACTCGTGAGGAGATGAAAACCATCCTTATTGGCATAACCCAGAGCGAATACCCAACGGAACAGATCACCGCCCTGCTCACCGCCCTGCAGATGCGCGGCGTCACCGTTGAGGAACTGCTGGGATTCCGCGACGGCATCTTAGAGACGGGAGTTCCCGCCATCCTGAATGCCGACCGCTATATAGATGTGGTAGGCACCGGCGGCGACCGCAAGAACACCTTCAACATCTCAACGACCGCGTGCTTCGTTATTGCCGGTGCTGGCTATAAGGTGGCCAAGCACGGCAACTATGCCGCCACCTCCGTCAGCGGAGCCTCAAACGTGATACAGCACCACGGCATAAAGTTCACCGATGACATTGACAAGCTGAACCGCTCGCTCAACGAAGCCGGCATAGTCTACCTCCATGCACAGCTCTTCGCCCGTGCCATGAAGTTCGTAGGCCCTATACGCAAGGCGCTGCAGTTTCCCACCATCTTCAACCTGCTCGGCCCGCTGGTAAACCCCAGCCAGCCACAATGCCAGCTCTTAGGCGTGGCCAACCTTGACCAGATGCGCCTCTACCATCAGGTCTACCAGAAGATTGGCATAGACTACGGCATAGTGAACAGCATTGACGGCTACGACGAGATCTCGCTGACGGGCGACTTCAAGGTCACCGCAGGCTTCCAAGCCACCGTGCCCGACGGTTCTCCGTCGGGTTACGAGCGAATCTTCTCGCCTGCCGACTTAGGCTTCAGCATAGCCAAGCCCGAAGAGCTGGTTGGCGGAGCCACCGAGGAAGAGGCCGCCCGCATCTTCGACTCCGTACTTGAGAACCGCGCCCTGCCTGCCCAGAAGAACATAGTGCTGGCCAATGCTGCCTTTGGCATACAGGTGCTGGAAAAGGGCCTGAAGGACATTGACGAGTGCATAGCCATTGCCCGCGAGAGCATTGACAGCGGCGCTGCCCTCCGCACTTTCAAGAAATTCGCAGAGCTGAACTGTTAGTCGGAATAACGACGTTTCGAAATATCGGAAAACATGAACGACATCCTGCAACAAATAGTTGCCACCAAGCGCGAGGAGCTGGCCGCGATGCGCCGGCCTAAGCCCTCGCTGCGCCAGGCACTTACAGACTCGCCGACAGGCATCATTGCCGAGTTCAAGCGCCGCTCGCCCTCGAAGGGCTGGATAAAGGAGGAAGGACGTGCCGACATTATTCCGCAGTCCTACCAGCAGAACGGAGCCGCAGCACTTAGCATACTGACCGACAAGCACTACTTTGGCGGGCACGACGACTTCGTTCGCCAGGCCCGCAGGAGCGGTGTCACCATACCCATCCTCTACAAGAACTTCGTTATTGACGAGATGCAACTCTACGAGGCTGTGCTGTGTGGTGCCTCTGCCGTGCTGCTGATAGCTGCCTGCCTCAGCAAGCAGGAGTGCAAAACACTCCTGAGCACTGCTCACGGGCTGGGGCTTGAGGTGCTTCTTGAGATGCACTCCGAACGGGAACTTGAATATGCCCGACTGGGTCCCGACCTCTGTGGCATCAACAACCGCAACCTCGGTTCCTTTGTCACCGATGTAGCTACCTCCTTCCGCCTGGCTGAGAAGCTGCGCTATGCCGTGGGAGAAGGCGCTGACGCTCCCGTTCTGGTAAGCGAGAGCGGCATAAGCAGTCCCGCCACAGTGCGTGAACTCCGCGAGGCCGGCTTCCGGGGCTTCCTTATTGGCGAGACATTCATGAAAGAAGCCGACCCGGGACTGGCCCTGAACAACTTCATTGCAGAACTGGAAAAAATATAGTATTATGAACAAGATAAACAAGCTGTTTGCTGAGAGGCCTGCAGACAAGAAGCTGCTGAGCCTGTATTTCTGTGCCGGATGCCCCACCCTCGACGGCACTGCCGACGTGATTCTCGCCATGCAGAGCCGCGGCATTGACATGATAGAAGTGGGCATACCCTTCAGCGACCCCCTGGCCGACGGTCCTGTCATACAGACGGCAGCCACGCAGGCACTGAGGAACGGCATTAGTGTGCAGAAGATTTTTGACCAGCTGAAAGCCGTCAAGGACAAGGTGACCATCCCCCTTGTACTGATGGGCTACCTAAACCCCATTCTCCACTACGGCATAGAGGCATTCTGCCAGAGCTGCGCTGAGGCCGGCGTGAGTGGAATGATAATCCCCGACCTGCCCTTCAGCGACTATCTTGACACGGTGAAGCCCGTGGCCGACCGATACGACCTCAGGGTTATAATGCTAATCACGCCGGAAACCAGCGAGGAGCGCATCCGCTTCATTGACGACAATACCGACGGCTTCATCTACATGGTAAGCTCGGCCGCCATAACGGGCGCCCAGAAGAGCTTCGACGAACAGAAGCAGGAGTATTTCCGCCGCATCAACGCCATGAACCTGCGCAATCCCCGCATGATAGGCTTCGGCATAAGCAATGCCCAGACGCTCAAGGCTGCCCAGGACAATGCGGCAGGTGCCATCATCGGCTCAAAGTTTGTTACGCTGCTCAACGAAAGCGAGGGCGACGCTAACGCCGCCCTCGACATGTTGTTCGAAGCACTTAGGAGTTGACTTCTAAACTTTTCGCTTTTAAGGACTGTCTCTAAAGGGGATAGTCCTCAAAAGCGTAGAGCACGGTGCTGAGGTAGCGCTCGCCCGTGTCGGGCAGCAGCACCACGATTCTCTTGCCCTTGTTCTCCGGGCGCTTTGCCACCTGAATGGCAGCATAGAGGGCGGCTCCTGCGCTGATGCCTACCAGGAGACCTTCCTGCTGGGCTATCTCACGGCCCGTGCGGATGGCATCGTCGTTTTCCACATCAAACACCTCGTCGATGACATCGGAATTATAGGTCTTGGGAACAAAGCCTGCGCCTATGCCCTGAATCTTGTGCGGGCCGCTCTGTCCGCCGTTCAGCACCGGGCTTGACTTTGGCTCCACGGCAATCACCTTCACATTGGGATTCTGCTCCTTCAGGTATTTTCCTGCACCGCTGATGGTGCCGCCTGTGCCCACGCCTCCAATGAAGATGTCTACAGCGCCATCGGTGTCGCGCCAAATCTCAGGTCCCGTGGTGGCATAGTGCTTGGCTGGATTGGCGGCATTCTCGAACTGCTGCAGGATGATGCTGCCGGGAATGGAGTCGCGAAGCTCCTCGGCAGCGCGGATGGCACCTGGCATGCCGTCTTTGCCAGAGGTGAGGCGCACCTCCGCACCATAGGCCTTCACCAGGTTGCGGCGCTCCACGCTCATGGTCTCGGGCATGGTAAGGATTAGATGGTAGCCCTTCACGGCACTTACCAGGGCCAGTCCTACACCAGTGTTTCCGCTGGTGGGTTCAATAATGGTTGCACCGGGCTTCAGTATGCCTTTCTGCTCGGCATCCTCAATCATTGCCAGCGCTATGCGGTCTTTCACACTGCCTCCGGGGTTGAAATATTCCACCTTGGCTATTACCGGGGTCTCAAGACCCTTTGCCTCTGAATATTTGTTGAGCTCTAAGAGTGGGGTGTTGCCGACGAGCTCGGTCAGCTGCTTTGCAATCTTACTCATAATCCTTACCTTTTTATTTAAATTAAACGTTACTTTTTTCTGCTTCTTTATTGCAGTGCAAAGGTACGGCGATTCCTGCACCCCCACAATACCCTCAATGAGGCATTCTGCATACCATGAGTTTGGTATGCCTCGCGGCTATCTCTTGTCGGGAATGCCATAGTCGGCCCACCGCTCCTGGGGATAGAAGCCCTTGAGGGTCTTCTTCTTGTCGGCATAAGCTTCCTTGACACGGGTCCACACGTCGTTCATGTGCTTCACCTTTGGCGACAGCTCGTCACGCAGGCGGTCCACCTCGGCGTTGGCAGCCTCCAGCTCCTTCAGGTTCTGCTCCATCTCGGCCACTTCGTTGTTGGTCACTCCGCTGCCGTTTCCGTTGAGGTGCTTGTGCAAACCCTCAAGGAGATTACGGCTCTTCTCAATCTGTAGTTCTACTGTCTTTGACATAGCTTTGTTGTTATTTGTGGTTAGTTTTTAGGGTTGAACTTCTATGCAAAGTTAGTAAAAAAGTCTGGTTTGGCAATCTATCTGAAGGCTATCTTTTCGTCTTTTTTAACCTGTAGGCCGGTGCATGGTTAACACTTTTTGGCATACTAACAGAGTGCACACGCTACTGGTGCTACTGGTGCTACCGGTCTTTCCAATATGCTGTATGCCAAGCTGTTGCCGGTAGCACCATGCTTCCATTGCCACTACTAAAGGCACTACCGGCGAGAGGAAGTCTCCGCATCATCATGGGGAGCCACCGCAACATCATGGGGAGCCTCCGCATCACCGTGGGGAGCCTCCGCATCACCGTGGGGAGCCTCCGCATCACCTGTATCACTCACTTGGTAGCACCAGTAGCGCCAGTAGCACCAGTAGCATCAGTATTTCCTATAATAGTGCAATACTATAAAAAAACAACTTCCACCTAAAAAAACTTTAAGAAAAGTTTCCGTTTTCCAAAAAAAAGGCTTACCTTTGCCCCACTTAACAAGGAAACCATGAAGAAGAGCACGTTTTTTGTGGCTTTTTGCCTTTTGCTTGCCGTTTGTGGGGCAAGTGCTCAAACTGTATATAATGTTATGGACTTCGGTGCCCGCGGCGATGGCATCACGGACGATGCCCAGGCCCTGCAGCAGGCCATAGACCGCTGCACCGAGGAGGGCGGCGGCCGCGTGCTGCTGCCCCGCATGCGCACTTTCCTCTGCGGCCCCGTTGAGCTGAAGAGCAATGTGGAGCTTCACATAGAGAGCACCGCCACGCTGCTGTGCAACCCCGATGAGAGCATTTACCAGCAGAGCGCCTTTGGCGAGAACCGCGGCGAGGGCATGATGTGGCTCTGGGCCAGGAACGCCCGCAACCTGAGCATTACCGGCCGAGGCACCATCCACGGCAACGGCATACGCTTCATGGGCCAGGAACTCTCTGACAGCTACGAGCTGAAGCCGCTGGCCGACCCTACGTTTGACCCGCGCCCCCACGTGCTGACACTGATAGCCTGCGACAACCTGCTCATCCGCGATGTCACCATACGCGAAGGAGCCTACTGGACGGTGCACCTCGTGGGCTGCAACGTGGCCCTCATTGACGGCATCAACCTGCTAAACGACCTGAAAATACGCAACGGCGACGGCATTGACCTCGACCACTCGAAGAACGTGCGCATATCGAACTGCCACATCACCAGCGGCGACGACTGCATCTGCCTGAAGAACCGCCGTGAGTTTGCCGAATATGGTGCCTGCCACGACATAGTGGTGACCAACTGCACACTGGCCTCGCGCTCGTGTGCCATCAAGATAGGGTCGGAGAACATGGACAACATATATAATGTGTTGGTCACTAACTGCATCATCACCCAGTCGAACCGCGGCATAGGCATACAGAACCGCGACGAGGGCACCGTTACCGACGTCACCTTCTCGAACATCATGATGGACCTTCAGCTGTGGAGCGACGTGTGGTGGGGCAAGGCCGAGCCTATCTACGTTACCAGCTACCCCCGTGCCGACGGCAACCACAAGGATGCCAACTGGCGCTTCCCGCATGGTGAGACTCAGGGCCGCTGCGGGGCCGTGAGCCGCATCACCTTCCAGAACATTCAGGCCACCAGCGAGAACGGCTGCTTCATTGGCGGCGACACTCCCGACAAGGTGAGCGACATAACGCTGCAGAACGTAACGCTGAACCTGCGCCGCACCACCACCTACGCCAATGGCCTCTACGACCGCCGTCCCTGCCGCGACGAGGGCTTTGTCACGGCCGGAGTGTTCGGTGTGTATATAGAGCAGGCCCAGAACGTAGGCATTGAGCAGCTCACCGTGAACAACTACCTCTCGGCCTACGAGGGCAAGGTCCACTACCCCACTAACACCAGCAATCCCGTGCACCGCTTCCGAAACTTCATCAACCGCGCGGGGGCAGCTTTAGCCCCCTAAGATTTAATAATGAAGAAGTAGAAAATAACATTAACAAAGTAATTAATAGTATTAAAGAAAGAATCAATCAGATTATTAACCAGATGGAGGAAAGAACACGTGTTCAGACCCCCAACCCCCTAATTTAGGGGGCTTAAAAAACATTTTTTTATGCAAAACGTACAAAAAGCAATGAGCCGCGCACTCACGCTTGCCTTGCTCCTCATGGTAGCCACCGTGAGCTGGGCACAGCAGCAGATAGGCGGCACAGTGAAAGACGCCCAGGGCGAAGCCCTCATCGGCGTTAGCGTGAAGCAGGCCGGCACCAGCAACGGTGTCACTACCAATGCCAACGGCCAGTTCTACATCAACGTGCCCCAGGGAGCAAACCTGGAGTTCACCTACATTGGCTACAACACCCAGACAGTGCGCGCCAGCAACGGCATGCAGGTGGTGATGCAGGAAGACAACCAGCTGCTTGAGGAAGTGGTGGTGGTGGGCTACGGCACCATGCGCCGCAAGGACGTCACCTCGTCAATAACCACTATCAAGTCTGACGACCTGAACAAGGGTGTGTTCACAGACCCCGCTTCCATGCTGCAGGGCAAGGTGGCCGGTCTTACCATTACCACCAGTGGCGACCCCACCGGCACGCCAAGCATCACTCTGCGTGGTGCATCGTCGCTGCGCAGCGGAGCCATGGAGCCCTACTACGTCATTGACGGTATTCCCGGCGTAGACATCTCAATGGTGGCTCCCGACGACATTGAGAGCATTGACGTGCTGCGCGACGCCTCTGCCACTGCCATCTACGGCTCTAAGGCTGCCAACGGCGTGATCATCATCACCACCAAGAGCGGACAGGAAGGCCGCACCAACGTGACCTACAACGGCTACGTGGCTTTCGACCGCGTCATGAAGACTCTTGACATGGCATCGGCCAGCGACCTGCGCAACAGCGGTATCGACATCTCCGCACAGGATGGCGGCGGCGACACCGACTGGCAGGACGAAGTGCTGCGCACCGGCATAAGCCACAACCACAACGTGAGCATCAGTGGCGGCAACCAGCACACAAAGTACATGGGAAGCATCAACTACATGCAGCGTAACGGAACCGTGCGCGGAACAAGCATGAACCGCGTCAACGCCCGTACATTGCTCACGACAAGCATCCTTAAGGACCGCCTCACACTCAGCTTAGGAGTCAATGCCATGCAGGGGCGCTTCAACGGCGTGCCCATGAGCCAGTCGTCGGGCAGCAATGCCGGCAAGAGTGTCCTTGATGCCATGTACTACTACTCGCCAACCAACCCCGTACGCAATGCCGACGGCTCCTGGTACGAAAGCTATATCGGCTCGGCCAACTACAACCCCCTGTCAATGGTTTACGAGGACAGCAACCGCAACGAGTGGCGCCGCATACAGTACATCACCAAGGCTACCCTGAAGATTGTTGACGGCTTTACTTGGAATGCCAACTACAGCTATGACAGCGGACAGAACACCTACAGCTGGTATCAGACACACCAGACTCAGATGGACAAGGGCAAGGACGGACAGGGTCACCGCGACACCTACTTGCGCCACAACCAGACCTTCGAAACCTACGGAAACTTTGAGCACACCTTCGCTCAGCTGCACAAGATTGGACTCATGGCCGGTTACACCTGGGAGGAGCGCTACAGCGGCGACGGATTTGGAGTTACCACATACAACTACTTCAATGACGCCACCTCATTCTACAACCTGCGCAACGGCAACAGCATTGACGGCATTCAGGCTGTCAGCGGAGCCACACCAGAGACAGTGCGCAACATCTCTTTCTACGGTCGTGTGAACTATTCGTTCGCCAGCCGCTACATGCTGCAGGCAACAATCCGCCGCGACGGTTCATCGGTGTTCGGCAAAGACCACCGCTGGGGCACATTCCCCTCTGTCTCGGCTGCATGGAACATTGCAGAGGAGAACTTCATGAAGAACCAGAACCTCTTCGACCAGTTGAAGCTTCGCGTAGGCTATGGTGTAAGTGGTAACGCCATGGGCTTCGGTGCCTACGATGCCATCACGCGCTATGCCGTAAACGGCTCTGTCTTTGACTACATCATGGCCGACGGCACCACAAAACAAATGTACGGCATAGGAGCCACAAACAACGGAAACCCCGACCTGAAGTGGGAGTCGACAGCCATGCTTAACATTGGCCTGGACTTCGCCTTCCTCGGAAGCCGCATCAACGGTAGCATTGAGTTCTATAACAAGAAGACCAGCGACCTGATTCACGGCTATGCTGTTTCAACCAACATCTATCCCCTGAACTGGATTCGCGCCAACGTGGGCGACATCACCAACCGAGGCATAGAGTTCACGCTGAACGTAGTGCCCGTGAAGACAAGAGACTTCACATGGCAGTCTACACTGAACCTCTCACATAACATGAACCGTGTAGACAAACTGTCGAACGCACAGTTTGCCGTAGACTTTATTGAGCCTGGTGAAGGCGAGCCCAACATAGGCGGCATCTCTTCTAACGGCAATGTTCAGCGCATCATGGAAGGCGAGGCTCTTGGCACATTCTGGAGCTATCAGCACGCAGGATACGACAACAACGGCAACTCTGTGTTCTTTGTCCATGACCTTGATGCACACAAGGATGCCGACGGCAACGTTCAGGCTGACACCTACCAGGACGCAAACGGAAACTGGGTAACATCATCACCGCTCTACGGCGACAAGACAAAGATAGGCAGCGCACAGCCAAAGCTGGTTTACGGCTGGAACAATACCCTAAACTACAAGAACTGGAACCTCACCGCATTTTTCCAGGGTACTATCGGCAACAAGATAATGAACGCCACCCGCGCTCACTTCATGTTCCAGGGTCACCTGGCAGGAGGCAAGAACGTGCTTCAGGATGCTATCAACGACCCTCAGTGGCGTGCTGATGCCAACGCTCACATTCCAAGTGACAAGTACCTTGAGAACGGCAGCTACCTGCGCTTAGCATCTCTCTCGCTGGCCTACACCTTCAAGAACCTTGGCGGTTGGGCTGAGAGCCTTCAGGTTTACGGAACGGCCAACAACCTCTTCACCGTCACCGGCTACAAGGGCATTGACCCGGAGGTTAGCCTTGGCGGCATTGCTCCCGGCATTGACATGCGTGAAGTTTTCTATCCCCACAACCGCACATTCATGGTCGGCGTGAAGGTTAACTTTGCCGCCGGTGCTGAGCACCGCGCTGCTGCAGCTCCCGCTCAGACCGTCTATGTAACCGACAACAGCGAGATTGACCGCCTCAACGGAGAGGTGAACCGCCTCCGCCAGGAGCTTAACGCCTGCAACGCCCGCCAGCCCGAGACACGCGTAGTGACTCAGACTCAGGCTGTGACCTTCCCCTACCTCGTGAACTTCACCATCGGACAGACCGATGTTGTAAACCGCGAGAAGGTGAACCTTGAGGCCGTGGCTACCATGATGAAGCAGACGCCTAACGTGAAGTACAGCGTTATGGGATATGCCGACCAACAGACCGGCAGTGCCGACCGCAACGCCCAGCTGGCCCGCGAGCGTTCACAGAACGTATACGACATACTCGTCAACCAGTACGGTGTGCCTGCCTCACAGCTCGTTCGCGACAGCCGTGGCGGTGTAGACGTGATGTACCTCAACGACCCGCAGCTCTCACGCTCGGTCATCATCTCAGAAGTAAGATAGATTGAACATTGAATATAGAACATTGAACATTATGAAAAAGAATAATATCAGCATTTTCCTCGCTGCTGGACTGGTTTGCTGCGCTGCCAGCACAGCACTCACCAGCTGCACGGATTTGGATGTCGAGCCAAGGGGAGAGTACACCGAGTACCCATCCTCAGAGGAAGCCGTGGAAGCAAAGATGGCCGATGTCTATTTCCATTTACGTGGCACTCTTGGTCGCCGCTATATGGAGGCCCAGGCCCTGTCAAGCGATGAATGGGTAGGAATCAGCTTCGACGGAGACTATGCCGACGGTGGTATCTACGCACAGTGCGCCCTACACAACTTCAACGCATCAAGTGCATGCACAGGATGGTACGAGGATGTGACTTCGGGCATTACAAAAGCAAACAAGGTAATAGTAGACATGGGCGGTGAAGAGAACGATGCTACCGCGCAGGCACGTGCCATGAGGGCATTCTACAGTTTCATCCTTATGGACAGCTATGGCGACTCGCCCATTCTGAACCGTCTTTTTGACGAGACAGAACAGATTGACCGCTCGCCCCGCGCCGACGTGGCCCGCTGGATAGAGAGTGAGCTGAAGGCCATCATTGACTTGCTGCCAACCAATGTTGATGCCAGCACATACGGCAAGCCAACACGCTACATGGCAGAGGCTCTGCTCGCAAAGCTCTACATCAACTGGCCTGTATACACTGCCGCCAGCGTTACTGCCTACGATGCCGCTGCCTACAGCAACGAGCACCTGCAGGACGTAGTGACTCTTGTTGACGACATCATTGCATGCGGCAAGTTCGACCTTGCTGAGGGTGCTAACGGCTACCGCTCAAAGTTCTGGCCTGACAACGGCTCACAGATTAAGGACTTTATCTACGCTATGCCATACGACGCCATCACCGCACAGGGATTCCAGTACTGCCGTCCGCGCATCTGGCGTCAGGGACGTAACGACGGCAATGGCGGTCCTGGCTACTTCGGAAGCGACATTGGCCAGTCTACCGGCGGAAACTTCAGCATTTCGCCCGAGTTTGCCGACGTGCTTCTGGCTCTTAGCAGTGACGACCGTCAGGAGAATATCCTCGCCGGTAAGATCTATATGTACGACCCCAACACGTATGCACGCACCAGCACTCCATACACCTATAAGGGTGAGGAGGTTGTACTTGACCGCACCATTCGCCTGAAGTACACTGACAAACAAAACAACACACACTACGTGGAGTGGGGTTCGCCCGTCACCGACTATCCCGCCGACTGCGCCATTCTGAACACAGGCAAGGACGTGAAGGGCTGGAGCCAGGGCTACAAGTCAGTGAAGTACTTCGTCATCCGCGAGGACTTCATCAACGGCCGTAACCAGAGCAACGACCTGCCCATCTTCCGTCTGGCCGACATGCTGCTGCTCAAGGCAGAGGCCATCGTTCGCGGTGCACAGCCCACCAACAACCAGACTGCCCAGAGCCTCTTCAACCAGATTCGCTCATACGTCAACGCTCCCACCATCAGCGGCACTCCGTCGCTGGAGGACATCTATCAGGAGCGCGGCCGCGAGCTGTTCGACGAGAACTGGCGTCGCAACGACATGATTCGCTACGGACACTTCGAGGATGAATACGGATTCCACCGCCGCGGATTCCCCACAGCACGCTTCGACAAGGAGTGCCGCGTGTTCCCAATCCCGCAGGATGTGCTCAACAAGAACACCAACTGGAAACAGAACGCCGGCTACTAATCGCCTCGTATTAAAAAACATTAAAAGCCCCGCAGTTTTCCGAGTGAAGACTGCGGGGTTTCGCTTTTTTGTTCTACCTTTGCATTGCGAAAAGTTCGTTACGAAATTTTCGCAACGAAATTTTCGCAACGGAAAGTTCGTAATAGAATTAGTTACTTATGGCAAAAGAGAAGACAAAAAAGCTGGGAAACCCCTTTGTATTCAAAGGTTATGAAGGACCAGAGTATTTCTGCGACAGAACGGAAGAGACGGAAATGCTTGTTTCAAGCCTGCAAAGTGGCATGAACATAACACTCATTTCTCCACGGAAAATAGGAAAAACGGGACTAATAAAGCACGTTTTTCACCAGATTTCGCAGAAGAACAAGGATGCGGTATGCCTCTATGTTGACATTTACTCCACACAGAGCAAGCATGAGTTTGTGTCGCTTTTCTGCCAGTCGTTTGTAGAAGAAGTGATAGAGCGCGAGAAATCGCTGTTCACTAAGGCATTAGACAGATTCCGCGGATGGCGACCCACTGTTACCGTCGACCCCATGACAGGAGCCTTGCAGGTTTCTGTAAGCATTGAGCAACAGCACACCGACAACACCCTCAAAAGCATTTTCGATTATATTGAGCACCTCAATAAGGATGTTTATATTGCCATAGACGAGTTCCAGCAGGTGGCCGACTATGCAGAGAAGGGTACTGAAGCCTTGCTGCGCAGCTATATTCAGTTCAGCCATGCCCGCTTCATCTTCGCAGGCAGTAAGCAGCACCTTATGAGCGAGATGTTCCTCTCACCGAAGCGACCTTTCTACAACAGCACACAGATAGTCAACCTGAACCCGCTTCACGAGAAAGTGTATTTTAGCTTCGCACGGAGTTTCTTCGAAAAACGGAAGGGAGGACTCAGTGAGGAAGCTTTCCATTCCCTGTACAACCTTTTTGACGGTGTGACCTGGAACATACAGATGGTGCTTCACCGGCTTTACGACACCTACACAACTGTGGAGAACGAACAGCAAGTACTTATAGCAACAGATACGGTTATAAAACTGATGTCGGTCAACTTTGAAGCCATGCAGCCGCTGCTCACACCGGCTCAGACAGACCTGCTCAAGGCTATTGCCAAATCAGAGCCTGTGGCACAGCCCCTCAATGGCGATTTTATCAAACGCTACGACCTGCCCTCGCCCAGCACCATCAAGTCGGCCTTGGAAACGCTGCAAAACAAGGAGCTGGTCTATCGCACCGACAAGGGCTATATCATCTACGACCGCTTCTTCTCCCTATGGCTGAAGCGCACCTTTGGCCCCTACTGACAGGGCGGCTCTTTGCCGGTCAGCTCAACCACTATTACCAAATAATTCTTAAATTTCACAAGTTTGTGAATCACAAACTTGTGAAATAGCTTTCTTTTTGCTATCTTTGCGCTTAAATTCAGTAAGTTATGGATAAGAGCTTTGTTTATGGAGTAGCCGTCACTGACTACAACTTCACGGGTCGCGAGGAAGAGACACGGCGACTGAAGCAGAACTTCAAAAATGGCATTAACTCCATATTGATTTCCCCCCGCCGCTGGGGCAAGACTTCATTGGTGAACCACGTATGCCAGCAGATGGATGATGACAATATTATCATAGTGCGCTTAGACATCTTCGGCTGCAAGAGCGATTATGATTTCTACAACGCCCTGGCATCGGCCGTGCTGAAACAGACGGCCACGAAGAATCAATTATGGATGGAGGAGGCCAAAGACTTCCTGGCTCGCCTTACCCCAAGAGTCAACATTCCACTTGACCCTACATCAGACATCAGTCTGTCACTCGGTATAACTCCAGAGACACACAGGCCTGAGGACGTTCTCAATATGGTTGAGACGATTGCCCAGCGCAAGAACCGCCATATTGTTGTCTGTATTGACGAATTTCAGCAGGTGGGTGAATTCGAGAACACAAAGTCAGTCCAAGCCACCCTGCGTTCCGTATGGCAGCACCATCACTTGACGTCATACTGCCTGTTTGGCAGCAAACAGCACATGATGAGCAATATATTTCTGAATCGCAGCATGCCTTTCTACCAGTTTGGCGACCTGATGTGGCTTGAAAAGATTCCCACTTCCGACTGGACAGACTATGTCATTAGTCATTTCGAGCGTGCCGGCAGACATATCTCGGAGCAGATGGTGTCACGCATTTGCGAGACGGTTGAGCTTTACCCGTCATATGTGCAGCACCTGGCATCAATAATTCTAAACCGCACACCCGAGGGAGATACCGCCACGGAGGAGCTACTGCCGCCATCCGTCAAGGAACTGATAAGCACGAACGAAGCACTCTATATGCAACAGATAGAACCCCTGTCTGGTTATCAGATGAACCTGTTGCGTGCCATAGTCTCTGGCATACACTCTGGCTACAATGAAAAGAAAGTCCGGATGCAGTACGACCTGGGCAGTCCCTCTAACCTTGTACGTCTACGCGATGCTCTTATTGAGCGCGACATCATCTATTCTGAGATGCGCCAGCTCTATATCACTGACCCCGTGTTCTCGCTTTGGTTCAGACAACGTTTCCTATGAAACACTTCCTTTTTACCCTTGCCTTGTCTTTGTACACCTTGATGGCGGCGGCTCAGGTGTGGCAGTATGTAGACCCGCGCATAGGCAGCGTGGGCGTGGGCCGCACCTTCCCCGGCCCTTGCATGCCCTTCGGCATGGTGAAGCCAGGGCCCGACTGCGGCGTGCTGCCCAATGCCGGCTGGGCACCAATGCCGGAAGCCGTCAGCGGATTCTCGCAGACACATGTCAGCGGCACCGGCGGCGGCCAGAAATACGGCAACATACTCATCCAGCCATTTATTGGCAACGGCAGTACACGGACGAACACGGATGTGATGCAGAGAAGGGTGGAAGAGACCATCAGCCTGGGCTACTACTCAACGACCTACGAGAACGGCATACGCACCGAGATAACCACCAGCGAGCGCTGCGCTTTCTACCGCTTCCATTTTCCTCGCAATGCCCGGCTGCTTGTCGACGTGACCCATTTCCTGGGCAAGGACACCGTTCCCAACCTGCGTGAGCGGCAGCAGTTTGTAGGTGCCGACATGGAAGTGGCCGGTCCATGCGAAGTGAGCGGCTTCTCGCGTATACGCGGCGGTTGGAACAACGGCGATGCCTACACCGTCTATTTCTGCCTGACTACCGACCAGCCTTTTACC
This sequence comes from Prevotella sp., assembly GCA_017455495.1. Lineage (GTDB taxonomy): Bacteria > Bacteroidota > Bacteroidia > Bacteroidales > Bacteroidaceae > Prevotella. The sequence continues at coordinate 18,647 of JAFTAR010000181.1, forward strand.
CTTGCCGGCGGGAACGTGCTGGCTTTCACCGATACTGTGGTGCAGGTGAAAGTGGGCATAAGCTATGTCAGCACTATGCAGGCGCGCCGCAACATTGACAGCCACGGCTTCAACGAGCAGCTCGCCATTCTGCGCAACGCCTGGGAGCAGCAGCTAAGCAAGGTGCAGGTGGAAGGCACCGACCGGCAGAAGCGCATTTTTTATACTGCCCTCTACCACACCATGCTCATGCCCGTCTGCAAGACCGGCGAGAACCCCAAGTGGACCGACAGCCCCTACTACGATGACTACTACGCCATCTGGGACACCTACCGCACCTCCTCGCCCCTGCTCACCCTGCTCTGGCCGGAGCGTCAAGTGGAAATTGTCAACTCATTATTAAATATATACGTGCGCGAGGGCTACATGCCCGATGCCCGCAGCGGCGACTGCAACGGACGCACCCAGGGCGGCTCAAATGCCGATGTCGTCATTGCCGATGCCTTCGTGAAGGGCCTTGGCCGCAGTGGCAGTTCCGTATGCTGCGACTCTGTCGCAGCCCCCTCCATAAACTACTCCCTGGCCCTTGAAGCCATGCTAAAGGACGGCGAGGCCGACCCCGGAGCCGACCACGAAAAGCACGGGCGCGGCGGCCTCAACGAATACAAGCGGCTGGGCTACGTGCCCTACGGCATTCCCCGTGCCGGCACCCGCACCGTGGAGTATGCCTACAACGACTACTGCATAGCGCAGGTGGCCCGGGGTTTAGGCCATCAAGACATCTACGAGGAGTACATTGAGCGCTCACGCAACTGGCACAACCTGTGGCGCAGCGACTACGAGTGGGACGACGTCAGGGGCTACATCATGCCGCGCGACGACCAAGGGCAGTGGCTTGACAGCGTGCCCTGGGGCCGCTCCCGCGTGTTCCACCCCGCCATTCCCTATACCCCAGTGACAAAGGTGGCACCGTGGTATCTGCCTTGGTGGGACACATTCTTCTACGAGGCCCTCTCTGCAGAGTATTCGCTCAGCATTCCCCACGATGTGCCAGGCCTGATAGAGGCCTGCGGCGGTCCCGATGCCTTCCGCCGCCGCCTGGACATGTTCTTCGAGCGTGACCGCTATAACGTGGGCAACGAGCCGTCGTTCCTCACTCCCTGCCTCTACCACTGGATAGGGCGGCCCGACCTCAGCACCCGGCGCATCCACCAGATTGTCCGTGACAACTACAGCGACCAGCCCGACGGCCTTCCCGGCAATGACGATGGCGGCGCCATGTCCTCATGGCTTGCCTTCCATGCGCTCGGCCTCTACCCCAACGCCGGCCAGGACTACTACCTGCTCAACACGCCGCTGCTGCCAGAGTACACCTTTTCCCTCAGCAACGGCAGGACGCTGCATGCCACGAGGCAGACAGGCAACCGGTTTGCTGTGTTCTTCAACGGCCGCGAACTCCCCGATGCCCGCATCACCCACCAGGAGCTGATGCAGGGAGGCGAGCTGGTATTCATCGGAATTACAGAACAAGTCCCCCCAGTCCCCCCGAGTGGTGGGGCAAGCCCGACGGTAGAAGTAACCGACACAGCCTCCCGCTTGGGGGGAGGTTGGAGGGGGCCTGCCGACCTCTTAGGGGGAGGTTTGGAGTGTGCCATTTCCTTCACCCTCAACCGCCAGTTCCGCACGTGGCCGCTTTCTTTCCGTTGGAATGGCGACACACTCGTAGTTACCTGCAAGGAAGCCACCTACAATATAGGCCGCTCGGTTGTGGAGAATGCCGCTTCCTTCTGCTGGGACATTCCTGCCGACGGTGCTGTCTATGATACGAGCGGCACCTTCGCCTTTGTCTCACACCAGGCTGTGCGCCAGCTCTTGGACAACGGGGCGTTCACCTACGACGGCATCACCTGGCGCAGAACAGGCACCGGCAACAACGGACAGATACACCTCAAGGCTGATGTTGACCATACGGAGATGACCATTGAGCATAATGCCGCGCTGGATCTTTATCTCGTCACAGAGATGAGCCACAACCCCTTAGGCATAGACTGGCGCATCAGCAAACAGCAATGACAAGGAAGAAAGCCGTGAAAAAATTTGGTAAAGAAGATTAAAAACTATAACTTTGCGGACTATGGGAAAGATGACAACATACAAGACTCTGAGGCGGACGGCTATATCGCTGTTCCTTTGCCTCTTTGCCCTCCTGCCTGTACATGCGCAGTATGAGAGGCTTGGCGGCGTTTACTATGCCTACCCCGCAGACCATACGCAGATGGCCGAGGCACCAGAAGGCTACGAGCCGTTCTATATATCGCACTACGGCCGCCACGGCTCGCGCTGGCTTCCCAGCGACCAGCGCTATGAGTGGGTGATGAGCCATTTTGAGGATGCCTCAAACCTTACTAAGCTCGGCAAGAGCGTGCGCAAGCGGCTGGCAAAGATATGGCGGAATGCACGGGGCAACGGCGGCAGGCTCACACCCCTTGGAGGCCGCCAGCACGAGGCCATCGCTACGCGCATGTACCATAACTTTCCGCAGCTCTTCACCACAGAAGCCCGCCTGACGGCCCACTCCAGCACCGTGGACCGCTGCCGCCAGAACATGCTCCACTTCGTGTCACGCCTGCAAGCCCTGAATCCACAGCTTTGCATCACGCCTGTTACAAGCGAAGAGGACATGGCGTGGATAGCCTACACTTCGCCTGAAGAGAAAGCCCTTGAGAACCGCACAAGGATTCCCCTTGGAATAGACCCGCACAGGCTGACAAGAGCCCTCTTCATTGACGACTCAAAGGTGGAACAGCCCGACAAGCTGCTCTCCGAGCTGCACACCATTGCGTCGGACATGCAGGACGTAGAGCTGCGTGTGTCGCTCTATGACATCTTCACCGAGGAGGAGCTGCATGCCGTCTATGCCGCCAACAACGAGCGGATGACCATCTGCAACGGCGACGTTCCCTCAAACGATGGCATTCCGGCCCGCTCGGCCGTCTCCCTATGGCGCCGCATAGAGGCCAAGGCCGAGGCCGCCATTGCCAGCAGAGGCTTGGGTGCCGACCTGCGATTCGGCCACGACACCAACCTCTACCGCCTGCTCACCCTCATGCAGGTAAACACCAACGGCATGGGCATGGACGAGATACTGCCCATGGCAGCCAACCTCCAGATGATATTCTACCGGAATGAGGCCGGCGACGTGAAGGTGCAGCTGCTACACAACGAGAAAAGCATTGGCTTCTACTCCTGGCAGCAGCTCAAGGAGCAGGTGAACAGCCGCATACACTATTTGGAACACATCAGGCAGCTCTCTGCCCTGAACACCATGGTAGGCACAGCTCCCGCCAACACCCGCACCGCCGGACTCTTCGGCAAGGGCAGCGAGGAGCATGGCCAGACGCTGCCCGCCGTCCTGGTGCCCAACGGCCAGACCTTCTGGACGCCGCAGACGCAGACCACCGAGCGCAAATGCATAGCCCCCTACTACTATCAGGACAGCCTTTTCTACGGCATCCGCGCCAGCCACTGGCTGGTGGGCGGCTGCACACAGGACTACGGCTCGTTCACCGTAGGGGCCTTCAAGGGCGGCAATGGCGAGGGGAGCCTGGCCACGCCCTTCAGCCATGGCGACGAGACCTCCCACCCCAATTATTACGCCCTGAGCCTGCCACGCGAGCAGATGATGATTGAGCTTACTGCCCTGAGCCATGCGGCCATCATGCATGTCACTCCCCTTTACGACGGGCTGGCCGACATAGTCCTCACCGTCAACAGCGACGAGCAGCAGGCCACCATCAGCATGCAGGACGGCCGGGTCTACGCCTCAAACCCCGTCCACCGCATCTATCAGGGCTGGGGCGAGCCGGCCGGCTTCAGCGGCCACTTCGTGCTGCAATTCTCCGACAGTCTCGTGGCAAGCCGTCAGGAGGGCCAGACCCTTCGCCTCACTTTCAAGGCCGTTAGCCGCTGCCCCATAGTGCTCCGCATGGCCACATCGTTCACCAGCCGCGAAGGTGCCGAGCGCAACCTGGAGGCTGAGGCCCGCTGCACCTTCAACCAGATGCAGCAGCAGTGTGCCGACATCTGGGTGAAGCGCCTGCATACCATTGACGTAAGCGACCCTGACACCGCCCTTGTAAACCAGTTCTATGGTGCACTCTACCGCGCCTCCTTCCTGCCCCGCGAGATGAGCGACGCCGACGGCTGCTATCCCCGCTTTGCCGGCAATGCCAATTGCGAATCGCCAAGTCGTAAAAGCTACGGCGACTTCTCCATGTGGGACACCTACCGCGCCCTCCACCCCTTGCTCTGCATCATTGCCCCAGAAGAGAACGGCAACATGATGCAGTCGCTTGTGAACATGGCCACCGAAGGCGGCTGGCTGCCCATCTTCCCCTGCTGGAACAGCTATACCGCAGCCATGATTGGCGACCATTGCTCCTCAGTTTTGGCCGACGCCTACGTGAAGGGCATCAGGGGCTTCGATGCCAGGGCGGCATACAGCGCCATGAGGCAAAACGCCTTCAGCACTCCCTCGCCACAGGACTATCTTGACGGCAAGGGGCGCCGCGCCCTCACCTCCTACTTGCAGTATGGCTACATACCGCTGGAGGACTCTGTCAAGGAGGCCTTCCACCAGCAGGAACAGACCAGCCGCACGCTGGAGTATGCCTACGATGACTTCTGCGTGGCCCAGATGGCGCATGGACTACAGACTACAGACTCTGAACGGGACTTTCATGAGCTGATGCAGCGGGCAGAGAACTGGCGCAACGTCATCAACCCCACGACAGGCTATGCCGACGGGCGCCATGCCGACGGCTCGTGGGAGGGCAACGGGGACCTGGTGCACCGCAAACCCTACATCACCGAGGGCGCCACCTGCCACTACACCTGGTATGTGCCTCACAACAGTCCCGGCCTCATTGAACTGATGGGCGGCAGGGAGGCCTTCGTGCAGAAGCTTGACTCCATGTTCACCGAGGGCCGCTACTGGCACGGCAACGAACCATGCCACCAGGTGGCATGGCTCTACAGCCTGGCCGGGCGCCCCGACCTCACCCGTCAGCGCACGGCCCATATCCTCCAGACGGAGTATAACGACTCGCCCGGCGGCCTCAGCGGCAATGACGATGCCGGCCAGATGTCGGCCTGGCAGCTCTTTGCCTCCATGGGCTTCTATCCCGTCTGCCCCGGCACGCCGCAGTACGTGCTTGGCGGAGCCTGGTTCCAGGAGGTTACGATAAACAGCCCTGCTGGCAGATCCCTCACCATCAGGCGCTCGCCCGACGGCCTCTACAGCCTTAACGGCCAGGCCCTTGACCAGCTCGTCATCACTCACGACCATCTGCTCAGAGGCGGAACGCTGCTCCTTCCTGGTTCCTCATCGGATTGATGGTGAAAATTAAGCAAAAATGGGCATCGGAGATAAGAAATTGAGGTGTTTATTTGGCTGCATTCGAAATTTGCTGTAACTTTGCAGCAAAATTCGAATGCAGGGCTGTTTTATGGAAGAATGTGTAAAGAGAGAACAATACCTCAATCGCCTGATAGTCAGGAGGGATAACGGTATGATTAAAACGGTGACTGGGCCGCGGCGTGCAGGTAAGTCTTTCCTGCTGAATCCTATCTACAAGGATTACCTGTTGGAGCATGGCATCCCAGAAGACCATATCATCAGTATCTCATTTGACGTAGAGGATGAGGACACTCCAGAGGAGTTGCTCGAGCGCGAGAAGCTGAAGGAGTTTCTCTACTCCCGTATTGTATCGAAAACGGAGCCTTATTATGTATTCCTTGATGAGATTCAGGAAGTTCAGGATTTCGAACGTATCGTAAACGGACTGAACAAACGGCCTAATGTCGATGTGTACATAACCGGCAGCAATTCGAAATTTCTCTCCAACGACATCAACACCATCTTCCGTGGGCGCAGCGATGAGGTGAGCATCATGCCATTCACCTTCAGGGAGTTTTGCCAGGATCGTACGGAATCGGTCAGCGAGTTGTGGAAAGAATATTACACCTACGGAGGACTACCTGCACTCCGCAGGATGCCGACTCCCGAACAGAAGACCACCTATCTGCAACGGCTTTGGAAGAAAACGTACCTTGACGATGTGGTGGAAAGGCGGCATCTACTACACAGGCTTGTTCCAGTTCCTGACCAGCGACAAGATAATAGAATGACATGATTTGAAAATCCGAAAGCAGCGTCTTCCCACGGTGTTCCCATACTGTTGCAAGAGGCTGCCAAGAGCTACGGCGTCGGGGTGATTCAGCATTTTGTTGGAGGCACGCAGGTAGAGGCACGCAGGTAGTGCTTTAACCATAAAAAATCCTGGCTTTTCTTTGTCGGGAAACAAAAAAAACGTAACTTTGCAGCAGCCATTACAACAAGCATTCAAATGTTAACGTTTTTTTCCCTACTATGAAGAAACTGCTACTTAACTTAGTGCTGCTTGCGCCGCTCTTCGGCAGCAGCCATGCCGTCTCTGCCACAATTGGCACTGACGATGAGAAAAGCATAGTGATACTCTATGAGAACGATGTCCATTGTGCCATTGACGGCTACAAGCGTCTGGCCGGCCTGCGCGATGCCATTGTCCAGAGCGACACCGCGTGGGTTGCCATAGTGAGCAATGGCGACTATCTGCAAGGGGCCACGGCCGGTGCCTTGTCTCACGGACAGTATATTATAGACGTGATGCGCACCGTGGGCTATGATGCCATAACCTTGGGCAACCACGAGTTCGACTACGGCGTGCCGCGCATGAAGGAGCTGCTGGCACAGATGAATGCTCCTGTGCTCTGCTGTAACCTCTTCGACCCGCTTTCCATTGGAGGCCGCTGGGGCGCTCCTCACTATGGCTCCTACGTAATACGCAGCTACGGCAACAGGAAGATAGCCTTCATTGGTGTCACCACGCCAGAATCAATGGTGGCAGAGAGCTACTCGTTCTTTGACAGCAACGGCCAGCTGCTCTACGACCTAAGGAACAACGACCTCGCCCTTCTGGTGCAGACTGCTGTGGACCGCGCCCGCAGCGCCGGTGCCGACTATGTGGTGGTGCTGTCACATCTGGGCGAGGAGCAGCCGGTGATAGGCCTCTCGTCTCATCAGCTCATCGCCGCCACGAGCGGCATTGACGTGCTCCTTGACGGCCACTCCCACTCAGTGATAGAGCACGTGGAGGTGGCCAACATGGAAGGCCGCATGGTGCCAGTTTCCCAGACAGGCACACAGTTCCAGAATGTAGGCAAGCTCGTGATTTCTACCGACGGACACATAAACACCTCGCTCATCCCCGTTAATGAGATAACGTATGAGAACCAGCGCGTCAGTGCCGCTATTGACAGCGTTCGCAGAGAGGTGGAGCGCGTTACGGCCCGCCAGGTGAGCCGCAGCGACTTCCTGCTCACCATCAACGATGCCGCCGGCGAGCGCCTCGTGCGACTGGGTGAGACAAACCTTGCCGACTTGGTGACCGATGCCTTCCGCCACTCCATGCAGGCCGAGATAGGACTGTGCAACGGCGGCGGCATACGCACAAACATACCCGCAGGCACCATCACCTACGGCAATGTGGTCGACGTGCTGCCCTTTGACAACCACATGGCCAAGATTGAAGCTACGGGAAAGGAGATTACCACCATGCTTGAATGGTGTACCGCTACCCTGCCAACGGAGGAGGGACAGTTTCCGCAAGTGTCGGGTCTGCGCTTCACCATCCACCTGCAGAGCCACACCATTACCGACGTAACCGTTCTCGACCAGGCTACCAATACCTGGAAGCCAATTGACCCAGAGCACCGATACACCGTGGCCACTTCCGACTATTACTTAGGCGGCGGCTTCTACGACACGCTGAAGGGGTGCACACAGCTCACGCTAAGTTCCAAGCTCACACGCGATGCCCTGGCAGAATACTTGGAGAACACGCTCGGAGGCTCGGTTCCTGACATCTACCAACAGTCACAGAGCCGCATCACAATAGTCAACGACTGATTAACAACACGTTTTTCTCCTTTTCCTTTTGCCAGTTCAAATAATAGTCGTAACTTTGCAGCAGACTTGCCACAAAAGACATACCCATCATGATAGTAGCCAACCCCATTTACGATGTAGTGTTCAAGTACCTCATGGAGGACGAACGCATTGCCCGCACCATCATCTCCGCCCTTCTGAAGAAGGATGTGCTGGAGGTTCACATGCGCCGCAACGAGTATTCCAACAAGAGCCGCGACACACTCTCTATATTCCGCATAGACTTCGGTGCCACCATACTTGACGATAAAGGGGAGCGCCAGACCATCCTCATAGAGATACAGAAGACCCAGGTGGACTCCGAGCTGCTGCGCTTCCGGCAGTACCTCGGCGCACAGTACGACAACAAGGAGAACATGGAGGGTGAGGGGCGCAGCTCACACGCCCTGCCCATGGTTGCCGTCTACCTGTTGGGCCACACTGTGGGCAGTATAGATGCTCCTGTGGTGTATGTAGACCACCAGGTGTACGACTACGACCGTAACGTGGTGGAAGACGGCATCAAGGACCCCTTCGTGGAGAGTCTTACGCACGACAGCATCATTGTGCAGATTCCCCGCCTGCACGGCAAGATAAACAACCGCCTGGACAAGGTGCTGAGCATCTTTGACCAGACACATGTGGTATCAGATAAGAACCAGCAGACAGTAGACATTGACCCCTCGGTCTACGGCGACGACAACGAGATGGAGCCTATCCTGCGCAAGCTCATGGAGGTGTCGTGCGACAAGAACGTGCGCCGTGAGATGGACGTGGAGGACGAGTTCTTCTCTGTGCTGAAGAATCGCGAAGAGGAAATCATGGCGAAAGACCGGCAGCTCGCAAAGTCAATAGTAGCCATCAAGGAGGCAGAGGAACGTCAGGCACAGGCAGAGGAACAGCGTGCACAGGCAGAGGAGCGTCAGGCACAGGCAGAGGAGCGTCAGGCACAGGCCGAGGAACGGGCAGAGCAGATGATGCGAAACACGGTGGTTGCCCTCCTAAAGAAACAGGTGAGTGCTGAGGACATTGCCGCCCTGCTTGGAGTTGATGTCATGACCGTGAAACAAATAGAGACCGAGGAACTTCACTAACAATAGCGGCGATGGTACAAAGTCCACCGCCGCTATTGCTATTATAATGTTGTTGAGGTGATGTTAAAACTCATTCTCATCAAGCAGCCAGTCGTCCTCGTCATCCTCCCAAAGCTTGTTGCGGAAGCGGGAGCAGGCATCAGCGCCATTCTTTGTACCCGAGCCGAAACCAGCGGAGGCTTCCATTATAGGCTGTGTCCGAACGTTCATTATCGTCAGTTGCGGATTGATATATGTCTTCTTCATAATCGTTGTTCCTTTCTTTAATATTTATTTATGACTAATTCGTGGACATATATGGTCGTTCATGTTTCTTATATCTAACAAAAATATCCATGAATGACCACGAATTTTCATGAATTATTATTTCACCAATACTTTTTTGCCATTGACAATGTAGAGGCCACGTGCGGGCTGAGCTACGCGCTGTCCACTCAGGTTGAAGAAGATGTTGCCATTAGTCATCTCTCCATTATTCTGCGTAGCGCTGATGCGAGTGGTGGTGTCCTCACCGAAGCTGATAGCCAGGCTACGTGAACCGGCTGCCGTCGGGTCGCTCTCGCAGTGGAGGTATGCCTTCGTGGTAGCCACGGTACCGCTGCCAATCTGATAGAACTTGCCATCGCTATAGAGGATGTAGTCGTAGGTTGATCCGTCGAACTCTGTTGTGCCATCGCCAGCCACGAGCATATTCTTTGCTGGAGCTTCTGTAGATTCAGCCACAGGCACGGTGTACTCAGTACCGGCAGTACCGATAAGCATCAGCGGGGTACCTGCGGGAACAGCACCGACCTCTGTCAGAGTCACCTTACCGGCAGAAGCATCGGTGGCAACGTATGCCTTCAGACCGTCAACATCGCTGAAGTCAAGGGCCTTCGGAGTTACGTATGTGGACTTGTCATGGGCAGGGGTGAAGGCAACAGCCTGAACTGCCTTTGTCAATGTGATATAGTAAATATGCAGACCTTTCGTAGGTGTTACGGTGATATCGCCAGTAGTGTTCACAGTCCACTTGCAAACTTGATATGCTTTAGCAGTAGCTTCACCTTGTGTCTGAGTGCAGTTGTTCAGCGTCACTCCACGGGCTTCTGAAGCCTTGTGAGATTCTACACCAATCTCAATTGTTGAGCCAGCAGGAACATTCGGAATAGTAATCTTTGAGCCACTACCATAGAGCCAGATGTACGAGCCACCTTGGTAAGTGCCTAAAGTGGTAGAAGTGAAATCAAAGAGCACTGCCATTCCGTATGCACTTGCCGTAAATTTCAGCCCCTTGGCCTCTTCAATTGCAGTGCCATCATACTGGAGTTCAGCACTTGAAAGGGCGTTCTTGTATGCACGACCACCGTCCTCTCCAAAGTCATTGCCGCCAGTTGCTGTCTCAGTTTGATTCCAGTTTGTATCATCTGCCAGCACACCAGCCTTAGTGGCAGCGCTCCAATTGGTGAAATCCCATGTGATGATTGAGGTAGTTGTGGCTGTCTTTGTGATGTTGTAAGACTCACATACCACGGCACTGTTCAGGTCATCACCATTAGATGCGTAGGCATACAGATATTTCGTGCCAGCCTCGTTGGGAACGGTAACGGAAGCGCCTTCCGTCCAGCCAGCAGACTCTGTTGTCAACGTTGTCTCTGTGTCACTCCACTGGTAATAAACTATTAGGGCATCGCTGCTGATAGCAATCGTTGAGCCTCCATCAACTGTAGTTGTTGCAGGGAAGGTGGGAACCTCTGGGGCAACCTTAGGAACGTAAGGATAAGTGGCGGCAATTGAGGGATAGTAGCGTCCACCATTCATTGTGATTGTAACGGTAGACTCACTACCAGTATAGGTAAAAGTTGCAGTCTTATCGTCAATAATCATACCATCTTCACCAACTAACATGTTTTCAGATGTCATTACACCTGATTCTGAACAAGTGATGGTAATGGTCATACCCTTTACGGCAGGAATAGTAAACTTGGTGCCAGCGTTTATCTGACAGTCAGTCCTATCAGAGCGTGAGCTATTGTCAATCTTACCGCTTGTTGCATCAACAATCATAGGAATCGCAATTGTCTCTTCATTTATTTTCTGGGGCTTTGTGTAGTAGCCTACCTGGCCACTGCCCTGCCAGGAATTGAACAGAATCTGGCTGTGTGCCAAGCTCCATGTCACAGTAATATCGGCAGTCAAATCAGCAAGAGTTTCTGTAGTGGCAGTCCAAGTTGGGGTCAAAGTGATGTCGCTCGTCAGGGTGATTTCATCGCCAGTGCTATAAGTATTTGTACCATCGGTCCAGCCACTCAATATATAGCCCTCACGATAGAGCTGACGATGGGCGTATGAAGGAATAGTATATTTACCAGCAGCATCCGCATACTTCTCATCAATGTTATATTTAGCTTCATAATTGTTTAATACTTTGTTTGTAGTTCCTGCATATTCACCGAGGTCATAGGAAACAACATATAGTTTCTGGAAGTTTGCCGTATAAGTTTCACCATCTGTAAGGTCGGCGTATGGAATAGTAGCCGTAGCGTTTGTGCTAGTCCAAGTAGCATCGCTTGACTTTGTCCAATTGCTGAAAACATAGCCTTCTGCAATGACTGTTGCAGTCAACGTGGTGCTGCTGCCTTCTGAAACTGTTGTTGCGCTAGCCTCTGCCGTACCCGCAACGTCGTTTCCACTTGCTACGCTAATGGTCTTCGTAGCTGCATCAATAAATACAGCGGTATATTCTGCTGCTTCAGATACAACAAATGAATACGGGTTGACAGTGCTTACGTTAGAACCCTCCAATTCCCAATGATCGAAAGCCTTTCCTGCAGCAGGAATTGCAGTCAGCGTAGCAGTGCCACCTATCAGATAATCGCCGGCACCGTCAATGGTACTTTCGCCGCCATTGCTCGTTGCCGTAGTGATGGCCACCTTGCTGGTCTCACCATAGGTTACACCAACATAAACCATAAACGTCTGTCCGCTATTCTGCTTGATACGATAGGTTCCTGCGGGTACGTTGCAAATCTTGAATATCTTTACGTTTTGATTGTCTGCATCAGCAGTACCAGAATATGTCGTAATGATGACATCGTCCCATGTTGACAATTCTTTTTTGCCACCATTGCTCGACAAGTCAAAACTTAGGGAAGTCTCAGGGTTATTTGCAAGGCTTTGCACAATTGTGACGGAGGCTGTTTCTGTAAGCGTGAAATCAGTGTATGTAGCACCCTCGGTCTTCAGTCCTTTAGAAATGCTGTTCCCGTTAAACTTACAAGTTGTTCCTTGATAAGTATACTTATCTGGATTGCAAGTAAATGTAATATTTCCAACCACCTGGCTACTGGCTATAGACTTATTTGTGCTACCATTCAATAGCAAATAGTTAGCATCAGGATAAGATGCTGCCCACAAACTACCCCCCCCAAGGAGTACAAAAAGGGCAAATAAGGTAAAAATTTTCTTTTTCATTTGATGATAATTAGTTAGTAAAATAAGGTAATAAACTGGGGACAAAGGTAGCGATAAAAAAGGAAACAGCCAAGAGAATCCTTCTTTTTCTTTCTCACGGAGGTCAAAAAAAAGGGGAAAAGGTGAAAGCGCACAAAAAAACAATATTTTTTCAATAACAGGTTGTAGGTTGGCAGAGGTTGTCAGAACCGACAGCACCCGAAGTATATAAAGACAACCCAGACAACAAAGGACAACTTTTACCTGCGGTATGCAGCTTGATGCAAATAAGGTTGTCCTAAGTTGTTCTTGTTGTCGTTAATAAAAAAAGTAGTTGTCCTAAGTTGTATATGTTGTCTTTACCTATAAAAAGCAGTGCCTTTTGAATGAATTCTCGAGAGAATTTGAGCAAAAAGCAGCGCGCTCCAGTTAAAACTATCCTCTCTGGCAACATCTAACAACCCCTGAAAACTGACAACCTCTGACAACCTCCAGCAGGTTGCAAAACCTTTGTGGCAGGGCATTTTGACAACCTGACAACCTATTATAGCAATAACAGCGGTGGTACTACTGTCCACCGCTGCTATTGCTATAGTTGTATTGAGTTATTGTTAGAACTCGTCCTCGTCGTCAAGCAACCAGTCGTCCTCGTCATCCTCCCAGAGAGAGTTACGATAGCGGGAAACTGCTTCGTCGCCCTTGAGGGGGCCACCAAAACCTATGGTTGAGGAGGCAATCATCTGCTGTGTGTTCACCCTTACCATCATGGTTACGGGGCTGATATATGTCTTTTTCATAGTCGTATATATCTCTAATTAATTCGTGTTAATTAATGGAAATTCGTGTCTTCCAAAGACTGTTACTTCACCATAACCTTCTTGCCGTTCACGATGTAGAGGCCACGTGCGGGCTGTGCTACGCGCTGTCCGCTCAGGTTGAAGAAGATGTTGCCATTAGTCATCTCTCCATTATTCTGCGTAGCGCTGATGCCAGTGGTGGTGTCCTCACCGAATATCATAGCCAAGCTGCGAGCGCCAGAAGCAGGAGCTTCATCAAGGTGCAGATATGCTTTGTCAACTGCCACTTTACCCTCGCTAATCTGATGGAACAGGCCATCAGCTCCAAGAATGTAATCGTATGAATCGCCTGAGAATTCTGTTGTGCCGTCTCCTGCAACAAGCAGGTTTGTTTCAGGTGCAGTGGCAGAAGCAACAACGGGAACTGTATACTCAGTACCGCGATTACCTACGAGCACAAGAGGTGTGCCAGCAGGAACAGCGGCAGTAACTTCCTCCATCGTCACTCCAGTAGAAGTTGCACCTGTGGCAACGTATGCCTTCAGACCGTCAACGCTGGTAAAGTCAAGAGCCTTTGTGGTAACATAGGTGGTCTTGGCGTAGGATGGTGTGATTGTAACAGGAGTAGTAAAGCTGACTTTACGAATACGAAGCATTTTGGCATCACTTGATGAGACTTCTGCACCTGTAATTTCTACGCTTCCAGCATTAACACTAAATGATTCTGTCTGATAGCTGTTGTTAGCGGTTGAACTCTTTGAGCCTTTAGAACCATTAACAACTACAGTACGAGCTGCATTATTACCTGTATTAGCATACTCTATGGTCACAATGCCAGCAACAGTAGTATTGAACTGGATTTTGTTACCCTGCAGGAACTTTGAGCTGTTTGCATTACGCCAAACATACTGGCAGTTTATGAGAAGTGCCTGAGCGTCAAATGTTGAAGGCACTGTCAGAGTGTAGCCATAAGCAGGGATATTTGCCATAACAACATCTTCGTTAAGAATAGGTTCTTTAAGAAGAATCTCACCACTAGTAATAGTGCTCCAATCCCAAACGGCATCTCCTGTCACATCGGTTTGGGCAAGGAGAGTTACCTTGTTAAATGTAGCTGTTGCCACTTCACTGTCAATGCATCCGTCCTTGGTAGCCTTAGCTTGAACTGTCGTGGTCTCGGTGATGGTAAAGGCAGCTATGTAGTTGGTCCATGTTTCACCATTGTCAGTAGAATACTGAATGGCAGCTTCCTCTGTCTCACATGCCAGCGTCACATCCTGAGAACCGTCAAAATAAGCTCCGTTAGGATTAATTGTCGGGGTTGCCACCTGCTCCTTAACATCAATGGTCTGTACTGCTGATGTAGCATTAGTACCAATGCCATTAGAAGCAACAGCATAGAAAGTATAAGTACCAGCAGTGGCTGTTGAAGGCGAGAATGTCTCACCAGTGCCAACCTCTGCGTCTGTACCGTCATACCATGTAATAATAGGAGTGGGGTTACCCGTAGCAGTTGCAGTCAGCGTGACCTCCGTTCCAACAGCAACAGCTCCTGTGGGTGCACCTGAAACAGAGACTGTAGGAGCCTCAGCAGCAGAAATTGAAATTTCAACGACATCGGAAGTAACAGAGCCATTGTCATCAGTAATCACAACATAATAGAAGCCTGCCTCAGTAGGAGTATAAGAAGCAGCAGTTGCACCACTTATTTCATGATCGGCATCTACCACCGCTACATTTTCTGTATTCTTATACCACTGATACGTAATAGTTCCCGTACCAGAAGCTTCTACAGTAAGAGGATTTATCGCAGCTCCTGTTACATAGCTTGCGCCAACTGGCTGAGTGGTGATTGTGGGAGCTGCAGGAGCAGGGCGGACGATAGCGAAGTCTTTAAAATAGGTACTATTGCCAGTTGCTCTCCAAATATAAAAAGTAGTTTCTCCACACAATCCATCACCTGTAGCAACAGTGTAATTAACATTAACATATTCCTTTGACGATGACACACCTACAAGAGAGCATGTTGGTGCACTATTAGGACGAGATGCAGATGTAGTAACCCAAATTCCACGGCCATTACTTTCACCAGAGCCATTTGTTAATGCATTTACCGAAATGATGTCACCAGCAACCAAAGCTTGTTCGAGGACGACTTTAAATCCTTGTTTGCTACCAACTGAAGCGAAAGCATATGCATTACTCTGTTTAGAAATAAAGGTCTTACTACTATTCTCACCATTAGATGCATAAAAAGCACCTCCACTAATAGAAGCATAAGTTGAAGTAATTTCCGTATCACCTCCACTGAAATTTTGATTACTTGACAGAGTCTGCAATGGAGAAGCTGAAAAGATTGCTATATCTTCTGCCCACGCCCCTCCGCACACACACAGTAGTAGCGTCAATAAAGTAAATAATTTTTTCATGTTGTTAGTTTTTTGGTTAATAATTGTTAGCTATACTAAAATGCAAAATTAAGAATAAAAACGGAACCTACCAAGAAAAAATGCAACTTTCTTTTACACTAAAGCAAAAAAACTGCTTCACCAATTGGGACAAATGCCTTTTCACTAATTGAGATAAATAGCACCCACAAATTATCCCAAATCGGTCATTAGAAGTTATAAGGAAACAAATTACCATAATTACCATAATTTTATCCACAAATTTGAATAATTACAATAATTAGTGGGACAGATTATGCGCATTATGACAATTCGTTTCTAAAGACCAATTTGGGATTATGATAAATATTTACATGTCTTCCAAAGAGAGGGAGCGAAGCGAAAGTGCATAATCGCCAAAGGCTGCGGGGGTACCACCGGTAATCATATATAGGCACAACAAGTCATCGTTCTTATAGCCATGGCAGTGGTCGCTGAATATTTGCTTTATCACACTGACAGAGAAAGGCTTCAACGACAGTTTCGAGGTAGAACGGCCATAGAGCGGTTCGTTCTTGTCCCCGAAGATACGCTTCATTAGCGATTGTATGTTCTTTTGCCAGGACGCAAAAAAACCGCTTCACTGTCTCTGGACCTTCACCGCCACGGTATTGCCACCGCGGAGACGGGCCTGCACGGCATAGATGCCGGCGGGCAGGGAGGAGAGGCTGCAGAACTGCGAGAGAGCAGAGAAAGCCACTTGCTGTCCGGCGGCGTTGTAGACGCTGATGGCCTGCACGTCGCCATAGACGATGATGCCCTGGGCGGTGAGGCTGAAGGCGGGCTGCTCGCGGAGCAGACTGATGCCCTCAGTGGAGCCGCCGACAGGCTGGCAACCGGTTATGGTTAGGTCGGTGAGGTAGACATCGTTGGAGCCAGTGCTGGAGATGCGCACTACGACAGGCTCTGCCGTCACGGGCAGACCATAGCAGGTGAAGTCAAGGGTGTGTATGCGCTGGTCGAAGTCGTAGGACTCGCCGTCGGTCCAGCTGCTGTCAGAGGGCCGCCGCCACTGCACCTTCACGCTGCTGTTCTTGCCGCCGCCATAGAGCATGGAGCGCAGCACCATGAGGCTGGGCAGTGTGAACTCTATATAGCCTGTTGACTTTGCCAGCATCAGGGCTCCGCGCGTGCCGCCGCCATAGAGACTGCCTATCTTCGTGGGGTATGTGCCGCTCTTGCCGTAGTAGTCGGGCAAGAGCTTGTTGCCGGAGGCCTGACTGGTGACATACTGTGCCGTGCTGTCAGACAGCGTGGCGCTCTGGAACAGCTCGTCGTCAACAAGCGGCAGCGGCCGGTACCACTGGCCGTCAACCTCCATAGCCTCGTCGGTGGCGAAGAGAGTGCCGTCGTTTACGGGTAGCGTCTGCAGGTTGTAGGCAGGGCGCTCCCATCCGGCTTCGTAGGCGCCGTAGTCGGGTGCTGCACCATAGAAAGGCAGGGTTATGGTGGTGGAATAGTCGTCGAGCCACTGTCCGGCAAGGCGGTAGGAGTCCTGGAACACATCGCTGCAGTACAGGTCCTGTATAGGCGTGCCGCGGTCTTCAAAGATGCAGCCAGCCTTGGGACGTGCGAAGTGGAGGGGCAGCTCGCCATTTGGCTGGCGGGCGCTGAGGGCGGTCTCAAGGCTGATGTCCTCGAACTGGTCGTCGTAGTCGGGCCAGTCCTTGGCGCTGATACGCTTGTATTCCTGCCCGGTGGCGGGGTTGGTGCCCTTGCCCATGTTGTACTGCGGAGAGACGCCAAGCAGGTCCTGCCAGCTGGTGAACTCCGAGTCGGGCCACATGTCGCCGAAGCGGTGGTTGGCCTCGCCCGGACGGAAGCCGAGGCAGTTGCGCAGGTGGAACACGGTGTTGCCGAGCATGTCCACATCGCAGTTGAAGCGGAAATTCACCTGCTTGTTGGCAAAGGCCGTGCAGTTTATTATCCAGTTGCCCTCGTTATGGTTGTTCTGGTCGAAGCCGTGATAGAGGTTATAGGCCGCTACGCAGTTGGTGAATATATGTGCTCCGTAGCTGCCTCCGCCCTGCTTGTTGCCGCCCTGCTTGAAGCCGTTGCCGTTCACTCCTACGCTGCCGTCCTCAAGGTATCCGTTCCAGATGGCCCAGCAGTTGTCAATGAGACAGGGATAGGCGGCATAGTAAAGGTCCCAGCCGTCGTCGCTGTTGCCCCAGCAGCGGTCGCCGTGCCACTCGTTGCCCGGCCCAGGGTAGAGCTTGTTGGCGAAGCCGTCGGCATTGCCGCCATGCGACTGCACGTCATAATTATAATATGAGTCGCAGTTGATGATCTGGTTGTAGCGGCAATATAGGAATTTGCGGTTTCTTATGTTGTTGCCGTTGCCGTCCTTGTCGAATCCGAGCTGCAGACCCGTGTCACCGTTGCGGTAGAAGTTACAGCGCTCTATGACGCAGTAGGAGGCTTCGAGCTTCATGCCATTGTCGGCAGCGTGGGTGAAGTCTATGTCGCGCCAGTACCAGTAGTCGGCACAGGGATTCATCAGCACGCCGCGGAACTGTCCGGCAGCGTCGTCGCCGGTATGGGGCTGGTTCTTGAAGTCGAGCACGGCGCGCCCCTCACCGTAGCCGAAGACGCAGATGCGGTGAGTGCGGGTGCCGCTGTGGCGCACGTTGATGATGTCGCTGATGTTATCGTAGACACCGGCCTGCACCCAGAGGGTGTCGCCTGCCAGCAGACTTTCAATGGCAGCCTTCGGGTCGTCGCCAGGGTGGATGTAGAGCTGGCGAGCGGGCGCTCCTACGGGGCTAAAGAATAAAGAACAAAGAACAAAGAATAAACCTATCGATGGTGCTCGCATAATCATTATTTTCTTAAGTAACCACTCAAAATTAATTACACATAATCATTTATGAATAATTTATGTTCAATTCACGGTAATTCATGTTAAAAACTAAACACGAATTATCACGAATTACACATGAATTTCTCATGAATTGATTAAACCATTTATGTTCATCTACTTACTATTCATTATAAACTATTCACTTCCTCACCTCCTGCCCTTGGGCGTTGAAGCGCATGCCATCCTTCTCTATGACGAGACGGCCGCCAAGCATGTATTTACGGAGGGACGAGCCGGCGGGTAAACAGCTTACCACGGTGATGCCGGTGGTACTAACGGCGGCAGTGGGAGTGCCGAAGCCGCCCATCATGTTGGCTGCCCTCACGGTGTAGCCGTCGGTGGGAGAGCCGCTGAGAGAGAAGGTTGTCTCTGTGCCGTTCACAATGGCTACGAACTCGCCATTGCGCTCAATGAGGAAGGCCTTGGCTGTAGCGTCGGCCTGCCAGGAAAGAGTGGTGCCCTCAAGGCGGCATTCGCTGACGGCTACCTGGCGGCAGTCCTCGTCGGGTGTCCAGTCGGGATAGACATTGTGCAGCTGGAAGCGCTCTGTCTGGTCTGCCTGGAGTATTGTCTCATACTGCTGGCTGTCGGAGGCGGTGAAGGTGAGGATGTTTGTGGTGGGCGAGACGCAGTTGCCCTGCTCGTCCATAGTGTTGTACTCGTAGAACTGCATGTAGTGGCTGTCGCTGCTGCTCTGTATGCCCTTTGTGCCCACCCGCAGGGAGTAGTCAATGTCGCGCACCACGGCATAGCCGTCGGTAGCCTTGCCGCTGGTCTGGTCGTTGCCTAAGCGATGGCAGGCATCAGCGGTTAGCACGGTGTTGAGGAATGCGGCCTTTGGCCAGCCGCGCCAGCCGCGTCCGAAGTCCCATGTCTTTGACTTGCAGTCCACATGGCAGTCCATGAAGATATACCCGTGGCCTCCGGGAGCGTTGAAGTCCTCGGCAATGGTATAGGGAGCGGCAATGTGGGTATCGCCCTTATAGTCGCCCTGTGTGGGCTGGCGGTTCACGCATACCAGGTCGCAGCGGTTGAAGAACACGTCACCCCGCCCGCATATATAGTCTACGGTGCCTTCGAAATGGGAGTCCTCAAAGTAGAGCTGGCCAAAGTCGGTGTTGGAATAGTAGGTGTCCTGCCGGGATACGAGGCTCATGTTCTTGCCTATGGTATGGTGGCCCTTGTCCATGAGGGCGGCAGCCTGACCGTCGTTGCCGCCATAGGCGAAGTTGTTCTGAAGGGTGAAATCCTGCAGGTAGGTGCCCGTACCGTTGATGACGATGGGCGAAGTGCGGCTCACGCTGGCCATTGTGGGCTGTATGTGCACGTTGACGCCATTGGTGCTCTGTCCGATGAGCGACACGTTGTCAGCCACTATGGTATCGCGTCCGTATGGGTCGGCTCCCGACTCAGGGTTCTTGTAAGTGCCATAGTCGTAGTCGCCGTTCTTCATGAAGATGAAATGGCGGGGGTTGCCGGCGGCAAGACCGTTGACCGCAGTGATGGCGGCGCGGAGCTCGTCAATGTTGCTCACGATGATGTAGTCGTTGACAAGGAGGCTCTCTCTGGTTACGTAGGTGGCGGTAAGGGCCGTGTTGCCCTTTATATTGAAGGTATAGGCGGCAGCCGCTGACAGCGTCTTGCCTGTCTCCGTGCGCCAGCCGGTGAAGATGTAGCCGTCGGCAGGCTGCTGGGTGACAGTGACCTGCTGTCCGCTCTGGTAGGCGGGACCGGCGGGACTTGCCGAGACTGTGCCAGCGCCCTCAGGACTCACGCTTAGGGTGAGGGTGTAGGTGAGGGGCTGCCCCACGGTACCGTAGAGGGTGCCCTCTATTACGATGTCGCCAAGGGAGAGGCCCTTGTCGGCAGCTACGTCGAAGTTGTATATGTTTATGCAGAGGCCAAACTGCTGCTCGCTGGCCTGTGTGCCGCTGAGGTCGTAGCTGTAGGCCGACACGGCAGCAGCCCCCGAGCCTGCACCACGGTTGGGACGGACTCCGGAAGCAAGGGGAGTGGCGCTGTCATCGCAGAGCCAGGAGGCATCGAAGTTGCCCTTGTCTGTCTTCCAGCGGAAAGCCTTGAAGCTGATAGCCGTAGGAGTGAAGGCGATGCCGTCCTTAAGGGTCACGAGGAAGCGCACAGCATTAGCATCGGTGGCGCTGCTGGTCTTGGACTTCACTGGGAACATGGTCTGGGTGATACTTTCCACCTCGGAGGTCTTGGCAACAGGTGTGCCAAGGCCGGAACCTACGGCAATCTCTGTTTTCTCAAAGAACTGACTTGCTGTTTCTGGAACAAAGGCGGGCTGCTCGGTAGCAGTGCCGCTGTCAAGGATCCAACGAATGGCGGCAGCGGTGTTACCGGCCGTCTGTGCCCTGGATGCCATGATGGCCGTCATAGCCACCACGGCGAAGAGAAAGATTCTTCGCACCATATTATATATTAATAATGTGTAGTTGACCTCTTAGTTAGTTATGTTCTTTGGACGTTGCAAAGATATAACTTTATATTTTACGCGCCAAAAGATTTTGCCGTTTTTTTCTGGGCTGCAGCTGTCTACCTGCACTATGCTGCTAAGAAACGTTAAAAAACAGCGGCTTGGTGCAAGATTTCACTACGGCGGCAGTTTTAAAGACAGAGAAACGACATTAACACAGTAAGCTGTTTAGAAAACAGAGTAACAAAATAACACATTAATTGATTATGAAAGACAAGAAACTGTTTACTATCCTTGCCGGCCTGATGCTACTGTACGCCGGTGGTTTCTTAGCCTCTTGCTCAGGCGAGGGCGATGACGGGACAATGTACGAGCCAGAATTCATGGCCGACGGTTACTCCCTGTCAGGCGACGGCAAAAGCGGCGGCGAAGGAGGCGGTGAGGGCGGCTCGGAGTCGGGCAACAACACGTCAGCGGGTGTCATCACGGCTGCAGAATGGTCGGACCTGAACTACTGGCCGTTCTGGTCGAAGCTGATGATGAGCGAGAGCTACGGGGAGAAGAGCGAGTACTGGCAGTTCTACACCAACAACCGCGTGGCTGTTGAGGTGACAGACTTGGGCGGCAGCGCCCTGGCAGGCGTCAGTGTGAAACTGCTCAGAAACGACAACACCGTATGGGAGGCTGTCACCGACAACCACGGCAAGGCAGAATGCTGGATTGGGCTGTTGCAGAAGGAAGATGCCGGCAGCTCTGCTCTGACAGTAAGCATTGACGGGCGAGTGATGTCAGGCACACCGGTGATATGCCCTTGGGACTCGCTGCAGGGTGAGCGGACAGGCACAGAGACCGTGGACGACAAGTTCATAAACCGCTATAGCATCTCGCCGTCAAAGGCTGCCGCTCAAAAGGCCGACATTGCCTTCGTTGTAGATGCCACCGGATCTATGAGCGACGAGATAAACTTCCTGAAGAGCGACCTTGACGACATCATTAACAACGCGGCTGCCGTGAGACCCGAGCTGACATTCCGCACCGGCGCCGTGTTCTACCGCGACAATGGCGATGAATACCTGACGCGCCACTCAGACTTCACCGGCAACCTCTCCGTCACCCGTGAGTTCGTGAGTGCACAGAATGCAGCTGGCGGCGGCGACTATCCCGAGGCTGTACACTCGGCCCTGGAGGCTATGCTGCAGAATCTGTCCTGGGACACGTCGGCACGCACCCGCCTGGCATTCCTCATCCTTGACGCCCCCGCCCACCACGAGAACAGCGTGATACTGTCGCTGCAGAGGTCTGTCACCCTTTGCGCCAGAATGGGAATACGCATCATTCCCGTGGCTGCCAGCGGGGTGGACAAGAACACCGAGTTCATGCTGCGCTTCTTCGCCGTGGCTACAGGCGGCACGTATGTGTTCCTTACTGATGACAGCGGAGTGGGCAACAGCCACATTGAGGCCAGCGTGGGGCCCCACAAGGTGGAACAGCTTAACAGCCTCATCATACGCCTTATAGGACAATACACAGAGTAGGACTGACAGATAGTTAAAAAACTACAAGGAGGCGCAAAAACATCGGTTTTTGCGCCTCCACCTTTCAACTTTTTATTACTTTTGCACCACAAAGCACTGCCCCGGCCTGTCGCTGGCGGGCTGTAAAAAGCCTGCGGGAGGAAAGTCCGGGCAGCACAGGGCACTCCACTTCTGAAAGTAGAAGCAGTTGGTGACAGCTGGTTAAGGAAGAAGAGAACGACCGCCTCCTTTCTGGGGGTAAGGGTGAGAAGGTGTGTGTAAGAGACCACCAGCCGGCGGGCGACCGTCGGGCTGTTCCTGCTGGAGGCTGCAAGTTCATGTATACCACCGCCATGCAAGGGTTGCCCGCCCGAGTGGACTGCGCAAGCAGCCGTCTGCGGTGGAGGGTAGAACGCTGGAGGCACATGGTGACGTGTGCAGTAGATAAATGACAGGCATCGCCGCAAGGCGACACAGAACCCGGCTTACAGGGGCAGTGCTTTTTTAGTTTAGAATTTAGAATTAAGAGTTAAGAATTGTCGGCTTCGCCGAGTAAGGAGTAAGAAGTATGAGAACAATACAGAATTTCGACGAGATGCTGGAGCACCTTGGCTCCCGCGAAGAGAGACGGCGCGTTGCCGTGGTGTGTCCCAACGACGAGAGCACGCAGCAGGCAGTGTGCCGCGCCATTGACGAGGGCATAGCCAGCGTTATTGCTGTGGGCTGCACGCCTGAGGCCGAGAAGGCTTTCTCACGCTATGGCAGCCAAGTTGAGATTGTTCCTGCCGCCGATGTCAACGATGCCGCTGCAAAGGCGGTGGCGCTGGCAAAGGAGGGCAAGGCCGACGTGGTGATGAAGGGACTGCTGAACACCGACGACCTGCTGCGCGCCATACTGAACAAGGAGACGGGCATACTGCCCAAGGGACAGGTGCTGACCCACATCACCTGTGCCGAAGTGCCGCAGTACGACAAGCTGCTGTTCTGCTCGGACGTAGCCGTGATACCCCGCCCCACGAAGGAACAGCGCGAGGCACAGCTCGTATACCTGCTGAGGCTTTGCCGCTCCATGGGAATACGCGAGCCGGGAGTGGCCCTGATAAACTGCTCGGAGAAAGTGAGCGAGAAGCACTTCCCCCACACCGTGGAATACCGCGAGCTGGCAGAGCGCGCCGCTAAGGGCGACTTCGGTCCCTGCATAGTGGACGGCCCGCTGGATTTGAAGACCTCGCTGTCGGGCAAGGCCCTGAAGAAAAAGGGCCTCACATCGCCGCTGCGCGGCCATGCCGATGCCCTTATTTTCCCCGACATACAGTCGGGCAACGTGTTCTACAAGACCATTACTCTGTTCTGCCATGCAAAGACAGCAGCCATGCTGGCCGGAACAGAAGTGCCGGTGGTGCTGACAAGCCGTGCCGACGAGGTGGAGTCGAAGTTCTACTCGCTGGCACTGGCGTGCATGTAGTTACTCCTCGGGAGAGAAGTCGTCCTTTGTTACTCCGCAGACGGGGCATACCCAGTCGGCAGGAATATCCTCGAATGCAGTACCTGCGGCAATGCCGCTGTCAGGGTCGCCCACTTCGGGGTCGTAGACGTATCCGCATACGTCGCAAACATACTTTTTCATAGTAGCTACTTGTTTTCTTTAGTTATTAGTAATGAGGTTATCTTGTCGGCTATGTCCTGCGGCTTGATGCCATGCAGGCACGGATAGTCGCCTTTCTAGCATTGTTTCTGTCCAAACACGCTGCAAGGGCGGCAGTCCATGTTGAGACCTATGGCATTGTCGGCACTCTGCCGCCAGCCCATGAAGCCTGCGTAGGGGTGTGTGGCTCCCCAGATGCTGACCACCGGCGTAGCCGTGAGCGAGGCAAGGTGCATGTTGGCCGAGTCCATGGAGAGCATCACGTCAAGGTGGCTCATCAGGATAAGCTCCTGATGCAGGGTCTCCGTGTTCTGCGGCACACTGGTGCAGCAGGGCCACTTCCGGCACCACTGGCTTATGGTGGCCTCCTCCTCTTCCCCGCGGCCAAAAAGGAAGATGCGGGCCTTGGGGTTCTGGCCGGCTAACAGGTCTATTACCTGCTCCATCTTGTCAAGGGGGTAAACCTTGCCCGTGTGGGCGGCAAAGGGAGCTATGCCTATCCACTGCTCCCACGACTTCTTCTGCCCAATGGCGGCCGGAAGCAGGTTCAAGTTGCCTCCCTCAGGGGGGAAGACAGAGGTGAACGACGGCTTGTCAATGGGGAAGCCCAGGCGGCGGAACACATCAAAGTAGTTGTCGAACGATGTTGGCAGCGGCTCCTTCACCTTCTTGCGGTAGGACACCAAGTGGCGTCTCTGCTTGCGGTGCTTGTTGAGATGCTCCACCCGGAAGCGCCCGATGTTGAAGCGCAGGCGCAGATACTCGGAGCGGAGCACGCTGTGGAGGTCGGCAACATGGGTGAACTGCTTGGCCACCAACCGGCGGTAGAGGGTGTTGAGGCCCCTGAAGCCGTGGTACTCGCCCTTCACGTCGGCCTCCATGAAGCTCACGTTTGGAGCCAGGTCCTCGAACATGGGGCGGGCAAAAGGACGGCTTAGCACCGTGATGCGAACATCGGGGTACTGCATGGCAAAGGAGTAGACCACTGGAACCATCATGGCCACGTCGCCCAAGGCGGAGAAGCGGATAACAAGTATGTGCTTGTGCCTCATCAGCTCTTCTTATAAAGGACAGGGTTGGTAGCCGGGTCGTTGTACATCTTCATCTGCCGATACACCTTCATATACTTGCGACCGGCCTCTATGTCCTCAAGGAGCTGGTCGATGGACAGGCTGAGGTCCTTCTGTTGCTCTTCAAGCACGGCGAGCTTAGCACGGCAGCGGGCGCGGTGCTCCGGCGAGGCCTCCTCGCGTTCGGTCTGCTCACGCATGTGGTAAATCTTCAGCGCCAGAATGCTCAGGCGGTCTACGGCCCAAGCGGGACTCTCCGTGTTCAGACGGGCATCGGCCAAAGGCTGGACATGGCTGTAGGTCTGGCGGAAGTAGGAGTCGATGTCCTCCACCAGGTCTGTGCGGTCCTGGTTGGAGTGGTCTATGAGCCGCTTCAGAGCCAGAGCTTCTGCCGGGTCAATATGCGGATCGCGTATCAGGTCCTCATAGTGCCACTGCACGGTGTCTATCCAGCACTTCAGGTAGAGTTTGAACTCTATGGAGTCGCGCTCATACGGGTTGCTGACGGGCGTGTTTACATCGTCCTTTAGGTGGTAGTCGCGTATGGCCTGAACAAAGATGCGGTTGGCCTGCTCTGTGAATGTCATTGTCGTAAAGATTGTTTTGAAGTGCAAATCTACACAATCTTTTCCAAACCGCCAACTTTTTTCCGATTTATTTTTCTTTTTATGGCTCTGACGCTCTAATTCTTGCTGGCTTTCTTGCGCTGGTCGTGGTCAAGGATGGCCTTGCGTATTCGCATGGACTTGGGCGTCACCTCCACCAGTTCGTCCTCCTTTATGTACTCCAGGCACTCCTCAAGGCTCATTATCACCTTGGGCACTATGCGCGCCTTTTCATCTGTGCCCGAGGCACGCACGTTGGTGAGCTGCTTGGCTTTGCAGACGTTGATGACGAGGTCGTTGTCGTGAACGTGCTCGCCCACCACCTGACCGTAGTACACCTCCTCGCCCGGGTCAATGAAGAACTTGCCGCGGTCCTGCAGCTTGTCAATGGCATAGGCGTAGGCCGTGCCGGTCTCAAGGGCTATCATTGAGCCGTTGACGCGGCGCTCTATCTCGCCCTTGTACGGCTGGTACTCCTTGAAGCGGTGGGCCATGATGGCCTCTCCCTGGCTGGCGGTGAGCACATTGGTCCTAAGTCCGATGATGCCGCGCGAAGGTATGTCGAACTCAATATTTGTGCGCTCGCCCTGACTCTCCATGCTGGTCATCTCGCCCTTGCGGCGCGTCACCATGTCAATCATCTTCGAGGCAAACTCGTCGGGCACGTTGATGGTGAGTTCCTCTATAGGCTCGCACTTTACGCCATCCACTTCCTTGTAAATCACCTGCGGCTGACCAACCTGCAGCTCGTAGCCTTCGCGGCGCATGGTCTCAATGAGCACGCTAAGGTGCAGCACTCCGCGGCCGGAGACGACCCACTTGTCGGTGGAGTCCTCGAAGGGTTCAACGTGCAGGGCAAGGTTTTTCTCAAGTTCGCGCATCAGACGGTCGTTGATATGGCGTGAGGTGACAAACTTGCCCTCGCGCCCGAAGAACGGCGAGTCGTTGATGGTGAAGAGCATGGACATGGTGGGCTCGTCGATGGCTATTGGCGGCAGCGGCTCGGGGTTCTCCAGGTCACAGATGGTATCGCCAATCTCGAACTTCTCCAGTCCTATCACGGCGCAGATGTCGCCGCAGTCCACATGGTCTATTCGCTGGTGACCCATGCCGTCGAAGGTGTGGAGTTCTTTTATCTTCGTCTTCTCCATGGAGCCGTCGCGATGGGCAATGGTGACCTGCATGCCGTCCTTGAGGGTGCCGCGATGTACGCGTCCCACGGCTATGCGGCCTGTATAGCTTGAGTAGTCGAGCGAGGTGATGAGCATCTGGGGCGTGCCCTCAATCTGCTGAGGAGCTGGTATCACCTCAACTATCTTGTCTAATAAATAGGTAATGTTGTCAGTAGGCGTGCGCCAGTCCTCGCCCATCCAGCCGTTCTTTGCCGAGCCGTAGACAACGGGGAAGTCCAGCTGGTCCTCGGTGGCGTTGAGCGAGAACATCAGGTCGAACACCATTTCGTAGACCTCCTCCGGCCGGCAGTTTGGCTTGTCCACCTTGTTCACCACGACGATGGGCTTCAGACCTATCTGCAGAGCCTTCTGCAACACGAAGCGAGTCTGGGGCATCGGGCCCTCAAAGGCATCTACCAGCAGCAGGCAGCCGTCGGCCATGTTGAGCACGCGCTCTACCTCGCCGCC
>JAFTAR010000182.1 GCA_017455495.1 Prevotella sp.
AGATGAAGCCCTGAGTGATATAAACCTGTGCGTCGGGGTTCTGCTCCATCACTGAGGCAAGCTTCTCCTTGATATACACAGGGTCGGGCTCAGCGTTCTTGTCGGTGCGCATGAAGTCGAGGGCGTTCAGCAGCACGGCCTTTATGCCAATCTCGTTCATGTAGTTTGCCACCATGTTCGTGCTCAGCATCTCGCCCTGTGCCACTATGCTCTTCTCCTCGAAGCTGGTGAACAGCTCCTTGGTGAACGAGCGCAGGTACTGGAACTCCTCGCGTATGAATTCGCGGGTCTTGTTCATGTATTCCTCTGTGCTGAACAGCTCCTTCAGGTGCCTCTCATACTTGCGCTCCAGCATGTTCAGCACTTCGTGGGCGCCGTCGGGGTTCTTCTTGTACAGGTAGTCGGATATTTCCACAAGGGAGTTGGTAGTTCCCGACATGGCAGAGAGAACTACGAATACCGGCTGTCCTGACTTGGTTACAAGTTGTGTAACGTCTTTCATTCGCTGCGGCGTGCCTACGGAGGTGCCGCCAAACTTCATTACTTTCATGTTCTTATGATTTTTTTAGTCTTTGTTTTCTTCGTTGTTGTTTTCTTCTTTGGCCTGTTCTTCTTCAGCAGCAGACTCTGCTTCTTTCTCCTTGGACAGATGTCCGTCCTCACACTTATAGACTGTGCCGGGATAGAGGTCGAGCAGGGCTGTGTTGTGGGTAGACATGATTATTGCCGTGCCGTCGTTGGCAAAGGAACGCAGCAGGTCCATGATTCCCTTTGCAGTCTCTGAGTCAAGGTTTGCCGTAGGCTCGTCGGCCACGATGAGCTTCGGACTGTTCAGAATGGAACGTGCCAGGGCAATGCGCTGCTGCTCTCCTCCGGAAAGCTCGTGCGGCATGCGGTCGGCCTTCTCGCCCATGCCCACCAGGCTTAGTACTTCGTCTATGCGGTCGTTCATGTTGGCCTTGCCTTTCCACCCCGTAGCTTTCAGCACGAACTGGAGGTTGCGCCTCACGCTGCGGTCGGCAAGCAGCTGGAAGTCCTGGAACACTATGCCCATCTGGCGCCGCAGGGCAGGGACATGCCTGCGCTTCAGGGTGAGCAGGTTGTGGTCGAACACCGTGGCTTTTTCTGCCTCGTCGATGTACAGCTCCTGATAGATAGTCTTCAGTAGGGAGCTTTTGCCTGAGCCTACCCGGCCTATGATGTACACAAACTCCCCGTCGTTGACCTGGAAGTCAACGTCGGAGAGGATTGTCGTGCCGTCAAGCTGGCATATAGTGGCTTTTTTATAGTCTATAATCATAGTCTGAAAGCATAGTGGTTTTTGTTACTCAGCGGCGGCTTTCTGCTGGCGTCTCTTTGCGTCCCACTGCGGGTCGTGCCTTTTGCGCAGCTCGTTGGCAATGTCGTCCAGTCGAAGCCCCTTGCTTGTGAGTAGCACCATGAGGTGGTAGAGCATGTCGCTGGCCTCGTAGATGAGTTTCTCGTTGTTGCCGCCAACGGCTTCGATGACGGTCTCAAGAGCCTCTTCGCCCACTTTCTGTGCCATCTTGGCAGCCCCGTCGCGGAACAGCCGGGTGGTGTAGCTGCCTTCCGGCATCTGCTCGTGGCGCTGCTCTATGAAGTCCTGAAGCTCGGTTAGGAAGGAAAGGGGATTTTCCAGCAAGGCAGAACCTTGCTGCGCAGTGTTCGCTTCTTTTAGGGGGGCAGAACCTTGCTGCGCAGTATTTTTTTCGCCCCAGCAGGTGTCGGTGCCGGTGTGGCAGGTAGGGCCGTGGGGGTGCACCTTCACCAAGAGGGTGTCGTTGTCGCAGTCAATGGCCATGCTCACCAGGTCAAGGAAGTTGCCGCTTGTCTCTCCCTTGGTCCAGATAGTCTGGCGGGTACGGCTCCAGAAGGTCACCTTCTTCGTGAGCAGTGTTTTCTGGTAGGCCTCCTGGTTCATGAAGCCCAGCATGAGCACCTGCCGGGTGTCGGCATCTTATATTATGGCAGGCACCAGGCCGCCCATCTTCTCAAAATTAACGCCCCCTAAGTTAGGGGGTTGGGGGTCTGAGCAGCCCCCAGTAGGTATTATATTTTCTTTCATAGTAAAATAATGTCTGTTGTTCAGACCCCCACCCCCCTAACTTAGGGGGCTAAAGACGAACGTTTATTCCTTCGTTGTGTAAGTATTGCTTCAGTTCTGGTATGGCTATCTGGCCGAAGTGGAACACACTGGCAGCCAAGGCAGCATCGGCATGGCCCAGGGTGAAGGCATCGCGGAAATGCTCCATAGCACCCGCCCCTCCGCTGGCTATTACAGGGATGGAGAGGCTGTCGGCCAGCCTTGCCAGGGCCTCGTTGGCATAGCCCTGTTTCACTCCGTCGTGGTTCATTGACGTGAAGAGGATTTCTCCGGCTCCGCGTTCCTGGGCTTCGTGTGCCCATTCAAAGAGGTCGTGCTCCGTGCGCTCGCGGCCTCCCTTGAGGTAGCAGCGCCACTCGCCGTCGGTCTGCGGCTCCATCTTTGCGTCGATGGCTACTACACATACCTGTGAGCCGAACCGGCGTGCCGTCTCCTCAATGAGTTCCGGGTGGAGCAGGGCAGCGCTGTTCATGCTCACCTTGTCGGCTCCGGCAAACAGCAGGCGCTCTACGTCGGCAAGCTCGTGCACCCCTCCGCCAACGGTGAAGGGTATGTTGATTTCCAGGGCCACGCGCTGTACCATGCTGGTAAACGTCTTGCGGCCCTCGAACGAAGCCGTGATGTCAAGGAACACCAGTTCGTCGGCACCCTGCTCGGAGTAGGCTTTGCCCAGTTCCACAGGGTCGCCGGCCGAGCGCAGTCCTACGAAGTTGACTCCTTTCACCGTCTCGCCGTCCTTGACGTAAAGACAGGGTATTATTCTTTTTGCCAGGCCCATAGTTCTTCAATATCTATTTTACCCTCGTAGATAGCCTTTCCAAATACCACCGACGGTATGCCAGCCGCATTGAGCGCCTTGATGTCGTCAAAGCAGCTAACGCCTCCGCTGGCAATGAGGTGCAGGGCGGGGTACTCCGCCATTACTTTCTTGTAGAGAGAAGTGGCAGGTCCGGAGAGCGTGCCGTCCTTGGATATTTCTGTACACAGCACGTTTCCTACGCCCATGTCAATATAGCGCTTCAGGAAGGGCAGCAGCTCTTCCTTGGAGTTGTCCTTCCAGCCGTTGATGCTGATAAGGCCGTTCCTTACGTCAGCGCCCAGAATCATGCGCTCAGCCCCGTATTCCGCAAGCCAGCGTCCGAAGAGTTCCGGATTTGTTACAGCCACCGAGCCTACCGTCACCATGCTGGCTCCGCAGCTGAAGGCTGTCTTTATGTCCTCGTCGGTCTTTATCCCGCCTCCGAAGTCAATGGTAAGCTTTGTCTCGGAGGAGAGGGCGCGGAGCACCTCCTTATTTACAATATGGTGGGATTTAGCCCCGTCAAGGTCTACCACGTGCAGACGCCTGTAGCCTATGCGCTCGAACTCGCGGGCCATGGTCAGCGGGTCGCCGTAGGTGGTCTTTTGCTCATAGTCGCCTTTGGTCAGCCGGACGCATTTTCCGTCAATTATGTCAATAGCGGGAATGAGTTCAATCATTGTGTTTTCGTGTTTTCTCGTTGCTACGGTATAACGTTATCTCGTTATTACGACTTTATCTCCAGGAAATTCCTGATGATACGCTCGCCCACGGTTCCGCTTTTCTCAGGATGGAACTGGCAGGCATAGAAATTGTCCTTGTGCAGGGCGGCAGAGTAGGGTAGTATGTAGTCGGCCACGGCAGCCGTGTGCTCACAGAGGGGCACGTAGTAGCTGTGTACGAAATAGACGTAGGGCGAATCGCCAAGTCCTGCGAACACGCCATCCGCTGTGTCTCTTACGTCAAGGCTGTTCCACCCCATGCAGGGCACCTTTTCCTCATGCCTTCGGGGCTGGAACCGCTTCACCTCGGCATCGAAAACGCCAAGGCACTCCACGTTGCCCTCCTCAGAGTGACGGCATAGCAGCTGCTGGCCTATGCAGATGCCCAGCACGGGCTGTGTCAGCGAGCGTATCACATTGTCAAGGCCGTGGCTCCTGAGGTACGACATAGCGGTGCTGGCCTCGCCCTGTCCGGGAAAGATTACGCGGTCGGCATTCCTCAGCTGGGCTGCGTCGTCGGTAAGCACCGGCTCCACTCCAAGCCGCCTCAGGGCGTTCATCACCGAGAAGATGTTTCCGGCGTTGTATTTTACTACTGCTACCTGCATTCGAATAGGGAGTTAAGTTAGGAATCAGCTGAAGATGATGGTCTTGTTCTTGTAGGTTAGGATTTTGCGCTCAATGTGCTTTGACACGGCCCTGGAGAGCACTATCTTTTCCAGGTCCTTGCCTTTCAGCACAAGGCTCTCGGGGGTGTCCTTGTGGCTTATGCGTGCCACGTCCTGCTCTATTATCGGGCCAGCGTCAAGCTCTGCCGTGACGTAATGGCTGGTGGCTCCGATTATTTTCACTCCGCGCTCCCAAGCCTGATGGTAGGGCTTTGCGCCTACGAAGGCCGGCAGGAACGAGTGGTGGATGTTTATGATGTGGTGCGGATAGGCGGCTATCATCTCGTCGCTGATAATCTGCATGTAGCGGGCCAGCACGATGAAGGTCACCTCCTTCTCGCGCAGCAGCTCCATCTCGGCCTGCTCCACCTCGGCCTTGTTCGAGTGGTCCTTGTTTATGCTCCACACATAGTAGGGTATGCCAAACTGCTCTGCCACATAGCGCAGGTCCTCGTGGTTGCTCACTATGCAGGGTATGTCAACCTCATACTCGCCGGCTTTCCACCGGGCCAGAAGGTCGTACAGGCAGTGGCTCATCTTGCTCACGAAGATTGCCATGCGGGGACGCTTGTCGCTGAAGTACAGGCTGAACTCCATCTGGTAGCGCTGGGCGTAGAGGGTCTCTACATATTCCTTAATCTTGTCGCGTGGAATAAGGAACGAGTCAAGCTCCCACTGTATCCTCATGAAGAACATGCCGTCCTGACGGTCTACGTACTGGTCCAGATAGACAATGTTTCCCTGGTTGTCGGTGATGAATTTCGTCACCTCCGAGATGATGCCCTGCTGGTCGGGGCAGTGCAGAAGCATTATTGCTGTAGGTTTCATCGTTTTCTACATTATTATTTTTTAGAGTGCAAAGGTACAAAAAAAACACGCAACGCATGGCAAGTAGAGGGCTATTTTTTCTTTTTTTGTATTTTTTCGCCATAAAATGTGTTTATATTCGGAAAAAATCCGTAACTTTGCAATGTTTTAAATCCAACGGCGTGTGGCTATGGCAAAGTATAATATAACTGCAAAGAAAGAAAAGGATGCTGCTTACCGCAATATGGTGAGTCCGGCATTGATGGATTTGTTGCAGGCAAAGATTCACAAAGTCATTGTGGATGAGAGGAAATTCCTGGACAAAGACTATAGTATAGACAAGCTTGCCAAGGACGTTGGCACCAACACCCGCTACGTGTCGGCTGTCATCAGCGTGAGGTTGAACGAGAACTATTCTTCCTACGTAAACAAATACCGCATAGAGGAGGCCGTGCGCATTCTCTCCAACGAGGAGAACCGCAGGCTGAGCATTATTGACGTTAGCGACATGGTGGGCTTCTCTAACAGGCAGTCGTTCTATGCCTGGTTCTACAGGCTCAAGGGCATCACTCCCAGACAGTTCAAGATTCAGACTCTGCCGCCAAAAGAGAAACCGAAGCCAAAAGCAAAGAAAAAAAAGTATGGAAAATATTGACGTCTGCTATCAGGACGAGCGCTTCGCCGACTTGCAGATGCTGCGCTACCGACTGAACGGCTTCGACCGTCTCTCGCTGCGCCAGAAGCGCCTTGTCTACTATCTCTCGCAGGCCGCACTCTTCGGGCGAGACATCACCTTCGACCAGAACGGAGCCTTCAACCTCAGGATACGCAAAGCCCTTGAAACGGTCTATACCGACTTGAACATAGACCACCACAGCCCTGACTTCAAGGAATTGGCCGTCTACCTGAAGCGCCTTTGGTTCTCAAACGGCATACACCACCATTACGGCAGCCAGAAATTCGTGCCGGGTTTCAGCCGCGAATTCCTAAAAGAGGCCTTGCATAAGGTCAGCGAGCTGCGCCTGCCCTTGAAGGAGGGACAGACGGTAGATGAATTCTGTGAGGAGATTTTCCCCGTGATATTCAGTCCTGAAGTTCTGCCAAAGCGCGTCAACAAAGCCGATGGAGAGGACCTTGTGCTAACCTCTGCCTGCAATTTCTACGGCGAGGGCGTTACACAGGCCGAGGCAGAGCATTTCTATGCAGAGATGAAAGCCGACGGGCAGCAGGAGCCGCCTTCGTATGGACTGAACACTACGTTGGTAAAGGACTCCGACGGTAGTCTGAAGGAACTTACGTGGAGTGTAAACGGACTCTATGCCAATGCCATAAGGCATATAGTGCGCTGGCTGGAAAAAGCTCGAACGGAAGCGGAGAACAGCCTACAGGCCAAGGTGATAGGCTTGCTGATAGACTATTATAACACGGGCGACTTGAAGCTCTTCGACCAGTACTCTATTCAGTGGCTGAAGTGTTTGGAGGGCAGTGTTGACTTTATCAACGGTTTCATCGAAGTTTATGGCGACCCGCTCGGGCTGAAA
This sequence comes from Prevotella sp., assembly GCA_017455495.1. GTDB lineage: Bacteria > Bacteroidota > Bacteroidia > Bacteroidales > Bacteroidaceae > Prevotella. The sequence continues at coordinate 6,663 of JAFTAR010000182.1, forward strand.
GCCACATGGGAGAGCCTTGTGGAGTATGTTGACGAGGAGGCAACCTACCGCACCCGGATTATCAGCAGCAACGCCCAGTGGTTCGAGGACCACTCGCCCGTTGACCCGCGCTTCAAGAAAACAGAGGTGAAGGGCGTGTCGGCAAGGGTGATATGTGCCGCAATGCTTGGTGGCGAGGAATATCCCTCCACAGCCATTGGCATAAACCTGCCCAATGCCGACTGGATAAGGGCTCGCTACGGCTCGAAGAGTATCACCATCAGCAACATCACCGATGCCTACAACAAGGCGGCCCACGGCAATGGCTTCAAGGAAGAGTTTGTGGCTGACGCGGAAACTCTCTCAATGATAGATAAATATGGCGATGTGTGCGATGACCTGCATACCGACCTGCACGAATGTCTCGGCCACGGCAGCGGACAGCTGTTGCCCGGAGTGAGTCCCGATGCCTTGAAGGCTTACGGCAACACCATTGAGGAGGCACGGGCCGACCTCTTCGGACTCTATTACATTGCCGACGAGAAGCTGGTGGAGCTTGGTCTGCTGCCAAACTCCGAGGCTTACAAGGCCCATTATTACACCTACATGATGAACGGTCTCATGACTCAGCTGGTAAGGATAGAGCCAGGAAGCCAGTTAGAGGAGGCTCACATGCGCAACCGTTCACTCATAGCTCATTGGTGCTTAGAGAATTCCGATGTTATGGCTATAGAGAAACGGGAAGGCAAGTCCATGCTTGTCATCAAGTCCTATGAAGGCCTGAGGGACATGATTGCACGCCTGCTTGCCGAGGTGCAGCGAATAAAGAGCGAGGGCGACTATGAGGCCGCCCGGAGGCTCGTGGAACAGTACGGCGTGAAAGTGGACGCAGAGCTGCATGAAGAGGTGCTGCAGAGATACAAAAAGCTTAACCTGGCTCCTTACAAGGGATTCATCAATCCGTGGCTCATTCCCGTTACCGACAAAGACGGCAACATCACCGACATACAGGTAAACTACTCTGAAGCATACGACCACCAGATGCTGCGCTACAGCTCGGAGTACGGTACGCTGATTTGAGGGTTGAAATTTGAAAACAACCACGGATTTAAGGATTCATGGGATTCCCTTACCTTGGTGATTTAAATCACAAAAATCCTTTAATCCGTGGTTCAAAAAAGACTATATATGTATATGGATGTCCGGGAGAAGATAAAGGAGATAAAGCAGTCGTTCAGGCTGATGATGGATGGGGCAACGGCTCAGTCAATGCGCCAGAAGGGTGCAGACTACAAACTGAACTGGGGAGCCACCTTGCCGCGACTCAGGAAAATGGCCGATGAAATCACGGAAAAATGCAGGGCTGAGAGTGAAGAAGAGGCAGCCTCTGAGCTGTATGCCCTAAGCTCTAATCTGTGGAAGGAGGATGTCCGCGAATGCAAGTTGCTGGCCACGATGCTCATGCCTGCTGAGAGAATGCTGCCCGAAGTCGCCGACATCTGGATGGAGCAGACCACACAGATAGAGATAGCCGAGCAGGCTGCCTTCAACCTCTACCAGCATCTGCCCTATGCAGCCGAGAAGGCCTACCAGTGGATTGCCTCGTCGGAAGTTATTCCCCAGATCTGCGGCTATCATGTGCTGAGCCGTCTCTTCATGAGAGGACAGGAACCTAACGAGCGAGGCATCAACGAGTTCATAGACCAGGCCATAAGTGCCCTCGGCAGTCCGTCGCTCACCCTGCGTAAGGCCGCCATGCAGGCCGTTCTCCGCTTTGCCGACATGGGTCTTGTATACAAGCGCATTGCTGCTTCCGCCACTAAAAGGTCTGGCTATGACTTTGTTTGACATCTTCTTCCTGGCTTTGGCGCTGGCTATGGACTGCTTCACGGTGTCAATAGCCGGGGGAATGATGGTTGGGCGCTGGCAGCCCTTCGTGTTTCTGCGAATGGCGCTGCTCTTCGGACTGTTTCAGGCCGCTATGCCCCTGTTGGGATGGCTGCTGTGCAGCTATTTTGCCCGGTATATTGAGGCCTATGACCACTGGGTGGCCTTTGGCCTGCTCCTCTTTCTTGGAGGCCGCATGGTTCTCTCGTCTTTCAGGCCCGAGGAGGCTCCAAGGTCCTTCAACCCGCGCCGCCTCACCACTCAGCTCACCCTTGCCGTTGCCACAAGTATAGATGCGCTGGCAGTAGGCATCACTTTCGCCGCTATGGGCTATAATGGCATAGCGCCACTTCTACTTCCCCTCTTCGTCATTGGCATCATGTCGTTCCTGCTGTCGGTGGCAGGCAGTCTGCTTGGCGTTCGCTTCGGTGTGGCTGTGTCGCGCATGATAAAACCCGAGCTCCTTGGCGGCCTCATCCTCATTGCCATAGGCGTCAAGGTGCTGCTTTCTCACCTGCTGTAATGTAAAGAACGGAACATATAACAATCTAAACTGAAAAAAGATGATACAGATAACGGTAAAAGACACTGAACTCAGCAATGCCGCTCTGGAGGGCATGGACGAGTTCCTCGCAGTAGTGATACAGGGCATACGCAAGGCCATTGGCGGTGAACCAACACCCGAGACCCTTGGACAGCTCAATGCAGACCAGATGACCCTGCTCTGCTGGGACACGCTTCACCAGGAGGTGATGGAAGGCGGCTTTATCCAGCTGATACACAACGGATATGGCACCTATATCTTCAAGAATCCCTTTGCCAAGGCCGTAGGCAAGATGTGGGGCATGCGCGAGCTGTCAAAGCGCCTCTACGAGGTTCACACGCTATGGCTGCAGAACCGTGAGGAGTTGGAGCGTGACTACAGCGACGATGAGTTTATGGCTCTCTACGAGCGCTATCCACAGTTTGACGACTACGATGACTGGTTCGTGGAGAACGAGGAAGAGCTGACAGAGCATATTGCCCACTATGTTGACGAGCATTTGGATAGCTTCGTGACAGTAGAGTGAGCAGTGAAAGATGAAGCTTAGCTTGAATTACTCAACATAGAGGACCAGCCCCTTGAGGTACTCTCCCTCGGGGTGGTAGATGTTGATGGGGTGATCGGCAGGCTGGTGCAGCTGGTGCAGTATGCGCACATTGCGGCGGGCTTGGGCAGCGGCAGTAAAGACGGCGTTGCGGAAGTGCTCCTTGGTGACCACCTGCGAGCAGGAGAAGGTGAAGAGCAGTCCGCCGGGGGCTATCTTCTCGAAGGCCTTCGCGTTGAGGCGGATGTAGCCTTTCAGCGCGTTGTGTAGGGATGCGCGGTGCTTGGCAAAGGCAGGCGGGTCAAGGATTATGAGGTTGTACTTTAGTTGAGATTTGAGATTTGAGGGCTGAGACTGGATATTATCCAGGAAACGGAAGGCATCCTCGCAGAAGGCTTCGTGGCGCTTGTCGCCGGGGAAGTTCAGCTCTACGTTTCGCTTTGTCAGTTCAATGGCTTTCTCCGAGCTGTCAACGCTGTGCACCAGGGTGGCACCGCCCCGCATGGCGTAGAACGAGAAGCCGCCTGTGTAGCAGAACATGTTGAGCACGCTTCGCCCACGGGCATACTTCTCCACGAGGGCACGGTTCTCGCGCTGGTCAACGAAGAAACCCGTCTTCTGTCCGTGCAGCCAGTCCACATAGAAGCGCAGCCCGTTCTCCATGGCAATGTTCTCGTCGCTGTGGCCCACGAGGAATCCGTTCTCGCTGTCTAAGAAGGGCAGGGTGGTCTCGCTCTTATAGTAGATGCTGTCAAGCTGTCCGTTCATCACCGTTTCCAATTGCCGGGCTATCTGTAGGCGGTTTTTGTGCATGCCAATGCTGTGGGCCTGCATCACGGCGTTGCGTCCGTAGATGTCAATGATGAGTCCCGGCAGCATGTCGCCCTCGCCGTGCACCAGCCTGTAGGCGGTGGTTTCGCTGTTGTCGGTAAGGCCTGCAGCCTTCCTCATGGCGATGGCCGAGCCGAGGCGCTGCTGCCAGAAGGCATCGTCAATGGCTACGTCGCTGAAGCTCAGCACCCTGACGGCAATTGAGCCTTGCTGCCAGTGGCCTACGGCAATAAAGCGTCCGTCGCTGTTTACCACTCTTACCGTGTCGCCCTCCTCCAAGCCGGAGTCGGTGTGGTGTATTGCTCCTGAGAATATCCAGGGATGGAAGCGCAGCAGGCTCTCCTCTTTCCCTCGCTTAAGGCTTATCTGTTTCATTGTTCTCCTCTTTTATAATAAGTTCGTAGCTGCCTTCCTGCTTGAACCTCATTATCTCGCGATACATCCTGACGCAGGCCCAGGCATCGGTGGCGGCATATATTTTCTGCTTGTCGTTGAGCACGTCGGCCTCCCAGTTGGAGAGCTGCTGGCGCTTGCTAATCTTCTGTCCGAACAGGTTGGCATATATTTTCTGCAGGCTCATGTCTTCAATGCCTATCTCGCGGGCCAATGTCTGAATGTCTATGAAAGTGCCCAGCTGGAACTGGCCTATGTGGTGGAGCGAGTTCACGTCGTCGTGCCAGGACAGCCCCACCTTCGTAACCTCCCTGTCCTCCAGCAGCCTTATGATGGCCGGCGTGAGGCCTGTGTAGTTCAGCCTGAAGAGGAAGCAGATGTTGTCGGCCGACACCTGCATCAGCGACACCTTGTGCTGATGTCCTCGGGTGAAGCTTGGACGTGTCTCTGTGTCGAACCCCAGAACGGGCTGGGTAAGCAGGAAGTCAACGGCCCGCTCAGCCTCATGCTGGTTGAGCACCACTACGATGCGCCCTTCGAACTGTGCCAGTGGAAGCTCCTGAAGCCAGGCCTTGTCGTACTTGTTGTGTATCGTTTTTTGTGTCATTGTCGTGTTTTGGCGTGCAAAAATACAAAAAAAAAACCATTTTATGCCGCTATGTGGTTTTTTTGCACTAATTTTGCACAAGAATTAACGAAACTCTTGAAAGTAGATGGCAAAAAAGACTAAGAAAGCGGCTCCTGAGACAAAAGAGAGCACAACGATGCTCGAGGCTCTCGGTTTGCGCCGCATAATCCAGATATTCGACAACGAGCGGCTCCGCTTCTTCATCGGCATGCTGCTCTTCGCCGTGTCGTGCTGCATGGTGCTGGCCTTCATATCATATTTGACAACAGGCCAGGCCGACATGAGCATCATTGAGCAGCCGCGCACAGGCGATATGGCCAACCAGAACGGCGAGTTCCAGAACATCTGCGGCTCCTTGGGAGCCTACGCAGCCCACTTCTTCATGAACCGCTGCTTCGGTTTGCCGGCCCTGCTCATCCCGGTGTTCCTGCTGCTGGTGTCGCTGAGGCTTATGAAGGCCTTCAAGCCAAACCTTATGAAGTGGTTCATGTGCCTCATGCTTGTCATGCTCTGGGCTTCGGTAGCCCTGGCAAAGTTCGTCCAGCCGATTATCGGCGAGAGCCACTTCAACATTGGCGGAGGCCACGGCGAACAGGTGGGCAACTGGATTGAGGGCTTCGTGGGTATGCCCGGACTGGTGGGCGTGCTGGCTGTCATAGCCCTGCTGTTCCTCACCTACGTGAGCAGCGAGACTTACGAGTGGGTGCGCAAGTTGTTGAACCCCAAGAAATTCCTTGAGAAGATAGACTTCACCGTAGAGGCTGGAAGCGGCAATGACACAACGCAGAAAACCGACAACGAAGGCCAGAATGACGACGATGCTCCCGTGGAAAAGATAAAAGTTGTAGAAGACCCTGACACCTTTGACAACCCGGAGACGCAGACGGTAGAGTTTACTGGCGATGATCTAAACACGCCTGCCGAGGGCACAGACGGCATACCCACTATTCCTGCCAAGCCGAAGAGAAAGAAAGACGAAGGCGAGATAGAAATTACCGTTGAGGCTGCTGAAGGCGAGGAGAAAGCCGACGGCGACCTCGTGGAGGTGGGCGACAAGATGCTGGAGCCCTACGACCCCAAGCGCGACCTGGAGAACTACCACTATCCCACACTTGACCTGCTGAAGCACTACGAGGAGGACGGCAAGCCCTATATTGATATGGCTGAGCAGACGGCCAACAAGAACCGCATCGTCGACGTGCTGCGCACCTTCGGCATAGAGATAAGCAGCATCAAGGCCACCGTTGGCCCCACCATCACCCTCTACGAGATTACTCCCGCACCGGGCGTGCGCATCTCGAAGATTCGCGGACTGGAGGACGATATCGCCCTTTCGCTCAAGGCCCTGGGCATACGTATCATTGCGCCCATCCCCGGAAAGGGCACCATAGGCGTGGAGGTGCCTAATGCAAAGGCCAACATCGTCTCTATGGAGTCTATCCTGAACTCCATGAAATTCCAGGAAACCACAATGGAGCTGCCCTGTGCCATGGGCAAGACCATCACCAACGAGGTGTTCATGTTCGACCTGGCCAAGGCTCCCCACCTGCTCGTGGCCGGTGCCACGGGTCAGGGTAAGTCGGTAGGCCTGAACGCCATCCTTACATCTTTATTATATAAGAAGCACCCCGCCGAGCTGAAGATAGTGCTGGTAGACCCGAAGATGGTAGAGTTCAGCATCTACCGCACCATTGACAAGCACTTCCTTGCCGCCCTGCCCGAAGAGGCCGAAACGCCCATCATCACCGACACGTCGAAGGTTATACGCACCCTGCAGAGCCTCTGCGTGGAGATGGACGCCCGCTACGAGCTGCTGATGAAGGCCGACGTGCGCAACATCAAGGAGTACAACCAGAAGTTCATCTCGCGCCAGCTGAACCCTGAGAACGGGCATAAGTTCATGCCCTACATAGTAGTGGTGATAGACGAGTATGGTGACCTCATCATGACGGCAGGCAAGGAGATAGAGCTGCCTATAGCCCGCATAGCCCAGAAGGCCCGCGCCGTGGGCATACACATGATCATTGCCACTCAGCGCCCCACGACGAACATCATCACCGGCACCATCAAGGCCAACTTCCCCGCCCGCATAGCCTTCAAGGTGAGCCAGGGCATTGACTCGAAGACCATCCTTGACCGCATGGGCGCCCAGCAGCTCATAGGCCGCGGCGACATGCTCTACCTGAGCGGCAACGACCCGATACGTGTGCAGTGCGCCTTTGTCGATACCCCTGAGGTGGTAGAAATAAACCGCTTCATACAGCAGCAGCAGGGCTACTTGGAGCCTTTCGAGCTGCCAGAGCCTATCATTGAGGGCAGCGACGGAGAAGGCAGCAGCGGTGCCGACGATGTAGACCTGAACCACCTTGACCCGATGTTTGAGGATGCTGCCCGCCTCGTGGTGAGCAGCGGCAGCGGCAGCACAAGCCTCATTCAGCGTAAGTTCTCAATTGGCTACAACCGTGCCGGCCGACTTATGGACATGCTTGAGAAGGCAGGTGTGGTGGGGCAGGCTCACGGCTCTAAGCCCCGTGAAGTCCTTGTTCCCGACGAGCTCTCGCTTGAGCAGCTGCTGGCATCACTTCATAATTGATGATGATGCGCCTTGAGCCGCTTCTTACTTCTTGCTTTTAACTTCCAGCTTTATGAGCAGGAGGCCAATGGCCGTCCAGATGAGTTCGCGAAGCCTGACGAGCAGGGCCACGAAGATGCCCTCGCTGGCCCCTATGCTTAGCCCTTTGGCAGAAAGCAGGAAGCCTCCCTCGCGGCCTCCCAGCTGAAGGGGTATGAAGAAAAGCATGTTGGCAAAGAGGGAGGTGAAAGCCAGGATAAGTATGCACTGCAGATAGTTGGCCGAGGGCATGATGACCAGCAGTATGAAGAATATCTCCAATGCCGACACCACCCTGCAGGCCAGCTCCAAGGCCACCGCACAGAAGAAGGTGCGCGGGTTCTGCCCGTGGAGGGCTGCTATCTGGCTGTCAATAGTGGAGAGCTGCTCGCTGTGCTTGTCGAAGAAGCGGCGCGCCCAGTTCTTTACAAGCGGAATGTGGCTAAGCAGGCGCATGCCGCTTACGGCTATGCCCCGCTTGTAGCCCTTCATGAAGAACCATATTGCCAGCAGGCAGAAAGAGGCTATGCAGGCAATGAGTATGCCCATGCCGAGGTCCAGAGGCTCGGTGGCTATGTAAAGCCCGCATGAGAGTAGCCAGAACCAGAAGTGCGAGAAGATGTGGGTCATCACATAGAGCAATACCGACGACGTGGCCCTCTCGGTGCCTATACGCGGAGAGAGCGACATTATTCGGTAAGGCTCGCCGCCCATTAGTCCGCCGGGCGTGGCGTAGTTTAGGGCAAAGCCTGAGACTGTAATCTTGTAGAGCCACAGGAAGCCCACCTTTTTTTTCTCCGCCTCAGCCGAAGAATTCTCCGCCTTGACCGAAGAATCCTCCGCCTCTGCCGAAGAAGGGATGGCGGCGCTCTCGGTTCCGTTATCCTCTTCCTGGCTTTTTATGATAATCCACCACGCACCTGTATTAAAGATGTATAGCACAGCCCAGAGCAAAACCACGGCAAGAAACCAGTAGCCGGCCCTCTGTATTCCGCTCCACACCTCCTGAAAGTCGAGCTGTGACACCATGAGGGCCAGCACCGCCAGTCCGAAGATGAGGAAAGCGTTCTGGTATTTCTTCTTCACTCGGCAGCCTCGTTGTTGTCTGTGAATTGCTGGTTGTCAGCGTTGCGGTCGTTTCTGAGCTCCCGTTTCTCGCGTGGCATGTTGAAGCGCGGCCTGTCGCCGTCCTCCCTGCGTTCGTGGTATAGCTTTGGCAGCGGGTTGGCCAGCGGCTCGTCGTAGTCCTGCCTGTTGCGCCACATGTCAATGGCCATATATATGGCGTGGCGCATTGTCTCGGCCTCCATCTGTCCCTTGCCGGCCAGTTCGAACAGTGCTCCGTAGGCAGGAGCCGTCCTTACTATGGGCAGACCAGCCGTTACGCGCACTCCCCTGTCGTCGGAAATGCTGGTAATGGCCTTGAAGGGCGTCTGGCCCTGGTCGTGATACATAGCGAGCACGCCGTCGAAGCTGGCGTAGTAGCCGTTGCCGAAGAAGTCGTCGGCAGGGTAGGGGCCAAAGGCCTGTATGCCCTGCTCCACGAGCTGCTCAATAGCGGGCTTTATCATCTCCTGCTCCTCGTCGCCAAGAATGCCGTCCTCTCCACCGCGCGGGTTTAGTGCCAGCACTGCTATGCGGGGCGAGCTGATGCGCATGTCGCGCCTCAGGGTTTCGTGGAAGATGGTAGCCTTCTCTACAATCTTCTGGCGTGAGAGGGCCTCGGGCACGTCCTTCAGCGACACATTGTTGGTGACGAGGGCCACCCTGAGGCTGTCGCTCACAAGGATGGTGAGGCCGCGCCTTCCTTCGCCCACCATGTTTGACAGATAGGCCGTGTGGCCGTCGAAATCCTTCACGCTGTTCTTTGCCACGGGGGCTGTCACGAGCACGTCGAAGCCGTCCTCCTTATAGTCGCTGATGGCACGGTTCAGGGCTGTCATTGCAGCCTCGCCGGCCTCGGGAGTGGGCATGCCGAGGTCTATCTTCACCTCGTCGTCAAAGGTGGTGAGCAGGTTCAGCCGTCCCTCCTTTGCCTCGCTTGCCTGGTGGATTATGGTGAACTGCGGGTCAATGCCTACAGCCTTGCCGTGGTAGGCGGCTGCCTTGGGAGAGCCGTAGATGATGGGCGTGCAAAGCTCCAGCATGGCAGGGTCTTCAAAGGCTTTGAAAATCACTTCGTATCCTACGCCGTTAGTGTCTCCGTGGGTTATGGCTACCCTTATCTTTCTGTTTTCCATTGTTTCGTTTTATTTATTTCAGTTCTTAGTGGTTTTCAGGATTTTTCATCATTGTAGACAGCAGTCCGCAGGCGGCCAGGATGTCCTCTCCCCGGCTTGCCCTGATGGTGGCGTAAACGCCGTGGCTTGTCAGGTAGTCGCGCAACTGCTCCATGCGGGCCTCGTTGGTGGCTGGCAGGCTTACGTCGGGAATGGCGTGGAAGCGAATCAGGTTTACGCGGCATTCCAGGCCCTTTACCAGGTCTACTATTGCTGCGGCATGCTCACGGGAGTCGTTCAGGCCGCCGAAGCAGATGTATTCAAACGAGCAGCGCCGCTGGTGGGTGAAGTCATACTGCTTCAGCAGGCCCACGGTGTCGGCTATTGCCATTGCCTTCTCGGCCGGCATCAGCTGCAGCCTCTGCTCGTGGAGCGGGGAGTGCATTGATACGGCCACGTGGCACTGGCTCTCGTCAAGGAATCGCTTCAGCTTGTGGGGCACTCCCACGCTGCTCACCGTGATACGCTTCGGACTCCAGGCAAAGCCGTAGTCGGCGGTCAGAATCTCGGTTGCCCGCAGCACGGCGTCCAGGTTGTCCATCGGCTCACCCTGGCCCATGAACACTATGTTCGTAAGCTTATCGCAATGGGGCATTGAGATAATCTGGTTCAGAATGTCGGCAGCAGTGAGCTGCCCCTCAAAGCCCTGCTTGCCGGTTTGGCAGAACAGGCAGTTCATCTTGCACCCCACCTGGCAGCTCACGCAGAGCGTGGCCCTGTCGCCGTCGGGAATGTAGACCGTCTCCACGCTTTTCGTCGGCACGTCGCTCCCTGCTGTCTTTACCGGGAAGAGATATTTCACCGTGCCGTCGGCCGAGTGCTGCTCCGCCACCGGCGCCATAAGTCCCACGGTAAAGCTGCTGCTTAGCAGTTCTCTTGCATGCTTTGACAGGTTTGCCATCTCGTCAATGCTGCCTGCATGCTTGCCGTAGAGCCACCCGGCCAGCTGCTTGCCGGTGAATGCAGGCAGGCCGAGGCCTACTGACAGCTCGCGCAGTTCGCTTGCCGTCATGCCCAGCAACGGTGTCTTTGCAGTATTCATGTTGCAAAGGTAGTAATAAGTGAGCGAAATGCAAAAACCTGATGTCGTTGTTTAACGTTTTTTGCTTATTCGGCCGAAAATATTTGGCCGTTCTGCTTTTTATTGCTAACTTTGCAGTCAATTCTTTTTGATTCATGACGATACAAGACCTGCAGCAGCTCTATGCTCACCTGCCACAGGTAGCTGCTTTGGAAAAGATGATTGGGGAAAAAACGGTGAACACCATTTTCCTCTACGGGCTATTGGCATCTTCCGCCCCGTTGTTCTTCAGCAGCCTCGCCCTGAAAGGCAGCCACACAATGGTGTTCTGTCTTCAGGATGCCGACGAGGCCGGCTATTTCTATCACGACATGATGCAGGTGATGGGCGAGGGCAGTGTGCTGTTCTTCCCCTCCACCTACCGCCGTTCCATAAAGTATGCCCAGCGCGATGCTGCCAGCGAGATACTGCGCACAGAGGTGCTGTCAAACCTTAATGCCGATGCCTCGCGCAAACATCTTTATATTGTGACCTATCCCGAAGCATTGGCCGAGAGGGTGGTGGCACGCAAGAACCTTGAGGCCTGCACGCTGAGGCTTGCCGCGGGCCAGAACATTTCCGTAGAGAGCATTCAGCAGCAGCTTGGCGCACTGGGCTTCAAGGAGGTCGACTATGTCTACGAGCCGGGCCAGTATGCGCTGAGGGGCAGCATTCTCGACGTTTTCTCCTTCAGCCACGAGCTGCCGTTCCGCATTGACTTCTTCGGCGACGAGATAGACTCCATAAGGACGTTCCAGGTTGAGGACCAGCTGTCAAAAGAGCGGTGCGAGAGCGTGGAGATAGTGCCGGAGCTGATGACAGAGACCGAGAAGGAGCCGTTCCTCACCTTCCTGCCAGAGAGGGCCGTCCTCGTGGTTCGCGATTTCGACTTCATCCGCCAGGCTATTGACAATGCCTACCAGGAGGGATTCTCAGACCACGCCATACTGGAGCAGATGGAGACGGCCACCGAGATGGAGCGCGACATGCTGGAAAAGCAACTGAGGAGCGAGCAGCAGCTGGTGAGCGGCAGCCAGTTTGAGGCCGAAGCCAGGCGCTTCCTTCGCATTGACATTCACCCCTCGCCAGCAACCACCACTCCACCGGAAGCTACACTTCGCTTCAACACAAGCTGCCAGCCGCTGTTTCACAAGGACTTCGACCTTATGGTCACTACCTTTGCCAACTATCAGTCGAAGGGCTACAAGCTCTACCTGCTGGCCGACAGCCCGAAGCAGATAGAACGCCTGAAGGACATTTTCAGCGAGAAGCAGGACAGCCTTCACTTCCAGGGGGTGGACCACACTCTGCACGAGGGATTCATAGACCACGACCTGGGTGTGTGCCTGTTTACCGACCACCAGATATTCGACCGCTTCCATAAGTACAACCTGAAGAGCGATAAGGCCCGCAGTGGCAAGGTGGCCCTGACGCTCAAGGAGATTCAGCAGTTTGAGATAGGCGACTATGTGGTCCACCTTGACCACGGTGTGGGCAAGTTCGGCGGACTGGTGAGAATGCCAATCCAGTCCGTGTCCGGCGGTTTGCCCGCCGAAAGTGGGTTTCAGGAGATGATAAAAATCATCTACCAGCGCGGCGATGCCATCTACGTAAGCATCCACTCCCTATATAAGGTATCCAAGTACAAGAGCCAGGACGGCAGCCAGCCGCCACGCGTGTCTACACTCGGCACCGGCCAGTGGGAACGCCTAAAGGAGCGCACCAAGAACCATATCAAGGACATTGCCCGCGACCTTATACGCCTCTATGCCTCGCGCAGAAAGCAGAAAGGCTTCGCCTATAGTCCCGACACCTACCTGCAGCACGAGCTGGAGGCATCGTTCCTCTATGAGGACACCCCCGACCAGCTTAAGGCCACGCTTGACGTGAAGGCCGATATGGAAAGCCCCAAGCCTATGGACCGCCTCGTGTGCGGCGACGTAGGCTTCGGCAAGACAGAGGTGGCCGTGAGGGCTGCCTTCAAGGCTGCCGTAGACGGCAAGCAGACGGCTGTGCTCGTGCCTACCACGGTGCTGGCCTATCAGCACTACAACACCTTCAGCAACCGCATGAAGGACATGCCGGTAAGGGTGGACTACCTCTCAAGGGCACGCACTGCAAAGCAGACAAAAGAGATTCTGACCGACCTCGAAGCGGGAAAGATAGACATTATAATAGGTACGCACAAGCTGATAGGAAAAACGGTGAAGTTCCACGACCTGGGCCTTCTCATCATTGACGAGGAGCAGAAGTTCGGAGTGTCTTCAAAGGAGAAACTGCGCCAGCTGAAGCACAATGTGGACACCCTCACCATGAGTGCCACGCCGATACCGCGAACGCTGCAGTTCTCGCTCGTAGGGGCCCGCGACCTTAGCGTCATTCAGACTCCACCGCCCAACCGGTATCCCATACAGACTGAGATACACACCTTCTCGTCGGAGATTATAACCGATGCCATAAACTTTGAGATGAGCCGCAACGGCCAGGTGTTCTTCGTGAACAACCGCATAAACGAGCTGCGGGGGCTGTACGAGATGATAAAGAGAAACATTCCCGACTGCCGCGTAGCCATAGGACACGGCCAGATGAAGCCGGAAGAGCTGGAGCAGATAGTGCTTGACTTCTCCAACTACGACTACGACGTGCTCCTCTCTACCACCATCGTTGAGAACGGCATAGACATACCCAATGCCAACACCATCATCATCAATGGTGCCCAGAACTTCGGACTCAGCGACCTCCACCAGATGCGCGGCCGAGTGGGGCGAGGCAACCGCAAGGCCTTCTGCTATCTGCTGGCCCCGCCGCTGTCGCTCCTGCCAGACGATGCGCGCCGCCGTCTGCAGGCTTTAGAGAACTTCTCAGACCTGGGCAGCGGCATCAACATAGCCATGCAGGACCTTGACATACGCGGAGCCGGCAACCTCCTCGGAGCGGAGCAGAGCGGCTTCATCAGCGACCTGGGCTACGAAACCTACCAGAAAATACTCACCGAGGCTATGACAGAGCTGAGGAATGAGGAGCGGACCCTCGCCCAACCCCTCCCTGATAGTGAGGGGCGTGGAGAGAATCTCTATGTTGCCGACTGCACCTTGGAGAGCGACCTTGAGATGTATTTCCCCGACCTCTACGTGCCCAGCGACTCAGAGCGCTTGCTGCTCTACAGGGAACTTGACAACACCCGCAACGACGATGAGCTAAAGGCCTACCGCCGCCGGCTGGAAGACCGCTTCGGACCGCTTCCCAAGCCTGCCGAGGAGCTGCTGCACGTAGTTGCTTTGCGGCGCTTGGGCAAGGCTTTGGGCTGTGAGAAGATAATGCTCAAGCAGAGCAGGTTGTTCCTTTATCTCGTGTCAAACAGCAACAGCCCCTACTATTCAAGCGATTGCTTCGGCCAGTTGGTAGACTATGCCATGACAAACGTGCGCCGCTGCCGGCTGAGGGAACAGTCGGGCAAGCGCTCAATGGTGATAGAAGAGGTGCCGACAGTGGAAGAGGCCGTGAACGTGCTGAAAGCTATTCAAAAGTGAATGCTCCTACCGCCTCGGCGTGTTGCGGCGTTCGCGTATGAGCGCTATCTGGCGCAGCAGGTCCTCGTAGTGCAGGGCGTTCATGCTGCCCTGTTCGCAGCCGTCAAGCTGCTGACGGCAGAACAGCTCTACCTGCTGCAGGTGCTGGTAGACGTAGAGCGTGGCGTCGGAGTTGTAGGCCCGCTGGGCAGTCGCAGTCTTCAGGTCGTCATCAGTGGGGTTAAGCAGCTGGTTTATGTTGAAAACATAGGTGCGCTCCAGCAGCCTGCGGGCCTGTGCCCTCCAGATGCTCAGTCCGTCAAGGGGCTGCCACACGGCGTTGAAGAGGTCGGTGAGGTAGAGGGGCAGGGTGTAGACGTCCTGCTGTGGCTCAGAGCCAGGAGCGGTGGAGTTCTGCATTATGGTGGTCAGCACTGCGGCACTCATCATGCGGCCCAGCTGGGTGTCCTGGCGCGCGTTGTTGTCGGCAGTGGCATTGGTGCCCGTCTTGCTGATGATGTTTGCGGGGTAGAGCCACTCAGTAGCCCCTCCGAACACCTGCTGACCCATGAAGCGGACGGCATCGCGCACCCTCTGTGCGGGCACAGGCTGCACGGGGTCCAGGCCGGGAAGGTTGTTGGAATAAGAGCCCCCGATGTTGCGCATCACGTGGTTCACGTAGCGGTTGAACTGATCCTGCACGGCGCGGTACATCGTGGTGAGGTCCTCGTACTGCTCGTTGTCCTGGCGGGTCCACACGGGCAGGTTCTGTAGCACCCGCTGAAGGTTCAGAATGCCGTATTCAGAAGCCAGCACGTTGTCGTCGCCCAGGTCCTCGGTCTGTGCCCTTGGGTCCTGTCCGCGTCCCTCGCCTCCGAACCACAGGCGCTGGTTGCCCCTCAGGGTGCGCGTGGTCTCGGTCATGAGTGCCTCCTTCTCCTCGTATTCGTTGCTGAACTCCGGCCTCCACTGGTAGCCCCAGCGTATGGCCCACCGGTCGTAGTCGTTGATGCGGGGGAAGAGTCCTCGCGGCGAAATGTTGTCCTCGGGCTGCGCCACGTAGTTGAAGCGGGCGTAGTCCATAATGCTGGCTGTGTGGCCGTTGCGCTCCACCCACTGCTTGTTGCGCAGGTTCTCTACCGGCGTGGCAAACGAGGCCCCCATGTTGTGCCTCAGTCCGAGCGAGTGGCCCACCTCGTGACTGCTCACGAAGCGTATCAGCTGGCCCATCAGCTCGTCGCTGAAATGCATGGTGCGGGCGCGGGGGTCAAGCGGGCCGCATTGCACCATATACCACTTGGTGAGCAGGTTCATCACGTTGTGGTACCAGCAGATGTGGGCCTCTATGATTTCGCCTGAGCGGGGGTCAACGATGCGCGGTCCGTAGGCATTCTCGGTCTCAGACGGCAGGTAGCGGATTACGTTGTAGCGGGCATCGTCAAGGCTCATTGTGGAGTCGTTCTCAGGCCACACGCGGGCTACGATGGCATTCCTGAATCCTGCGGCCTCGAAGGCTGTGTTCCAGTCGTTTACGCCCTGAATGAGGTAGGGCACCCATTTCCTCGGCGTTGTGGGGTCAATGTAGAACACTATGGGCTGCACAGGCTCTGTAAGCTCGCCGCGCATGTATTTCCTCTTGTCGCGGGGCACGAGGCGGTAGCGCGAAATGAACGACTCGTGCTGGGTCTTGTGCTGCTGGTCGCTGAAGCGCACAAAGTTGTTCACGAAGTAGCCCACGCGGCTGTCCCACAGTCGTTTGCGCATAGGCTCTTTTGGCAGCACCACAATGCTGGTGTTGAAAGCCATAGTGACGTTGCCGGTCCTGGAGGCAGGCGAGAGGGCAGGGCTGGAGCCGTAGGTACGGGTGGTGGCCACTTCGATGTTTGTGGGAAACACCTTTATGGTGTCTATGAAGGTGCCGTCGCTCTGTAGTCCGCCCACCTTCAGTGAAGTCTTGTTTGACGAGGGGAACGAGGTGAGGTGGTTGTCTTTGTTGAACAGGGCTGTCACCTCTATGAGCTGTGCGTCGTCGGCCTTGTTGCGGCCTATCACCTCGAAGGTGTTCACTATGGGGTCTATGGTGGCCCGCTCCAGAGTGCGGCTTATGCAGTCGGTGGAGTCGGCAAAGTGGCTCTGCACGTACTGCCTCATGAGCAGCTTCGTGCTGTCGCGCTGCTCGAAGTACACGGCGCAGTGGGTTATCTCCTCGCCTGCGAACTGTCCGAAGTCCTGGGGCACGGCGGTGAAGCGTGTCACGGCCAGGAACAGGCGTCCCAGCAGCGAGTCGGGCACCTCGAAGTAGTACTTGTCCTCTATGTGCCTCACGGTAAACAGCCCCCTCAGCTCCGTGCCGCCCTTCTTCAGCAGCTTGTCGTATTTTGTTTCTTTCTTTGCCACCGAGTCGGCAGCCACGCTGTCTGTTCTCAGGCTGTCCGTGCCCACGCTGTCAGCGGGCAATGTCTGAGCCGCAGCAGCCCCTGCGAACAACTGGAACAACAGTATTGACAACACCTTTCTCATTTTCTCAACCTCTCATTTTCTCATTTTCCATACGCCAGCGCCGCCCCGATAGCCGTGCAGTACTGCGAGTATTTGGGTATGTGGAACCTAACTTTGTAGAGTTTTTCCAGAGCGGGGAAAATCTCCTTGCATTGCGGCAGCAGCGACAGGTGGCCAATGAGTACCATATCGCGGCAGCCCGTGCCCTGCGCTGCAAGCACTGCAGCCGAGCCGATGCTCTGCAGCACCATAGTGATGATGCCTGCGGCTATGTCCTCCTTCGAGGCGTCGTTCTTGGCGCTGGCAAAGAGGGAAGCCGTAGCCTCCATAGGCAGGCCCGGCAGCGGCTGTGCCGTTATGTCGCCAATGCGCAGGTTTATGTGGCTGCTGTCACCCTGCATTGCCAGGGCTGAAATCTGCTTTATGTCGGCCGTGTTCAGCATTATGCGCGACAGGCCCTGCAGCGTGCCTCCGCCAATGCCTATGCCGCCAATGTGGCTTATGTCATCGCCGTTGCACATCACAAACGAGGTGCCGGTGCCCATCGACACCACTATGGCGTGGTCAAGGTGGCTCTCATAGCGGGCACCGAGGGCATCGGCCACAAACTCGTCGCAGCGGGTGGTGTTCACGCCGTACACGTTGCCCTTCACGTAGGCCGCTCCAACACCGGTCAGCATTACGTGCTCCACTTCGGAAAGCTCAATCTCGTTGTCGTGAAGATACTTGCCGAAGGCTCCGTAGAGCGAGGTGATAGGGTCGGCAGCGGTGATGCGTATGGGGGCAGAAGGTTTGCCGTCGCGCAGCCCCACAATCTTCGTGGTGGATATTCCCACGTCTATTCCAATTATTATACCCACGGTGATAATTACTGTTTTTTTACCGGTTTCTTATGTTGTTTTCTCTATTTGGCTGCAAAAGTACTAATACTTTATAATGAGTAACGGCGGCACAGAGTTAAAAATGATTAAGCGTGAGCAAAAAAAAGGTCTATTTAAGGTGTGAATGCCAACTTTTAGCTATCTTTGCACCACCAAATCAGAGGAATATCTATTGTTTAACAACTTAAAATTAGAATTGATTATGAAGAAAATGAAAACAATCATCCTTGCCCTTTGCGCAGGACTGATGCTTCAGAGTTGCAGCAACGCCCTGAAGGGAGCCGGTCTCGGTGCTCTTGGCGGTGGCGTTCTTGGCGGAGTTGTTGGCCGTATTGCCGGTAACACTGGCGTAGGTGCTGCCATCGGTGCTGCCGTAGGTGCAACAGCCGGTACTCTCATCGGTCGCCACATGGACAAGGTGAAGGCTCAGGCCCAGGCCGTGCAGAACGCCCAGGTGCAGAGTGTTACCGATGCAAACGGTCTGCAGGCCGTGAAGGTTACCTTCGATTCGGGCATCCTCTTCACTTCTGGCAGCTCAACACTGAGCAGCACTGCCCGCACTTCGCTCTCACAGTTTGCCAATGAGGTCCTTATCCCCAACCCCGACTGTGACGTAGCCATTCAGGGCTATACCGACAACACCCCGTTCCGCGGCTACTCTGCTGCTCAGAGCGTGCAGAAGAACCTGGAGCTGTCTCAGCAGCGTGCACAGGCTGTTACCAACTATCTGCTTTCGATTGGTGTCAGCGCCGCTCAGATCCGTAGCACTATGGGCTTTGGCGAGGAGAACCCCGTTGCCTCTAACAGCACTGCTGACGGCAAGGCTCAGAACCGCCGCGTGGAGGTTTACCTCTATGCTTCTCAGACTATGATTGATGCCGCTAACGCTGGTACTCTGCAGTAAGCTTTCTGAAACATAAAAACTAATTGGGAGGTGAGCACTAATCTTGCAGTGCTCACCTCCCTTTCAGTTTTCACCTGTCAGAACGCACCGTTTTGGCTAAGCTTCCCGAACAGCTCGCCTATGTTGATGCCTATGCTCAGAGACGAGCAGTAGGCTTTCTTTCCTTCCGAGGTTTTGAAAACAGGCAGCAGCCCAACGGTTGCACCAAACTTTACTGGGCCAAGCACCATGTTGAGGTCGACGTTTAGGCCCCAATGCAGAATCCTCATTTTCTGCTCAACAGGGTCACCAAAGGCCTCTGGTTCGAACACGTAACTCGCCTTCCCGAACCGGTACTCTGGCACCAGGGCCAGGCCAAACTGCGTGTCGAGCCAATCGGTCAGCCAGTTTGCCGTGGGAGCATAGCCCAGCATGAACGGCATTCGCATGGAGGCATACGACATATAGTTCGCCGAGGCTGGCGCATGTGTGCGGTCTTCGAAGCCGAGGCTATGGCAGTCGCCAGTGAGCAAGGCACTATTCTGGAAATTATGCCTGCTGTAGATTATTTGAATAGCATTGGAGAACACCAGGTCGCCCCGCTTGTTGATGGGATAGATGCTCTCTGCCGTGGTGAATCCTATTTCAAAGCCGCTTCGTGTGTGCAGTCCCCCTTTCGATGTGTTGCTCTCTCTGCTGCCGATGTTTGTTGACAGCGATGTGGTGCCCCACCAGATTGTAGGATACATGGACGAATAGAGCTGGCTGGTGCTTGTAGGTAAGAACGGCGAACTGACGTAGATGCGTTCTATCTCCTGCTTGTTCACAAACTTTGTCTCACTCGCTTTGACCATCTGTGTGCTGTCCTGGGTGAAGACGCTGATGCGGGTTTCCAGCGAGTCACCGCTGATTACTATTTGCTTGCCGTTGTACACCACGGTGGTGTCGGCCGCTACCTCGGCCAAGAGGCTCACGGGCATAGCCAGAGCCACAGTAAGGAATAGATTTCTCATGATAATTGCTTTTTAATTGTTTTCAATTTCTTCGTTGGTAGCATATTCTCAGTATGTCATCGGGGCCAAGCCTGCCCTCAATGTAGATTACGGCTCCGCTCCTGTCCTGCTTCTGAGTGTAGAGCACGTAGCGGTTCAGCCCTTCGGCCGATGGCGGCAGTATGTAGTAGCCGCTGTTCACCCGTCCGTCGCTTACCACTTCGCGAATCTTGCTTGCCCTCTGGCGGTCAGCCTCAAGCATGGCTGCTATCTCGTCGCCCTGTGTGCGGTAGGTAAGGCTCTGGTATGTGCTCAGATCATATCCGCGCAGCGTGGTGTTGTGCATCTCTACCATCTTGCAGCCGCGCTCGTGGCCGAAGCGGCTGAACACGTCGGCAACCGCCAGCCCTTGCTGCGCCAGTACAGTGTGGCCTGCAATCATAAGAAGCGAGATAAGTAAAAACAGTCGTCTCTTCATATTTTATTCTTTTAATC
>JAFTAR010000183.1 GCA_017455495.1 Prevotella sp.
CGGGCAGTCCCTGCGTGGCGTCAAGCAGTTCGCCGCCGCAGATGCTGGTGCCCCAGATGCCCACGTTGTACGAGTACTTCAGCTTGGCGAAGTCGGCCGTGAAGCCGTGGTCGTTCAGGTAGTCCACCTCCTCCTTGCGGGTCAGTTTCCTGTCGCGTGTCAGTGTGATAATCTCCACTCCGGGAGCCATCACGAGGAATGTCATGTCGAAGCGTATCTGGTCGTTGCCGGCACCCGTTGAGCCGTGGGCAATGGCATCGGCACCAATCTCCTTGGCATAGCGGGCAATGGCAATGGCCTGGAATATGCGCTCGCTGCTAACCGAGATGGGGTAGCAGTTGTTGCGCAGCACATTGCCGAAAATCATGTACTTCAGCGACTTCTCGTAGTATTCGTGGGTCACGTCGAGTGTCACGTACTGCTTTGCGCCCAGCTTGTAGGCGTTCTCCTCGTTGGTTTTCAACTGCTCGGCCGAGAAGCCGCCTGTGTTGGCGCATGCGGCATATACCTCATAGCCTTTCTCCTTTGCGAGATACATCACCGTGTAGGACGTATCCAAGCCGCCACTGAAGGCGACGACAACTTTTTTCTTTGTCATATTTCTCGCCCCCTAAGTTAGGGGGGTGGGGGTCTGAACAAGCGAATTATCAGACCACATTTTTATTTGTTTGATTTGCAGGAGCCTACGCTTGTTCAGACCCCCAACCCCCTAACTTAGGGGGTTAGCATTCTTCCAGAGCCTCTAAGTGCCTTATTCTTGCGAGCACCTCCTCGGGAATCTTTGCCGGCAGGTGCTCTGTGGGGTCGAACAGCATTGCCGTGCAGATGCAGAACTTGCGGTCGCGCTCCTTCAGCACGGGGTAGTTCACGCATCCCTCGCAGCCACGCCAGAAGGCCTCGTCCTCGGTGAGGTCGGCAAAGGTTACGGGCAGGTAGCCCAGCTGTGTGTTCATCTTCATCACGGCCTTTCCGCTGGTCAGCGAGAATATCTTTGCGTGCGGCCATCGTGTGCGTGCCAGTGTGAAGGTCATGTCCTTGATGCGCTTGGCCAGGCCCAGTCCGCGGAAGTCGGGGTGGACAATGAGTCCGCTGGTGGTAACGAAGTGTTTCTTCTCCCACGTCTCTATGTAGCTGAATCCGGCGAAGCGCCCGTCGCTCTTCCTTAGGGCTATGACGGCCTTTGCCTCCTGCATTTTCTTTGCCACGTACTCGTGGGTGCGCTTGGCAATGCCCGTTCCCCTCACCTTTGCAGCCTCAGCTATTGTGTTGAGGATGGTGTCTACATAAACTTCGTGCTCCGGCCCTGCCACAAGCACTTCAATATCGTTTTCCTGTTCCATTGTTGTCGTTGCCTACTCCCGTGTTATTTCCACTATTGTGCTGATGTCCTGCACCACCTTCTCGCGAGTGGTGTCGTCGGCCATTACAATAAATATGGTGTCGTCGCCGGCTATGGTGCCTAAGATGCTTTCAAACTCACTGTGGTCAATGTTCCAGGCAATGGCGCTGGCATAGCCCGGACGTGTCTTTATGACTCCTATGTTGCCCGAGAACTGCAAGCTTATAAGCCCCGACGTTGCCATGATGTCGTTTCCCTGCTGGGGCTTGCTCACCCTGCGGTACATGGTCTCGTTGGGCAATACGTAGATGTACTGTCCGCTCAGTGTCGAGGCCTTTGCCACCTTCAGCTGCTTCAGGTCGCGGCTCAGGGTGGCCTGTGTCAGTGTGAAGCCCTTCTTCTTCAAAGCGGTGAGCAACTCTTCCTGACTGCCTATCTGCTGTGTGGAGATGAGCAGTCGGAGCGTTTCTAATCGCGAGTTCTTTACCTTCATAAAAAGTATATTTATGCATTAATGGGCTGCAAAAGTACATCTTTTTTTGCATATCGCCAAACATTTCTGCATATTTTTGCGTTTTTTGTATTTTCCTCTATGGCAGCTCGGCAAATTTTTCATCAACTTTCTTCTTTAGTCTCATGATTTTGTGCTAACTTTGCACACATATTTAATAAATATATACATCAGATATGAGATTCAAGGAAGAAATAAACGAGAGCTACACCATGGCCGAGGCCATAAAGGAAGCCCAGCGGTGTCTTCACTGCAAGGTGCCTCAGTGCAAGAAGGGCTGCCCTATCAGCAACGACATTCCCGACTGGATTCACGAGTTGAAGAAGGGCAACATGGGCAATGCCATCAGCATCATCCGGGCCAAGAGCAACCTGCCCGCCGTATGCGGCCGTGTATGCGGCCACGAGAAGCAGTGCGAGGGTGCCTGCGTGCTGGCCAAGAAGGGGCAGGCGGTGAACATAGGCAAGCTGGAGCGCTTCGTGGCCGACTTCGACTCGGACAACGAGCTTACCCACGAGGACATCGTGGAGAAGACTCGCGGCAAGGTGGCCGTGATAGGTGCCGGCCCGTCGGGCATCACCGTAGCCGGCGACCTCTCGCGCATGGGCTTCGCCGTCGAGATGTTCGAGATGGAGGCCCAGTGTGGCGGCGTGCTGCGCTATGGCATACCCGAATACCGCCTGCCCAAGGAGGTAGTGGCCCGCGAGATACGCTATATTGAGAAGATGGGCGTCATCATCCACCGCAACACCCACGTCGGCGTGGAGATCACCGTTGACAGCCTCTTCCAGCAGGGCTTCGATGCCGTCTTCATCGGCACAGGCCTCGGCAAGCCCCGCTCCCTTGAAATTCCCATCTGGCAGAACGGGCGCTGCATCTCTGAGGGCGAGGGTGCCAAGCGCTGCTCCGACCTGGTGGGCATCCGCTTTGCCATCCACTTCCTGCGCCGCGTGGAGCTGATTGCCGAGGGCTTCATGTCGCCCAGCGAGACACATGTGCACAAGGGTGCCCACGTGTGGGTCATTGGCGGCGGCAACACCGCCATGGACGCCTCGCGCACTGCCCTGCGCATCGGGGCTGCCAAGGTCGACGTGATTTTCAACGAGGGCATCGACACCATGTCGGCCCTCAGGGCAGAGTACGACGATGCCGTGAAGGAGGGCGTGCACTTCAACTGGTGGGCATCTATCAAGGAGATACATGTTGACGACAACCTTGACATACAGGAGATAGTGCTTGAGACGGCAGAGCCGGGCAAGGAACCTGCGCTGCAGACCCTGCCTGCCAACAATATCATCATGGCCATAGGCGCCACTCCCAACACAAAGATAGTGCGCACCACGTCGGGCTTGGAGAACGACGAGCGCAAGTTCCTCATCACCCGCGAGGTGCCCTATGGCATGACCACCCGCAAGGGTGTCTTTGCCGGAGGCGACGTGGCCAACCGCCAGGCCACAGTGGTGCATGCCATGCAGGACGCGAAGAAGGTGGCAATGGGCATTGCACAGTATGTTGATGCCGTCAAACTGATGCAGGCCATCAACATGTAGACACCTTTTTATATTATATATATGTAGTAGTGCTACTGGTGCTACTCGTGCTACTGGCCACTGAAAATCAGTGTGTTAGCGGTAGCACTATATACTTATTGGTAGTGCTACCGGTAGCAGCAGTCGCTGCGGAGGCCCCACACGGATATGCGGAGGCTCCCCACAGGAATGCGGAGGCTCCCCAAGGAAATGCGGAGGCTCCCCACGGGAATGCGGAGGCCTGTCAGCCGGTAGCACCATTGGTAGTGGCAATGCAGCCAAGGTGCTACCGGCAAAACAGCTGGCTTTCAGAGTGTTAAGGTGTTCCGGTAGCACCAGTAGCACCAGTAGCATCACCTATAATATATATATGGTATCCAAAAAATGCACACAACGCGACTTATGTGTAAAAAGAAAGAGCCGTTGTTGGTCGAAAACAAAAAAAAGGTGAATTTTGAAAAATTTGTGGGGAAAAGTGGTGGATTGTGGGGAAAAATTTCTATCTTTGCAACCCATACATAAAAAACAGTGGCGAGCATGATTCGATTCTTAGGAAACATAGAGGCCAGGACCGACCAGAAGGGGCGTGTGTTCCTTCCGGCCACCTTCCGCAAGGTGCTCCAGGCGCAGGGCGAGGACACCCTCGTAATGCGCAAGGACATACACCAGGCTTGCCTCGTGCTCTACCCTGAGAGTGTATGGAACGAGCGTGTTGACGCGCTGCGTGCACGCGTTAATGAATGGGACGACATGGGCAAGATGGTGCTCCGCCAGTACATGAAGGAGGCCGAGACGCTCACTCTCGACGGCAACGGACGCTTTCTCATACCTCACCGCTACTTGGAGATGGCACACATAAACCAGGCTGTGCGCTTCATCGGAATGACCGACACCATAGAGATATGGGCGGCAGAGAAAGCCGAGGAGCCGTTCATGAGCCAGGAAGATTTCTCGGCCAAGCTGAAAGAAATCATGAGAAATGACAGTCTTTGAGTTTAGAGTGTAGAGTTCAGAGCGTAGAGTTTGCTACCGCTGTTGCAACAAACCGAAAATCGAAAATCCGCAAATCGTAAATCCGTAAATCGTAAATATCTTGTCGTATCACGTTCCTGTTCTATTGACTGAAAGCGTTGACGGGCTGGCTATCCAGCCTAACGGCTTTTATATAGACGTCACCTTGGGAGGTGGCGGCCATACTAACGAGATACTGCGGCGCTTAGGGCCGGAGGGCCACCTGTACGGTTTCGACCAGGATGCCGACGCCATGAAGAACGCTCCTGAAGACAAACGGTTCACGTTTGTGAGGAGCAACTTCCGGTATCTGAAGCAGTGGATGCGCTACTACGGCGTGGAGGCCGTTGACGGAATACTGGCCGACCTGGGAGTATCGTCCCACCACCTTGACGAAGCCGAGCGAGGCTTCTCCTTCCGCTTTGATGCCCCGCTCGACATGAGAATGAACCAGCGGGCAACACTCAGCGCAGAGCAGGTGGTGAACACCTACAGCGAGCAGCAGCTCAGCGACGTGCTCTACCTCTACGGTGAGATACGCAACGCCCGGCAGGTGGCAGCCGCTATAGTGAAAGCCCGCCAGGCAAAGCCCATCAGCACCACAACCCAGCTGCTGGAGGCCACGGAGCGGCTCTTTGCGCGCGAGCGCGAAAAGAAAGAGGTGACAAAGATGTTCCAGGCGCTGCGCATTGAGGTGAACCGCGAGATGGAGGCGCTGAGGCAGATGCTCAACGCAGCCTGCCAGGTGCTGAAGCCGGGAGGAAGACTGAGCATCATAACCTACCACTCCCTCGAGGACCGCATGGTGAAGAACGTGATGCGCACAGGAAACGCCGAAGGACAGGCCCGTCAGGACTTCTTCGGACGTACCGAGGCTCCGCTGAGGCCCGTGGGAAAGGTGATAACCCCTTCGGCCGAGGAGCAGCAGAGCAACCCGCGAAGCAGAAGTGCCAAGCTGAGGGTGGCGGAGAAAGAAGAGAGAAGTGAAAAGTGATAAGTGAGAAGTATTGAATAATATTAATAGGTAATTAAGAATGGCCGACACGAGTGCCCAGGACTTACAGTCCGAGGAAACCCAGCCCCAGGAGCAGCAGCCAGTAGCCGAGCAGACCGAGAAGGAACAGGCCGCTGACGAGCAGAAGGCTGAGGAAAATATGAGCACCCTGCAGAAGATGAAAAAGCAGGTGAAGGAGTCCGATGATGAGTCGTCGGCCTCCCTGCGCTTCCGTGACATTCTCGGAGGCGACTACCTCTGGGCTTTGGCCAAGGGGCACATCTGGCTCATCATGCTCGTAGTGTTCATCACAACGGCCTACGTGGCTGTGAGATACCAGTGCCAGCAGGATGCCATTGACATAAGCCAGTTAGAGAAGAAACTCATTGACGCCAAGTTCCAGTCGCTGAGCAGCTCAAGCAACCTCACAAGGATGTGCCGGCAGGGAAACATCATTGACATGCTGAGGCAAACAGGCGACACACTGCTGCAGAAAAGCCAGCAGCCGCCATACATTATTGAAGTGAGAAGTGAATAAGTAAGAAGTAAGAAGTATGAGTAAGTTCGTTAAGGAAAAAGTGATGCCCCGCTACCTCGTAGTAGCCGTAATCCTGACTATTGCAGGCTTTGCCGTGATAGGCAAGGCCGCTTATACCATGACTGCCGACAAGTCATACTGGGAAGCTGTTGCTGCCAACCAGATCAGCACCGCCGACAGCATAAGGAAACCTAACCGCGGCAACATCCTCAGTTGCGACGGGCAGTTGCTGGCAGGCAGCATTCCTGAGTACGAGATATTCATTGACTTCAAGGCCGGCTACCAGCGCAATGTGCCCGAGGACACGGCCTGGACCCACAAGCGCGACACGCTGTGGTTCCAGAGCTTGGACAGCATCTGCCTGGGCCTTCACGATATATTCCCGCAGAAGACGGCGGAGGAGTTCCGCCAGCACCTTATGAAGGGCTTCAACGAGAAGCGTAGATACTGGAAGGTGTGGCCGCGCAAGGTTGACTATGCCACCTTCCGCGCCGTTCAGCAGCTGCCCTTCTTCCGTCTTCCTGCCAACAAGGGCGGATTCTCAGGCACCCCCTACCCTGCCCGCCGCCACCCGTTTGGCTCGCTGGCCGAGCGCACCATAGGCTCGCGCGACACTGCCCGCTATGGCATTGAGCTGATGTGCGACTCGCTGCTCAAGGGGCAGTATGGCATAGCCCACGTGCAGAAGATAAGGAACAAGATGGTGTCTGTAATAACCACCCCGCCCGTGGACGGCGCCGACATCGTTACCACCATTGACGTGGGCATGCAGGACCTGGCCGAGCAGGCTCTGCTCAAGGAGCTGAACCTGCGCAACCACATCATGGGAGTGGCCATTCTGATGGAGGTGCAGACGGGCGACGTGAAGGCCATAGTGAACATGGAGCGCACCAGCGACGGACAGTACCGCGAGCGCCTGAACAACGCGCTGGGCTACCGCTGCGAGCCTGGCTCGGTGTTCAAAACGGCATCTATGCTCGTGGCTCTTGACGACGGACTCACCGACACCAGCTATGTCATAAACACCGGCAACGGTGCCGTGCAGATGCACGGGGCATGGATGAGAGACCACAACCATCACCGCGGAGGATACGGCAGCATCACCATGGCAAGGGCCATGGAGGTAAGCTCGAACATTGGCATAAGCCACATCATAGAACACTGCTACGGCAGCAACCCGCAGCGCTATGTGGACGGTCTGAACAGGGTGGGCATAGGCATGGACCTGGGCATAGGCCTCAACGAATATCGCAAGCCCAACATTCGCAACCCGCAGAACGGCGACGGACGCAGGGCTGCCAACTGGTATGCCACCACCCTGCCCTGGATGTCAATAGGCTACGAGACGCAGATAGCCCCCATCAACACCCTGGCTTTCTACAACGCCATTGCCAACAACGGCCGCATGATGCAGCCAAGATTCGTGAAGCAGGTGATGAAGGACGGGGAGGTGATAGAGGAGTTTGAACCCGTGGTGCTGAAGGAGCAGATAGCACGGCCGGAGGCCATACATACCATGCAGACCATACTGACCCACGTGGTGAGCCAGGGCCTGGGGGCCAGGGCCGGATGCCGCGACTTCCCCGTGGCGGGAAAGACGGGCACGGCACAGGTCTCGGACAATGAGTACAGCTACCATTCGGGAGTGAGGTGCCACTGGCTAAGCTTCTGCGGCTACTTCCCCGCCGACAACCCCAAGTACTCCTGCATCGTGTGCGTGAAGACCACGAGCAAGCCTGCCAGCGGAGGACTGGTGTCGGGCAGCGTGTTCCACGACATTGCCGAGGGGGTAATGTCGAACAATGTCAGGATGGTGGCAGCGCGTGCACGCCAGGCCAATGCCGTCATGGTGCCAGATGTGAAGAACGGCGACGTGGTGGCTGCCGACTTCGTGCTGAGCAACCTTGGTGTAAACACCAACGACGAATGGCTGGCACACGCCAACGCACAGACCGTGTGGGGACAGGCTACGACCAATACCGACGGCGTGGCACTGAGCCAGATGGCCTTTTCACAGGGCACCATGCCCTCTGTTGAAGGCATGGGGGCAAGAGACGCCGTGTTCCTGCTGGAGCAGCTCGGACTGAGGGTGCACATCAGGGGTACAGGGCGCGTGAGAAGCCAGAGCATTCCGCAGGGACTGCCCATTGGCGAGGGCATGACCTGCGAACTGGCATTGGGAAATTGAGAGAATGAGAAAATGAGGAATTAAAATATGAGACTGAGCGATATCTTAAAGAACATAAAGACGGTGAGCGTGGAGGGAAGCCTTGACGTGGAGATAACCGGTGTGGACATTGACTCACGCCGGGTGGAGAAAGGACACCTCTTCGTAGCCATGCGCGGCACTCAGACCGACGGCCACCAGTATATAGCCAAGGCCATTGAGCAAGGAGCCGCCGCCATACTGTGCGAGGAGTCCCCTGTAGGGAAGGGAGCAGATGCCTCTTCTTGTGGGAGTGCTACCATTGTTACTGTCTCTTCCACCGAGACGGCAGTAGGCCCTGTGGCAACAGCCTTCTACGGCAACCCGTCGGAGAAGCTGACGCTGGTGGGCGTTACCGGCACCAACGGCAAGACCACCATCGCCACATTATTATATAATATGTTCAGGGCCTTGGGCCACAAGTGCGGACTGCTCTCCACCGTGTGCAACTATATCAACGGCAAGCCCATACCAGCCACGCATACCACGCCCGATGCCATAGAGCTGAACAGGCTGCTGGCGCAGATGGTTGACGAGGGCTGCGAGTATGCCTTCATGGAGTGCTCGAGCCACGCCATTGCACAGCAGCGCATAGGAGGGCTGAAGTTTGCCGGAGGCATCTTCACCAACCTCACCCGCGACCACCTGGACTACCACAAGACGGTGGAGAACTACCGCAACGCGAAGAAGATGTTCTTCGACTCGCTGCCAAAGGGGTCGTTTGCCATCACCAATGCCGACGACAAGAACGGCCTCTTCATGGTGCAGAACACAAAGGCCACGGTGAAGACATACTCCGTGAGGCAGATGGCCGACTTCAAGGCGCGCATCGTGGAGTGCCACTTCGAGGGCATGTACCTGGAGATTGACGGCCACGAGGTGGGCGTGCAGTTCATCGGCAAGTTCAACGTGAGCAACCTGCTTGCCGTCTACGCCGCCGCCATCATGCTGGGCAAGGAGCCTGAGGAGGTGCTCGTCGTCATGAGCACGCTGAAGAGCGTGGCAGGCAGGCTGGAACCCATAGCCTCGCCCGAGGGCTGGACCGCCATAGTGGACTATGCCCACACCCCCGATGCCTTGGAGAACGTGCTCAACGCCATCCATGAGGTGCTGCAGGGAAAATCCCAGCCCTCAACCCTCAAATCCCAGATCTCACCCAAGGTCATCACCGTGTGCGGAGCGGGCGGCAACCGCGACAAGGGCAAGCGTCCGCTGATGGCCCAGGAGGCCGTCAAGCAGAGCGACCGCGTCATCATTACCAGCGACAACCCACGCTTCGAAGAGCCGCAGGACATCATCAACGACATGCTGGCCGGACTGACTCCGCAGCAGATGAAGAAGGTGGTGAGCATCACAGACCGCCGCGAGGCCATACGCACTGCATGCATGATGGCACAGAAGGGCGACGTAATCCTCATTGCCGGCAAGGGCCACGAGGACTATCAGGAGATAAAGGGCGTGAAGCACCACTTCGACGACCGCGAGGTGGTGAGGGAAGTGACTCTTAGCCCCCTAAGTTAGCGGGGGTGGGGGGCTGAACAGACTGAATAGAAAAAATTAGAGCTTAATATGCTGTACTACCTGTTTCGATTCTTAGAAGACTTCAACATACCCGGCTCGCACCTGTGGAGCTACATCTCCTTCCGTGCGCTGCTGGCTTTGATACTGTCGCTGCTCATCTCGGCCTGGTTTGGCGGGAAGTTCATCAAGTGGATGAAGCGCCGCAAGATTTTTGAGACTGAGCGCGACCCGGATATAGACCCCTTCGGAGTGGAGAAGAAGGGCGTGCCCACCATGGGCGGCATCATCATCATTGTGAGCATGCTGGTGCCGGTGCTGCTGCTTGGCAGGCTCAGGAACATTTACCTCATTCTGATGATAGCCACCACACTCTGGCTGGGCTTCCTCGGCTTCATGGACGACTACATCAAGATTTTCAGGGGCGACAAGGGCGGACTGAAAGGCAAGTATAAAATCATAGGGCAGGTGTCGATAGGCTTCATCGTGGGCCTGACGCTCTACCTCAGCCCCGACGTGGTGATGCGCGAGAACATCAGCGCCCCTTCCGCCAACGGTCAGCAGACAGAGGTGGTGAGCCACGAGCAGCAGGCCCATAAGTCGCTGCATACCACCATTCCCTTCACCAAGCACCACAACCTGAGCTACTCCGAGATAATGTCGTTCGTGGGCAAGCACAAGGTGGCCGCCGGCTGGATTCTCTTCGTGCTGATGACCATCATCGTGGTCACAGCCGTGTCAAACGGCGCCAACCTCAACGACGGCATGGACGGCATGTGTGCCGGCAACAGTGCCATCATAGGTGTGGCTCTCGGCATACTGGCCTACGTGAGCAGCCACATTGGCTATGCCAGCTACTTTGACATAATGTACATACCTCACAGCGAGGAGCTGGTGGTGTTCCTGTGTGCCTTCGTGGGGGCCATGGTTGGCTTCCTGTGGTACAACGCCTACCCGGCACAGGTGTTCATGGGCGACACCGGGTCGCTCACCATCGGCGGAGTCATAGGTGTCTGTGCCGTCATAATCCACAAAGAGCTGCTGCTGCCCATACTCTGCGGCATCTTCTTCGTGGAGAGCCTCAGCGTCATCATTCAGACGCAGTGGTTCAAGTGGATGAAGCGCAAGGGGCAGCGCGTCCGCGTGTTCCGTGCAACGCCCATTCACGACAACTTCCGCAAGCTGAACTCACAGCTCGACCAGACCTCGCGCTACATACTGAAAGGCTGGCCCAAGCGCCCCTTCCACGAGTCGAAGATAACCATCCGCTTCTGGATTACAACCATCATCCTCGCGGCTATAACAATAATTACGCTGAAGGTGAGGTGAAGACCAACCCCCTGCCCCTCCCTGATAGACAACAAAAAGGAATAAAAATATATGAATAAAAGTAGCAATAAATCAGCAAAGCTAACCTCTCCCCTCCCTCACAGGGAGGGGCCGGGGGAGGGTCGTATCGTCATCCTCGGAGCCGGGGAGAGCGGAGCCGGTGCCGCCGTGCTGGCCAAGAAGCAGGGCTTCGACGTGTTCGTTAGCGACATGGCGAAGATAGCCCCGCGCTACCAGCAGATGCTCTCTGAGCGCGACATTCCCTGGGAGGACGGCGGCCACACGGAGGAGCTTATCCTCACTGCCGACGAAATCATTAAGAGCCCCGGCATACCCGACACGGCTCCCATAGTGAAGAAAGCCATAGAGAAGGGCATACCCATCATCAGCGAGATAGAGTTTGCAGGCCGCTACACCACGTCGAAGATGATATGCATCACCGGCTCCAACGGCAAGACAACAACGACGAGCCTGATTTACCACATCTTCCGCGATGCGGGCTACGACGTGGGCCTGGCCGGGAACATTGGCCACTCGCTGGCGCTACAGGTGGCTGAGGAGCCCCACGAATACTATGTCATTGAGCTTAGCTCCTTCCAGCTTGACAATATGTACAAGTTCCGGGCAAACATTGCCGTGCTGCTCAACATCACGCCCGACCACCTGGACCGCTACGACTTCAAGATGCAGAACTACGTGGACGCAAAGATGCGCATACTGCAGAACCAGACGGCCGACGATGCCTTCGTCTACTGGAACGACGACCCCGTCGTCA
The DNA here is from genome assembly GCA_017455495.1 of Prevotella sp. Lineage (GTDB taxonomy): Bacteria > Bacteroidota > Bacteroidia > Bacteroidales > Bacteroidaceae > Prevotella. The sequence continues at coordinate 11,751 of JAFTAR010000183.1, forward strand.
GCCGCGAGCTGGAGAAATACGACATCAAGGCTGTTAAGTACCCCTTCAGCGAACTTAGGCACAATGGCAACATAGCCTACATAGAGCAGGGCAAGTACACCATTGAGAAGCCTGAACCCTTCAACATGGAGCAGGAGTCGCTGAGCCTCAGGGGCCGCCACAACATATACAACTCGCTGGCTGCCGGCATTGCCGCCAACGTGGCCGGTATAAAGAAAGAGGTGATACGCAAGTCGCTCAGTGACTTCCCCGGCGTGGAGCACCGGCTGGAGAAGGTGTGCGACGTGAGGGGCGTGCACTATGTCAACGACTCCAAGGCTACCAATGTTGATGCATGCTGGTATGCACTTGACTCCATGAACACTCCCGTGGTGCTCATCATCGGCGGCAAGGACAAGGGCAACGACTATGCGCCCATAATACCGCTGGTGAAGGAGAAGTGCCGGGCCATAGTGTACCTCGGAGCCGACAACACCAAGCTCCACCAGAATTTCGACCAGCTGCAGTTGCCAGTGCGCGACACCCACTCCATGAAGGAGTGCGTGGAGGCCTGCTACGAGCTGGCACAGACGGGCGACACCGTGCTGCTGTCACCATGCTGCGCTTCCTTCGACCTCTTCAAGAACATGGAGGACAGGGGCGAGCAGTTCAAGGAGCTGGTAAGAAATCTATAGGCCAAATCGTAAATCGAAAATCCGTTAATCCGTTAATCGTAAATCAACAAGGTGAACAGAAAGATAGGCAATCTCTTCAAGGGCGACAAGGGCATCTGGATGGTGTTCTTCTTCCTGTGCGTGATAAGCATCATTGAGGTGTTCTCGGCCTCAAGCACCTTGTCGTACAAGAGCCAGAACTTCATGGGCCCCATCATCTACCATGCGGGCACAATAATCGTCGGATTGCTCATTGCCATCGTCATACTGAACATTCCCTGCCGCTACTTCAAGGTGGTGACACCCCTGTTCCTGCTGCTCTCTTACGCCACCCTGCTATGGGTGCTGGCGTTTGGAGAGAGCATAAACGGAGCCAACCGCGTAATACAGCTGCCGGGATTCACTTTCCAGCCGTCAGAGCTGGCCAAGGGCACCATGGTGCTGGCCACTGCCCAGATTCTCAGCGCCATGCAGTTCAACGACGGTTCCGGGGCCGACCCTAAGGCCATGAAGTATGTGCTCTGGCTCGTAGTGCCGACTGTGGTGCTAATAGGTCTGGAAAACCTGTCAACGGCAGTGATGCTCTTCGCCGTGATATTCATAATGATGTTCATTGCCCGCGTGCCCATGAAGCAGCTTGGCAAGCTCACAGGAGCAGGCCTGCTGCTGGTAGGAGTATTCCTGCTCATGGTGTTTGCCCTTGGCAGCATGGACGAAAGCAACAATGGTGCCAACGCAGCGGCACCACAGGCAGCTGCCACGGCTCAGGCAGACAGCGACAGCGATGAGGAGGGACAGTCGCTGTTCCACCGCTTTGGCACCTGGCGCAACCGTCTGCTAAAGCATAACGACCGCCCAGACGACCCAAAGGAATACAACCTGCGCGAGAACTTCCAGGTGGGCCACTCGAACATGGCTATAGCCTCGTCGGGCATCATCGGAAAAGGGCCGGGCAACAGTGTGGAGCGCGACTACCTGCCGCAGGCATTCTCAGACTTCATCTTCAGTATCATCATTGAGGAAATGGGCCTCATCGGTGCCATCGTCGTGGTGTTCCTCTATATCATACTGCTCTTCAGGGCGGCACGCATAGCAGGAAGGTGCGAGAACAACTTCCCGGCATTCCTCGTCATGGGCCTTGCCTTGATGCTGGTGGCACAGGCCACTATCAATATGATGGTGGCGGTGGGCATCGGTCCGGTTACAGGACAGCCGCTGCCCCTTGTGTCAAAGGGAGGCACCTCCACTCTCATGAGCTGCGCCTTCATAGGAGCAATACTTAGCGTGAGCCGCTCGGCAAAGATGCGCGAAACTGCCACATCACCCACAAAACCAACTTCACCCACAAAAGACAATGGATAAACCACTTCGAGTCATAATAAGCGGCGGAGGAACAGGCGGACATATCTTTCCCGCCGTGTCCATAGCCAATGCCATCCGCGAGCTTCAGCCGGAGGCCAAGATTCTCTTCATTGGCGCCGAGGGACGCATGGAGATGCAGCGCGTGCCCCAGGCCGGCTACGAGATAAAGGGTCTGCCCATTCGCGGCTTCCTGCGCCCCCTGTGGAAACCGGGCAACATCGGCGTGGCCCTTGACTACCTCAAGAGCAAGCGCATGGCTAAGCAGATACTGCGCGAGTTCAAGCCGCAGGTGGCCGTGGGCGTGGGCGGATATGCCAGCAGCGCAGCCCTGGGAGCTGCCAACAGCCTGGGCATTCCCACGCTGATACAGGAACAGAACAGCTACGCCGGACTGGCCAACAAGCAGTTGGCAGCCAAGGCAGAGAAGATTTGCGTGGCCTACGAGGGCATGGAGCGCTTCTTCCCGAAGGAGAAAATAATGCTTACCGGCAACCCCGTGAGGCAGAGCCTGCTTGACTCTGACATAACCCGCGAGGAGGCCTTGAAGCAGTTCGGCCTTGCCCCCGACAAGAAGACCATCCTGCTTGTTGGCGGCAGCCTCGGTGCACGCACCATCAACGAGAGCGTGCTGCAGCACCTCAAGGAGATAGAGGACTCGGGCATGCAGTTCATCTGGCAGACGGGCAAATACTACAGCGAGGAGATTGCCCAGCGCCTATCAACCCTCAAATCTCAACCCTCAAACCTCAACCCTCAAACCTTTATCACCGACATGGCCGCTGCCTACAAGGCTGCCGACCTGGTCATAAGCCGTGCCGGTGCCAGCAGCATCTCGGAGTTCTGCCTCATCGGCAAGCCCGTCATCCTGGTGCCCAGCCCCAACGTGGCTGAGGACCACCAGACAAAGAACGCCATGGCGCTTGTTAACCGCGACGCGGCACTGTACGTGAAGGACAGCGAGGCTCCGGAGAAACTCATCCAGCTGGCCATCGCCACGGCCCGCGACGATGCCAAGCTGAAGAGCCTCAGCCAGAACGTGCTGAAGATGGCCCTGCCCGACTCGGCTGCCATCATTGCAAAGGAAGTAATAGCCCTGGCCCTTCGCCCCCTAAGTTAGGGGGTTGGGGGTCTGAACAATCGAAACAGACAAAACATAATGGAAAAAGAAAACATAAAAATGGAGGGGTGCTCAACCCCCCAGCCCCCTAAGTTAGGGGGCTTGAAAGCCGTCTACTTCATCGGTGCAGGAGGCATCGGCATGAGCGCCATTGTCCGCTACTTCATCAGTCGCGGACTGGTGGTGGGCGGCTACGACCGCACCCCGACAGAGCTTACCCGCCGATTAGAGAAGGAAGGCGCCCTGTTGCACTACGAGGAGAACGTGGACGAGATTCCCCACATCTGCAAGAACCCCAAGCACACACTGGTGGTCTATACCCCGGCCATCCCCGAGACCCACAAGGAGCTGGTCTTCTTCCGCGAGAACGGCTTCGAGGTGCAGAAGCGGGCACAGGTGCTGGGCACACTGACGCGCCAGATGCGGGGCCTCTGCGTGGCCGGCACCCACGGCAAGACCACCACGAGCAGCATGTGTGCACACATCATGCACCAGAGCCACCTGGACTGCAACGCCTTCCTCGGGGGCATAACCAAGAACTACGGCACGAACTACATCGTGAGTCCGCAGTCTGACTTCGTCGTCATCGAGGCCGACGAGTACGACCGCTCCTTCCACTGGCTGTCACCCTTCATGAGCGTCATCACCTCTACCGACCCCGACCACCTCGACATCTACGGCACCAAGGAGGCCTACCTTGAGAGCTTCCGCCACTACACCGAGCTGATACAGCCGGAGGGCGCGCTCATCATACACCGCGGACTGGAGATGAAGGAGAACCTGCAGCCCGGCGTGCGCCGCTATGACTACAGCCGCGACGAGGGCGACTTCCACGCAGAGAACATCCGCATAGAGGACGGCACCATCATGTTCGACTTCATCTCGCCCATAGAGAACGTGAAGAACATTGAGCTGGGACAGCCCGTGCCCATCAATATTGAGAACGGCATCGCCGCCATGGCCATGGCCCAGCTGGCAGGGTGCACTGCCGACGAGCTTCGCGTGGGCATGCTCTCCTTCAGCGGCGTGGACCGCAGGTTCGACTTCAAGATAAAAACCCCGCAGCTGGTGTTCCTCAGCGACTATGCCCACCATCCCAATGAGATTCTGCAGAGCGCACGCTCCATGCGGCAGCTGTATAAAGACCGCCACATCACGGCCATCTTCCAGCCCCACCTGTACAGCCGCACCCGCGACTTCTACCGCGAGTTTGCCCAGGCGCTGAGCCTGCTCGACGAGGTCATCATTACCGATATATACCCCGCACGCGAGAAGCCAATACCCGGCGTCACCTCGCAACTGATATACGATGCCGTCAGCGAAGACGTGAAGAAACAGCTCATCAGCAAGGACGATGTCCTGCCATTGGTGAAGAGCCGCGACTTCGACGTACTGATGGTGCTCGGAGCCGGCGACCTGGACGAGATGGTGCCGCAGATAGCAAGCATACTGAAGAGAAAGAAAAAATAGAGGACTGTTAGCTGCATGATAAACTGGAAGAAGACACTCCTTGTGACGGTCAACGTGGGCATTGCTGCCTACCTGGTGCTGGCAGCCACGGTGCTGAGTCGCGGCGCCGGGCAGGACGTAGTGTGCACCGATGTGCGCATCAGCATAGAGCAGGGCGTGATAAGGGGCTTCCTTTCTGCCGACAAAGTGAAGCATACGCTCATTGCCGGAGGTATATATCCCGTTGGACAAAAGATGACCAACGTAAACCTGAGGAATATGGAGGAGATGCTGTGCCGGCAGGAGCTGATAGGCCAGGCCGAGTGCTACAAGACTCAGGACGGTCAGGTTAACATTCGTGTCAGCGAGAGGGTGCCCGTGATAAGGGTGATGGCCGACGGGGGCGCAGACTATTATGTCGACGAAGACGGCAAGCCCATGCACGGCACTGACTATGCCTGCAACCTCATGGTGGCAACAGGATGCATCTCGCAGCCATACGCGGCACGGGTGCTGGCACCCATAGGGCGCATGATTATGACCGACGACTTCTGGCGCAACCAGATAGAGCAGCTCAACGTGCTGCAGGACAGCACCATCGAAATGGTGCCCAGGGTGGGCAACCACATCATTTACCTGGGGCAGCCAAGAAACATCAGGAAGAAGCTGGAGCGCCTGCGCAAGTTCTATGACTATGGCCTGAGCCAGGTGGGCTGGAACAAGTACTCGCGCATCAGCGTGGAATACAGCAACCAGATTGTCTGCAAGAAGAGATAAGGTAACGTAAGCAACAAATCGTAAATAGTAAATAAGTAAATCGAAAATAAATAAATCGTAAATACTATGGTGTCAGAACTGAAAGATTTCATCGTGGCAATAGAGCTCGGTTCATCTAAGATAACCGGCATTGCCGGACAGAAGAAGCCCGACGGCAGCATCTCGGTGCTTGCCATGGTAAGGGAGGACAGCACCTCCATCATCCGCAAGGGCGTGGTGTACAACATTGACAAAACTGCGCAGTGCCTGCAGGACATTGTCAAGAAACTGGAGGCCCAGCTCAAGACACGCATAGTGCAGGTGTTCGTGGGCGTGGGCGGACAGTCGCTGCGCTCGGTGCGCAACACCATACAGCGCGACATGCCTGAAGACACCATCATCACACAGGAGATGGTGGCTGAACTCATGGACACCAACCGCAACCTGGAGTATGCCGACCAGAAGATTCTGGACGTGGCAGAGCTGGAATACAAGGTGGACAGCCACATGCAGATGGACCCCGTGGGCATCAGGGCTTCACACTTGGAGGGCAACTTCCTGAACATACTGGTAAGGAAGTCATTCTTCCAGAACCTGAACAACTGTTTTGAAACGGCCAACATCAACGTGGCCGAGATGTATCTCGCACCCTTGGCATTAGCCAATGCCGTGCTCACCGAGACCGAGAAGCGCTCTGGATGCGCACTGGTAGACATCGGTGCCGACACCACCACCGTCAGCGTGTTCTGGAAGAATGTGCTGCGCCACCTGGCCGTCATTCCCCTTGGCTCCAACAACGTCACCAAGGACATTGCCTCGCTGCAGATGGAAGAGAGCGATGCCGAGGCCATGAAGCTGAAGTATGCCTCGGCCTACACCGACAACAACGACATCGACCCCACGCTGAAATACTCCATCGACCCGGAGCGCCAGGTGGAGAGCCGCCGCTTCATAGAGATTGTGGAAGGCCGCATGATGGAAATCATTGAGAACGTGCGCTACCAGATTCCCGACGAATACTACGACCGCCTCCTGGGCGGCATCATCGTCACGGGCGGCGGCGCAAACATGAAGAACATTGAAAGGGCTATATCACAGTCAACCCACATAGACAAGGTGCGCATTGCGAAGTTTGTAAATGTCACAATAAACTCTGGCAACGAGCAAATCAAGGCTCATAATGCCATGTACAACACCGTGCTCGGCCTGCTTGCCAAGGGCGACATGAACTGTGCGGGAAAGGCCGTCAGCAACAGCCTCTTCGGCAATGAGGACGACAACGACGAGCCTCAGATTATCAATCGCAAGCCCCGAAAGCCCGGTGAGGTGCAGGGAGGCACCATCCTCACAGCCCGCGAGGAGGAGATGGCTGCCGAGGAGGAGCGCCGCAAGAAGGAAGAGGAAGAGCGCCTGAAGAAGGAAGAGGAAGAGCGCCAGAGGCTTGAGCAGGAACGCCTGGCCGAGGAGGAGCGCCGCCGCAAGAAGGAAAACAGTGCCTGGAACAAGTTCAAGCGCCGCCTGCAGAAATTTGGCTCAGACCTCACCAGCGAGGAGTAGCCGCCATCCCCTACCCACATCACCCACAATACCCACTTCACCCACAACACTCACAACACCCACACAACAATGAACAACAACGAGATATTAGACTTCGGCATTCCCGAAGAGAAGCACAGCATAATAAAGGTCATCGGCGTAGGCGGCGGTGGCGGCAACGCTGTGAACCACATGTACAAGGAAGGCATCCACGACGTTACCTTCGTAGTGTGCAACACCGACAACCAGGCACTCAACGACTCACCCGTGCCCGTGAAGCTGCAGCTTGGCAGCGAGGGCCTCGGAGCCGGCAACCGCCCGGAGAAAGCCCGCGCAGCTGCCGAGGAGAGCCTCAACGACATACACAACATGTTTGACGACGGCACCCGCATGGCCTTCATCACTGCCGGCATGGGCGGCGGCACCGGCACCGGCGCTGCTCCCGTCATTGCAAAAGTGTCGAAGGAGATGGGCATCCTCACCGTGGGCATAGTCACCATTCCCTTCCGCTTCGAGGGCAACAAGAAGATTGACCAGGCCCTTGACGGCGTGGAGGAGATGTCGAAGCACGTCGATGCTCTCTTGGTTATAAATAATGAACGCCTGCGCGAGATATACCCCGACCTCAGCTTCCTTGATGCCTTCGGCAAGGCCGACGACACCCTCAGCGTGGCTGCCAAGTC
>JAFTAR010000184.1 GCA_017455495.1 Prevotella sp.
ATAGTTAGAATTTTGCCACAAAATTAGCCAAAAGTTAGCAGTCGGGAGGCAAGAAAAGTGCAATAATTCAGCTGGTTTAACTTTTTTTATTCTTTTCGGCAGAAAATAACTCCCAACTCCTAACTCCGAACTCCTAACTTATTAGTACCTTTGCGCCGAGAAAAAAGAAAGGACATACTAACACATTAATTAATATCTTTATGGACAGACAGAAAAAATTCATACTCCAGGAGAGTGAGATTCCTACACAATGGTATAATATTCAGGCCGACATGCCCAACAAGCCTCTGCCCCCAATCCATCCGGCAACGAAGCAGCCCCTCGGCGTGGATGACCTTGCGCATATATTCCCGCGTGAGTGCTGTGTGCAGGAACTTGACACAGAGCACGCCTGGATAGACATACCGCAGGAGGTGCTTGACAAGTACAAGTTCTACCGCAGCACACCGCTTGTACGTGCTTATGCCCTTGAGCAGGCCCTTGGCACCCCTGCCCATATATATTTCAAGAATGAGAGCACCAACCCTCTTGGGTCGCACAAGATAAACAGCGCCTTGCCACAATGCTATTATGCCAAGCAGGAAGGCACCACCAATGTCACGACGGAGACTGGAGCCGGACAGTGGGGCATGGCGCTGAGCTATGCCGCCAAGCTCTACGGTCTGGACTGTGCCGTGTATCAGGTGAAGATTACTATGCAGCAGAAGCCCTACCGTTCCATCGCCATGCGAACCTTCGGGGCTGCCGTGACGGGGTCGCCGTCCATGTCTACACGTGCCGGAAAGGACATCCTTACACTTGACCCCACCCACAGCGGCTCATTAGGCACCGCAATAAGTGAGGCCGTGGAGCTGGCCACCACCACGCCAAACTGCAAATACACCCTTGGCTCGGTGCTGAACCATGTGGCTCTGCATCAGACCGTGATAGGCCTGGAGGCAGAGAAACAGATGCAGATGGCAGGAGAATATCCCGACATGGTGATTGCATGTTTTGGCGGAGGCTCAAACTTCGGCGGAATAGCCTTCCCCTTCATGCGCCATAACTTCAAGGACGGCAAGAAGACAGAGTTTATTGCCGCAGAACCTGAGAGCTGCCCCAAGCTGACACGCGGCAAGTTCCAGTATGATTTTGGCGATGAGGCTGGATACACCCCCTTGCTGCCCATGTTTACGTTAGGACATCAGTTCAAGCCGTCGAACATACATGCCGGAGGCCTGCGCTACCACGGTGCCGGAATGATAGTGAGCCAGCTCATAAAGGACGGCATGATGAAGGGCGTGGACATTCCGCAGTTGGAGAGCTTTGACGCCGGCATGCTCTTTGCCCGCACAGAAGGCATAATACCAGCACCGGAGAGCTGCCATGCCATTGCCGCCACCATACGCGAAGCACTGAAATGCAAGGAAAGTGGAGAAGAGAAGGTGATACTGTTCAATCTGTCCGGCCACGGCCTTATTGACATGCCTTCATACGACCAGTATATAAACGGCGACCTGCAGAACTACAGCGTTAGCGACGAGATGATAGAGAAGAACGTGGCCGAGCTGGAAAAGATACTGTAATAAGATAACAATATTAATTGGACATAGAAAAGAACAGAAAGGCGCACCGCTTCCTGCAGACATTCGGCATAGTGGTCATTGTTCTGGCACTGGTGAGGTGCGCCTTTCCTGACATAGCAAGGGATAACAAGGGGGCAGTAACAGAAGATGCAGAACTTGCTGCTGACACGGCAAGGGGAATGGCAGACTCTGTTGCGACTTCTCCTGTTGTAGCTTCTGCCATTGCCGACATGCCTCGGCGACGTGCGCACAGGGTGCGTGGAGTGAGCAACTATGACACAGCCTTCCCCGACAGCAACCACGTACAGCTGGTGGCAGCACAAAGGTGGGGTGTGAAGCCGGTGAAGGACCGTGCAAATGCAGAGCAGCGCAAAGATGAACTGGTGTATGTGGGCATGTCGCCTTACTACCACGTGGCCCACCTTGATGCCAGCATTCCATATCTGGTGCCGCGTGCCGCACTGCTTCTTGAAGACATAGGGCGCCAGTTCTATGACAGCCTCTACGTGAAGGACATACCGCTTTGCCGCATGGTGGTGTCAAGCGCGCTGCGCTCCGAGAGAGACGTGGTGCGGCTGCGGAGGTCAAACCATAATGCTACTGAGCACTCCTGCCACCTCTACGGCACAACCTTCGACATAAGCTATAACTGGTTCAACAGCATGCAGGGCGACACCATACTCGACGACCGCATGAAGAGGGTGCTCGCAGAAGTGCTTGACAACTTAAGAAAACAAGGGCGATGCTATATAAAGTATGAGAAAAAGCAACCCTGCTTCCACATAACAGTAAGATAAGTGCCCGACGATGAAAGTGATAAAATGGGGGTTCATTGGCTGCGGCGAGGTCTGCGAACTTAAAAGCGGTCCCGCCTTCGGTGAGGTTGAAGGTTCATGTGTAGCTGCTGTAATGAGCCGCTCGGAGGGGAAAGCCCGCAGCTATGCCGAACGGCATGGAGTGGCGAAATGGTACACCGATGCTCAGCAGCTGATATTGGACCCAGAGGTGAATGCTGTCTACGTGGCAACACCGCCATCAAGCCACGCCACCTTTGCCATCATGGCCATGAGGGCGGGAAAGCCTGTCTACGTGGAAAAGCCCCTGGCCAGCAACTATGATGACTGCGCCAGGATAAACTATGTGAGCGAACAGACGGGACAGCCATGCTTCGTGGCCTACTACAGGCGCTACCTGCCCTATTTCCAGAGAGTAAAGGAGATAATAGACCAAGGGGTTATTGGCGAGGCAGTAAACGTGCAGGTGAGATTTGCCGTGCCACCTCGCGACCTTGACTACTCACACCCGGAGAACCTGCCTTGGAGACTGAAGCCGGAAATAAGCGGAGGAGGGTATTTCTACGACCTGGCTCCCCATCAGATTGACCTGCTGCAACACATTTTCGGGGTGATACTGGAAGCAAGGGGTATATGCGACAACCGAGGAAAACTTTACACCGCCGAAGACTCAGTCAGCGCCGTGTTCAGATTTGAAAACGGTCTGCCAGGCAGCGGTTCGTGGAGCTTCGTAGCCCACGAGTCGGCACGTACCGACCGTATTCTAATAATTGGGACAAGGGGATCTATGGCATTCTCGGTGTTCAACTATGCCCCAATAGAACTCCACACCAGCAAGGGAACGGAACTCATAGAAGTGCCTAATCCTGCATACGTACAGTTTCCGCTTATAAAGAACGTGATACAGCATCTGCAGGGGCTGGGAGTTTGCAGCTGCACTTGCGTATCGGCAACTCCTACAAACTGGGTGCTTGACCGAATACTTGGAAAGCTGTGATTATCATTGAGGTTTTTTAAGAAGTATGTGCAGGGCAATCATCATATCTATTATATTATTAATAATGTGTATCCCCTTGGCTGCGCAGGAGACGGCAGACTCTACACACAGATTCCAGATGTCTGACATAAAGTCGCAGATAAGGAAGACGGTGCGCGGCTTTGACCGTCTGGACACCAGATTCATTGAGCCTCAGCACTATGTGTTCACCGTTATGCTGCAGGCCACCCACACATACGACATCTATACACTGAGAAGTACTGGACACGATGCACAGTCGATAACATTCGCTCCCGACATGAGACTAAAACTGGGGCCATACGTGGGATGGAAATGGTTCTTTGCCGGATATACCTTCGAATTGGGCAATGTGAACCTGGCAAGGATAAAGCAGCAGCTCGACCTGAGCATATACAGTTCACAGATAGGTGTAGATATATTCTACAGGCGAACAGGCAACGACTATAAGTTGCGCGATGCAAGGCTGGGCAACAATGTTGACACGGCCCCTCTGGAGGGACTGCCGTTCAGTGGGGTGAAGGCAGGAATAACGGGCTTCAATGCTTACTACATCTTCAACCACGGACGTTTCTCATATCCAGCAGCTTTCAGCCAAAGTACAATACAGAAAGTGAGTTGCGGCTCATGGATGGCAGGACTGGGATACACCAAGAACTCCCTTGACCTGGACCACGAAGAACTGCAGACCTTGATTAACACCAATATGGGAGCAAGTGCGGTGCCATTGGATAGCGGTCTGATGTTCAGTAAAGTAAGCTATAATGACTTCAGCCTTTCTGTAGGCTATGCCTACAACTGGGTGTTTGCACGCAACTGGCTCTTTGCAGCCAGCGCTCAGGCTGCAATGGCTTACAAGAAGAGTGTCGGCGACATGGTGGGAGACAACAAGGAAGGCTTTGACTTCCAAAACGTGAACCTGAACGCTATTGGCCGGTTTGGAATAGTGTATAATAATATGAGGTGGTATGCTGGGGCAAGTGTCATCCTGCATTCCAACAACTATAGGAAGCCCCGCTTCAGCACAAACAATACGTTTGGGTCAATGAACATGTATGTAGGCTATAATTTCGGTCTAAAGAAAAAGTACAAAAAGAAAAATGATGATGAATAAACCCTGTCAGAAGAAAGGCAAGAGTCTTTGCAGCCGGTTCATGAGGATTGGCGTGCTAATAGCTGCTTGTTTTTTCTCCCACATTAATATTAATGCCCTTGAGCGGTGCCATTATACCACGGAGGACAGCATCACGATTGTAAACCTGCTTGGCAGTGGCAACACCGACGTGCTCTACTATGCCAGGCAGTTCCTTGGCAGGCCATACGTGGCTCACACTCTGGAGCTGTTTCCCGATGATGAGCGACTGGTGATAAACACCCGCGAACTGGACTGTACTACATACGTAGACGTGGTGGTTGCACTCACCCTTTGTGCAAGGCGTGGCGAGACAACATTTGAGCAGTTCGTACACCAGCTGCACCAACAGCGCTACTGGAACGGGTTCTGCAACGGATACCCTTCACGCATACACTACTTCAGCGACTGGATGCGCGACAACTCAAGAATGGGGTTCGTGACGGAAGTGCAACAGCCCAATCCGCCTTTCACTGCCGTACAGACGGTAAGAGTGAGCTACATGACGGAGCACCCGCAACAGTATGAATCGCTGAAGCGACACCCGGAATATCTGGAGCGCATAGCACGCACGGAACAGTCGCTCACCGGGCACCAGTACAATTATATTCCTACCAATCAGCTTGGCAACACACGAGAACTGCGCCAGGCTGTCCATGATGGTGATATTATAGCCATAACAAGCCTCACGCCTGGGCTTGACATTGCCCACCTGGGCATTGCCGTGTGGCACGATGACGGGCTTCACATGATTGACGCGTCAAGCATTCACAAGAAGGTTACGGAAGAGACTGTGACCATGAAACAATACCTGCAGCGGAGGAGAAACGCAGATGGAATACGCATAGTGAGGCTGCGGTAAAAAAGTCACGTAGACGTAAATCTTTAAGAAAAACAAAAATTTTTGGTTATTATCTCACTAATTACTACCTTTGCAGGCTGAAATAAGGAAGAAAATGAAAAGGATAGTTATTTGCTGCCTCTTTGCGGCATCTTCGACAATATCTGTATATTCCCAGAACAGCCTGCAAAGCGGCACGATATCACCCTACAGCCAGTATGGCATGGGTGTGCTTGGAGAACAGTCGCAAGTGGCAGGCAGAGGAATGGGAGGTACCGGGCTGGCCCTTAGGGGCGGCACAATGGTGAATACGCTCAACCCCGCTTCCTATTCTGCCATAGACTCGCTTACAATGCTTTTCGATGCCGGCGTCACAGGGCAGCTTACCAACTTCAAGGAAAACGGCAACAGCGTTAATGCTCGCAGCGCTCATTTCGACTACGCGGTGGGCCTCTTCCGAATGATGCCTTACGTGGGCATGAGTTTCGGCATACTGCCATTTTCTGACGTGGGCTACTCCTATACAAGCAGCACACGACTGAACAGCAGCGTGGGCAGCATCGTTGAACAATACACCGGCAAGGGAGGCATGCACCAGGCATTCATCGGTATAGGTTGGAACCCCATAAAAACGCTTTCCATAGGCGTAAACGCATCCTACCTATGGGGTAATTACAGCCGTTCGGTGGTTACTACAGGCAGTACAACGGTTAACTCGTTGTCTAAGACATACAAGGCCACGGTGAATACCTACAATCTCACATTTGGCCTGCAATGGCAACAGCCTTTGGGCAGGCACGACAACATTGTGATAGGTGCAACGCTGGGGCTCGGCCATAAAATGGGTGCCGACCCGCAATGCGAGATAGTAAACCTAAACACTGCCACCGTTGTCAGCGACACCACAACCTTCACCATCGACAATGGCTTGGAACTGCCATTGTCCTACGGCGTGGGGCTTGCCTGGAACCATAATCAGACGATTACTGTTGCAGCCGACATAACACAGCAGCAATGGGGTAGCACAGACTATCCAGAATACGACGAAAACACAAAGACATACGCCTTGCGTAGCGGGCTGCTGAGAAACCGCACCCGCATGAGCCTTGGCGTGGACTATGTGCCCAACTCCATGAGTGTGCGCAGCTACTTTAAGCGGATACACTACAGGTTAGGAACATCCTACACTACACCTTATTATAATATAAACGGTGTGAAAGGCCCGGATGAGTTCTCTGTAAGTGCTGGCTTGGGGCTGCCCCTGCAAAACGCGTGGAACTCGCGCTCGGTTCTTAACATAAGCGCACAGTGGGTCAGGACTTCAGCGAAGGATTTCATTACCGACAACTCTTTCCGCATCAGCCTCGGCCTGACATTTAATGAACGTTGGTTTGCCAAGTGGAGAATTGACTGATGCGACTTTGGAGTTTATCATTTGTCGTTTGCTTTCTTTCACTTAGCCTTGCATGCAGCGAGGCTCAGGAGCATACTGCCCCGGCTGTCAATCCTCAGGATTCAGCCTCAATGATGACTACTTACGGAGTTAACACCCTTATAAGCGACTCCGGTGTTATAAAGTACCGCATTGTGACAGAGCGCTGGGATGTCAATACCGTTCGCGAACCATCCAGATGGGAGTTCATGAAGGGAGTGTTCTTTGAACAGTTCGACGAGCAGTTTCATGTAGAGGCATATATTCAGGCCGATACCGCGTGGTACTTCGACCGCCAGCGCCTGTGGAAGCTGAGGGGACGGGTAAGCGTGCGCAACATGAAGGGGCTTCTGTTCACAAGCGAGGAACTGTTCTGGGATGGTATCAGGCATGAATTCTACTCCCATGTGTTCTCAAAACTGGTAACTCCCGAACGAACCATGGAGGGCACATATTTCAAAAGCGATGAACACATGGAGCACTATGTTGTGTCTAACTCAAAAGGCTCGTTTGTGGCATCCGACATTGATGGTGAGGACAGCACCGGCTCGGCTCAGGATGATGCACAGGACTCTACCGATACCTACGTGCGTCCCGCTCCTGAAAAGCACTCAAACCTTAGAAGTAATGAGTGATAAGTGATAGAGGAAAGGTTTAAGTGAAATGGCATCGCTCATTATAGGACTCATAATCTCAATGCTCTTCTCCGCCTTCTTCTCAGGCATGGAGATAGCCTTTGTGTCAAGCAACAGGCTGCTGGCAGAGGTGTCACGCGAAAAAAACTCATTGTCACAGCGGGCAATAGGCCTTTTCTACCGCCATTCCAGTAACTTCGTGTCTACCATGCTGGTAGGCAACAATATCGCTCTTGTTATCTACGGTATCCTCTTTGCCGACATCTTCGACAACACGCTCTTTTCTCATCTTGACGATGCTACCAGGGTTACTGCCGACACACTCCTCTCCACACTCGTGGTGCTGTTCACGGGCGAATTCCTGCCGAAAACCATCTTCAAGTCAAATCCCAATGCTATGCTCACCATCTTTGCCATACCTGCATTGGTGTGCTATGTCGTACTTTGGCCCATATCCAGATTTGCAACCTTGCTTTCACGGGGACTGTTGAGGATTTTTGGTGTACACATGCAAAAGGATGCATCATACCATGAGTTCAGCAAAGTAGACCTTGACTACCTGGTACAAAGCAGCATTGCCGGAGCACAGAACGATGAGGACATTGACGAGGAGGTGCGGATATTCCAGAACGCCCTTGACTTCAGCGATACAAAAGTGCGCGACTGCATGGTGCCAAGGACAGAGATTGACGCCGTAGAGGACACAGCCACTACAGACGACCTCAGGCAAAGGTTCATAGAAAGCGGTCACTCAAAGATTGTTGTCTACCACGAAGACATAGACCACATCATTGGCTATATACACTCGTCTGAACTGTTTAAACTCAGTAGCCAGCAGCAGAAGACTCCTGCCTCTCAGCCCATAACGACCCTGATACGGACAATGACCTTCGTGCCCGAGACAATGCTTGCCAGCAGAATGATGCAAATGCTGCTGAAGCAGAGGAAGTCGCTCGGAGTAGTTGTCGATGAGTTCGGAGGCACCAGCGGACTTATATCTTTGGAAGACATCGTTGAGGAGATATTCGGCGACATCGAAGACGAGCATGACACCTCTAAGTATGTTGCCAAGAAACTTGACAATGGTGAATACGTCCTTTCTGCCAGACTGGAAATAGAGAAGGTGAACGAAATGTTCAACCTGTCACTGCCGGAAAGTGATGAATACATGACAGTGGGAGGATTTATTCTCCACGAGTACCAAAGCTTCCCGAAACTGAACGAAAATGTGGAATTGGGACCCTTTCAGTTCAAAATTTTGAAAAATACAGCCACAAAAATAGAGCTTGTGAGACTAAAAGTTAGCCAAAGCGACAATTTTTCGTAAAAAAATGCCGCCGTTTCACACAAAATTTGTAATTTTGCAGGCTGAAACTGAGAATAGCATCTTTGCAACAAAGACAAAAAACAAAAAAATACTAAAAAGACAAACAAAAAAATGGCAGCAATTGGAAAAATCAGAAGCTGGGGTCCTTGGCTGGTGGGTATCATCGGTCTGGCTTTGTTCGGCTTCATTGCTACAGACTTCACACGCTCGTGTGAAACATCAAGCAACCAGGCCCGCCAGCAGGTGGGAGAAGTGATGGGGAACAGAATCTCTATCCAAGACTATCAGAACAATTTGGAAGAGTACAAACTCGTGTACAAAGTACTGCAGGATGCTTATCGTCAGCAGGCTAACCGCGAGATTGGCGAACCGGAGGAAGAGGTCCTGCGCGACAATGTGTGGAACAGCTATATTCAGTATTCCATCATTGAGGAAGAAGCAGAGAAACTTGGACTCGGAGTTACCAATGCCGAAATGGAGAATGTGCTCCGCACACCTACACACCCGGCCTTGAGCAGCCTGCCGCTTATGCCCGCATTCATGGACCAGCAGACTGGTGCTTTCGACTATAACAATGTAAATCAGTATAAAGCCTTGCTACAGCAGTATGCACCTGGACAGGTTGACGAGTTCAATCGTTACTGGGCTGTGGTAGAGAAGCTCTTGCGTCAGCAACTGCTCATCTCTAAGTACTACGGTCTGCTGCAGGCCTGTATGCTCAGCAATGGAGCTTCCGCAGAGGCTGCTTTCAAGGGCCGCACTGTTGAGAGTGATATCGTTTTGGCATCTCTGGCCTACAGCAGCATCAACGATAACGACGTCACCATAAGCGACCAGGATCTTACGGCAAAGTACAACGAGCAGCGTGAGCAATACCGCTGGGACAACGAGACACGCGACGTGAAATATGCCGTGTGCCGCATAGTTCCCTCACAGGCTGATATTGACGCCATTAACTCTGCCATGGCAAGTGCCGCACAGCAGTTGCGTGCTGACAGCATGCCGCTGGCCGAAGTGTTGAGCAGCTGCCGCACACTCATTCCTTATCAGGAGAATATGCCTTACAATGAAGCTGGTCTGAAGGCTATTTCCAATGACCTTTTTGCCGCTGTTGACAGCCTGGCAAACGGAGCCGTTTCTGCTCCCGTGGCCTACACTGTTCGCACCGATGGACGTGAGTTCAATATGCGTGCCGTGGCAAAGCTTCTGCGTAAATATCAGGGTACAGACTCTATCGGCTATAAATTAGTCGGAGTTCCCGGAAACAGCATTGAGGATGCTTCTCGCCGTGCTGACAGTATCCTTGCAGTGCTGAGGGGCGGACAGGCCTTCGACACGCTGGCTACCAACATGGGGCAGGGTAGTGGTGGCACGCAGTGGTTCACCGCCAACCAGTATCAGGGACAGGACGATATTCCTCCTTATTATATCAGCCTATTCCACGCTGTTCATGATGCAACTATGAACCAGCCTGCAAAACTTGAACTTTCAGACCGCGTGCTGGTCTATCAGGTTGTAGAGCGCAAGAATCCTGTCACCCTCTATGACGTGGCAATCGTAAGCAACGAGCTAAAGTTCTCCAACGATACCTACAACAGGGCCTACAATGAGTTCAGTACATATCTGAGTGCATGCCAGAATGCACAGGACTTTGAGGCAAAGGCTGCAGAGGGTGGATACATGGTTCAGGAGCAGAAGAACCTTGAAAGCACCGCCCATGTCATTGGCGATGTCAACCCCTACACCCGTCAGGCCATGCTGCCCAATACCCGCGAGGCCGTTAAGTGGGTCTACAACGATGCCGAAGAGGGTAGCATATCCCGCATCTTCGACAACAACGCCTCCCTGGGTCTCCTCATGGCAGT
Source organism: Prevotella sp. (assembly GCA_017455495.1). Lineage (GTDB taxonomy): Bacteria > Bacteroidota > Bacteroidia > Bacteroidales > Bacteroidaceae > Prevotella. The sequence continues at coordinate 10,607 of JAFTAR010000184.1, forward strand.
ATGCGTGACAAAGGTTCATCCCGCAGGCTATCTTGACCAGAAGAGCGTGGAAGACCTGCTCCGTGCCGACGTTATGAAAGACAAGAAGGCAGAGAAGCTTATCAGCCAGCTGGCAGGTGCTACTACCGTTGCCGCTGCTCAGGCCAAGGGTGCTATTGTTGACACCATCCAGCACATCACTTTCTCTGCTCCCACCAATGTCAAGGGCTACCGCGAGATAGGTCTCAGCGGAGCTGTTGCAGGAACGGAACTTGGCCATGAGGCCGGTCGTGTCATCAAGGGCAACAACGGCATATACCTCTTCAATGTCATCAGCCGCCATCAGACTGACAGCACAGCTTTTGCCGGCATACAGCGTCAGGAGGAGCAGCGCCTCATCAACACTGCTACCGGACTGTTGCAGAAGAGCCCTTATGGCCGTCCATACACCGACATCCTTGACGTGTTAATCCAGAAGGCTAATGTGAAAGACCTTCGCTATCAGTTCTAAGCGTCAGTCGGCCTTTACCAATTATTCAGGCGCCAGTCTCCAGGTTTGTGAGAGACTGGCGCCGTTTATTAAGGCTATCCTTTACTCCAGTAGTCTTCCAAAGAATAAAAAAAGTTAAACTCGGATTATTAGCTCAAAATGAATTGGCTTATATTCTAACTTTTGTCTATCTTTGCAGACAAGTACAAAACATTTTATCTAACATAATATTATGAACGACAACAAGGTAATGAACCGTGCGGCCGACAATATCCGTATTCTGGCTGCAGCAATGGTTGAGAAGGCAAAGAGTGGCCATCCTGGCGGTGCCATGGGTGGCGCTGATTTCATTAACACGCTCTACAGCGAGTTTCTTGTATACGACCCCGAGAATCCCGGTTGGGAAGGACGCGACCGTTTCTTCCTTGACCCAGGCCACATGGCTCCCATGCTCTACTCACAGCTCTGCCTCATTGGCAAGTATGAGCTGGAGGACCTGAAGAACCTCCGCCAGTGGGGCTCGGTTACTCCCGGTCACCCCGAACGCGAGATTGAGCGCGGCATAGAGAACACCTCCGGCCCCCTTGGACAGGGACATACATTCGCTGTGGGTGCTGCCATAGCAGCTAAGTTCCTGAAGGCCCGCTTAGGCAATGTGATGAACCAGACCATCTACGCCTACATCAGCGACGGCGGCGTACAGGAGGAAATCTCACAGGGCGCAGGCCGTATTGCCGGCAACCTCGGCCTTGACAACCTCATTATGTTCTACGATGCCAACGATATCCAGCTCTCCACCCGTACAGAGGTTGTGACCTGCGAGGATACGGCCAAGAAGTATGAGGCTTGGGGCTGGTATGTTCAGAAGATAGACGGCAACGATGTTGACCAGATTCGCGAAGCCATCAAGAAAGCCCAGGCAGAGAAAGAGCGTCCGAGCCTCATCATTGGCCACTGCGTGATGGGCAAGGGTGCCCGCAAGGCCGACGGCAGCAGCTATGAGTGCAACTGTGCTACCCACGGTGCTCCTCTTGGCGGCGACAACTTCGTGCAGACCATGAAGAACCTTGGTGCCGACCCGGAGAATCCGTTCGTCATCTTCCCCGAGGTGAAGGAACTGTACGCCAAGCGTGCCGAGGAGCTGAAGAAGATTGTGGCTGAGCGCTATGCCGAGAAGGCAGAGTGGGCCAAGGGCCATCCTGAGCAGGCCAAGCAGCTTGAGGAGTGGTTCAGCGGCAAGGCTCCAAAGATTGACTGGAGCAAGGTGGAGCAGAAGGCCGGCAGTGCTACCCGCAGTGCTTCGGCTGCTGTTCTGGGCCAGTTGGCAGAGCAGGTGCCCAACATGATTTGCGCCTCTGCCGACCTCTCGAATTCCGACAACACCAACGGCTTCCTCAAGAAGACCC
>JAFTAR010000185.1 GCA_017455495.1 Prevotella sp.
GAGCCTAACGGGCAGCCACACCTGGCCACGAGCCACATGTTCCGCTTCTCTGAGCGCTTCCTCACAGACTACATGCCCTACACCATTGAGCTGGGCCGTTCCTTCGTGAGCCTGCCCTACCAAAGCTCGCGCATGGGGGCAAAAAGCCTCTTCGCACTCGATAATCTCTGGGACGGCCTCGGAGCCTTGACCGTCATCATGCCCAATGTGAAGTACTTCTTCGGCAAGATGACCATGTACCCCAGCTATATTCGCGAGGGCCGCGACATGATTCTCTTCTTCCTCAACAAGTACTTCGGCGACAAGGAAAACCTCGTGGTGCCCATGCACCCGCTGCAGATAGAGACCGACCCCAACAAGCTTGAGGCCCTGTTCTCGGGCGGCAACTTCAAGGACGACTACCGCATACTTAACCAGGAGGTGCGCCGCCTGGGCTACAACATTCCGCCACTGGTGAACGCCTACATGAGCCTCTCGCCCACCATGAAGCTCTTCGGCACCGCCATCAACTACGGCTTTGGCGACGTAGAGGAGACCGGCATTCTCATTGCCATGGACGAGATACTGGAGGAGAAGAAGGTGCGCCACATTGACTCCTTCATCAAGGAGCACCCCGAAGCCCTGAAGATAACCAGCGGCGCAGGAAAGATAATCTACAAGGACAACTATTAATAAATAAAAAACCTAACTAACTTAAAACAATACATGCTTATGAGCAGAAAAAACATGAAGGGCGTGCTCCGCGTATCCTTTATGCTGGGCGTTACCGTAGCGCTAAGCCTGCCTATAGAAATGAGGGCCGATGCTTTCACAACGCCTATGCAGCCGGCAGCAGTGCAGCAGACAGGCAACGTGAGCGGACACGTGGTTGACGAGTTTGGCGAGCCAATGATTGGCGTCACCGTCAAGGTGAGAGGTACACAGAACGGTGTGGTTACCGACCTCAACGGCAATTTCACCATCAATGCGGCAGGCCGGCACACACTGGAACTGAGCTATGTGGGATATATGACCATGACAGTGCAGGCGCGCAGCGGCGAGACTGTGCAAGTGGAAATGCGCCCTGACAACAAGGTTATGGACGAGGTCCTCGTCATTGGCTATGGCACGGTGCGCAAACGCGACGCCCTTGGTGCCATATCGCAGGTAAAGGCCGACGACATCAAGGCTGCTCCTGTTCTGAATGCCATGGAGGGACTGAGCGGCAAGATTGCCGGACTTGACATCACCCGTGAGAGCGGACAGGCCGGTTCAAGCCCCACAATCCTGCTTCGCGGCAACCGCTCGCTGGCAGGTTCCTCGGCACCGCTGTTTGTTATTGACGGAGTGGCTGGTGGCAGCATAGACAACCTCAACCCCAACGACATTGAGTCCATTGAGGTGCTTAAGGACGCTGCTTCTACAGCCATCTACGGTGCAGAGGGTGCCAACGGCGTCATTATTGTAACCACAAGGCAGGGCACAGAGGGAAAGACTCAGGTGGACTTCAACGCCTACGTGGGCATAAATGCTTTCCCAAGCTACCCGACAACTCTGAGCGGGCAGAAATGGATAGACTTCATTACCGAGGGATACCGTGCCCGATACGGTGAGGAGCCGGAAAGCATTGACCAGATGCTCAACGACGTGGGCCTGTCGCAGGGTGCCATTGACGCCTACCACAACAACCAGTGGGTGAACTGGCGCGACGAGATTCTGCAGACCGGCGTTCAGCAGAACTATAACATCAGCGTGCGTGGCGGCACGGAGAAGAGCCAGAGCTACGTCAGCGCAGGCTACCAGCAGGAGAAAGGCCTCTACCGCAAGGACAGGGCCGAGTCGCTGACATTCCGCGCCGGCAGCACTTACAAGGTGAATAACATCATATCTGTGGGATTCCAGTCAACCATGGCCTACAAAAACCGGGACCGCAGGAACTCGCGTCTCAGCAAGTCACTGACACAGCTGCCCTTAGGACAGGTGTGGAACGATGACGGCTCGCTGAAGATATATCCCATTGACGATATGAATTCATACGTCAACATCATGGCCGACGACCTGCCTTACGCCTACGAGAACAACCTGAAGTCGCTGTCGCTCAATGTTGCTCCCTTCATAGAGATACGGCCTTTCAGGGGATTCAGCTATAAGTCGCTCGTCAGTGCCAGCGTGTCGAACTCAAGAACCGGCGTATGGGACGGTATGAACACCTATATGGAACTGACCGGCTCGCAGTCGCCCAACCAGCGCTCGGCAACCTACAGCACATCTAATGGATGGGGATACTCCTGGCAGAACGTGCTTAACTATAACATCACGCTGGCCAGCATACACGATATCACCCTGACAGGAGTAGTGGAATATGGCAAGAGCAAAGGCGAGAGCAGCAACATGTGGAACGAGCAGATGGACTTCGACCAGTCGCTCTACTACAACTTCACAGGTTCCGACAATAAAGAAACCACCACTCGATACACCGAACAGTCGAAGATGTCGTATGCTCTGCGAGGGGCCTATAGCCTCATGAGCAGATACCTGCTGTCTGCAAGCATACGATGGGACGGCTCATCAGTTCTTGACAAAGACCATCGCTGGCACTCTTTCCCCGCTGTCTCTGCCGGATGGCGCATCAGCGACGAACCCTTCATGCAGGGAGCCAGCAGCTGGATGGACAACCTGAAGCTGCGCGTGGGTTACGGTGTGACGGGCAACTCCACCATTGCACCATTTACCTCGCTGCAAAGAGTGGAGCCGTCGGCAACACACATTACACTCGGCGACACCGACATGACACCTTACAAGCTCACAGAGTATGTCACAAACCCGGTGCTCTCTTGGGAGAAAAGCTACAACTGGAACTTCGGACTTGACTTCAGCTTCCTTGGCGGACGCATTGACGGCTCGTTCGAGTACTACATCACCGACACCAAGGGCATCATATATTCAAGGCCGCTCCCAACGGCTTTTGGAGTGTACAACGCAAAGACAACATACAAGAAGAACTCAAACATAGCACGTATCAACAACAAGGGTATGGAGCTTACCGTGAACAGCCGCAACATTGTGAGCCGCGACTTCACTTGGACCACCACTCTTACCTTTGCACGCAACGTGGAGAAGCTGAAGGAAATCAACCTGGGCAACAACGTGTCTGTTGACAACCTCGTGGCACTGGGGCTCTTCCTCAACAATCCCGTCAACACCTTCTACGGCTACAAGAAGCTGGGCATCTGGCAGTTAGGCGAGGAGGAACAGGCAGCCTGCTTCGGCAACGAGGTGGGCACGGTGAAGGTTGACGTGCCAAGGCTGGTGTGGGACCCCAACTATACCTACGAGACATTTGACGATGACGGCAACTCCACCGGCACGCATACCGGAGCCTACTACATACCGGGCGAGGTGGACGACGACGGCAACCAAATCTACTATACCCGCGACAACACTTATGTCATCAATGCCAACACCGACCGCCAGATTCTTGGAGCAAAGACTCCCGACTGGAACCTCGGACTACAGAACCAGTTCACCTGGCGGGGATTCGACCTGAGCATTATGATGAACATGCGCTGGGGACAGATGATTAATGGCGAGCTGCTTTCTTACGTGAACAACACCAACCAGCCTGAGGTCTACGACTACTGGACTCCTTCCAACCCCACCAACGCCTACCCACGACCCATACAGGGCTACTCCATGACCACAGCACAGAAGGAGTCTATGTACTATGTCAACGGTTCCTTCTTCAAAATAAAGAACATCACCCTGGGCTACACCTTCCAGCGCCCCGTGTTGCAGAAGCTTGGCATGACAAAGCTCAGACTCTACGGAACAATAACCAACCCCGTCGTCATTGCCAAGGAGCACAGCCTCCTGAAAGGAATGGACCCGGAGTCGAACGCCAGCGACAGCTTCCCTCTGTACAAGACTCTGGTGTTCGGTGTCAATGTTTCTTTCTGACATTTAGACGATTAGACTATAGACTATGGACTTCTGACCATCAAACTTAAGACCAAGATTATGAAAGACAGAATATACAGGAAAACAATGAAAAAGCTGTGCATGGCTTTATCATTTACCACTTTATCCTTTAGCGTAGCGCTCACCTCCTGCTCGCTTGACGAGACAAACTACTCCACCCTTGACCAGGAGATAGTTTACCAGTCGGACGCAGGATTCAACGGCCTTGTTGAGGCCTGCTACGAGAACATCTACTACCTCTATGGCAAGATGGACGGCATAGACCTCATGGAGATGGGCACCGACCTGTGGATGAACGGAGGGCGCAATGGCAGTCACGGCGAACTCACTAACTACAACGAAAACCTCAACACCTCAACGGGCGTGGTCCGGGTGGTGTGGAACGCCCTCTACGGCATTGTGTCCTATTGCAACACGGCCATCTACTATCAGAACAATTCCAGTGTAGCCGGCGGTTCTGCCGCCGACAGCACACGCAAGGCCAAGGTGGCCGAGGCATACTTCCTGCGTGGATTTGCCAACTGGCACATAGTGGAAAACTGGGGAGGAGTGGTGCTCAACAACTCGTCAATAGCCCAGAGCGGGGCACAGGAACGGGCTGAGCGGGCCACCGAGGAGCAGTTCTACGACCAGATTATCAGCGACCTGCAGTTTGCTGCCGAGAACCTGCCTGAGACCCAGGGCGACCGCGGCCGCGTCACCAAGTGGAGCGCGCTGGCAATGCTTGCCAAGGCCTACCTGCAGCGCACACGCCTCTATGCCAACGGCTCTGCCGAGAAGAAGCATTATGCCGAGATGGCCTACGAGGCTGCCCAGCAGGTCATTGCTGCCAAGCAACTCTACCAGAGCGACGCCACGCAGAGCGGAAGTACAAAATACTGGCTGCCTGAGAACAACAAGAACAACCAGGAAAACCTCTTCATTGAGGCCGTCGACCACGTAGGAGGCTTTAACCCAGAGTGGTGGAACCGCGGTCGCACTCGCCAATACTACCAGATGGCCATCGGTAGCGCAGCCCAGAATTTCGGCATCAGCAGCGACGGCTGGCGCTACGGCCGTGCCAATGCCACCGTGTGGAGGCCCACGCTCTACCTGCTGCAGGAGTGCTTCGAGCCAAGCGAGACGACACCCGACACTCGCTTCTCCGACAGCTTCTACTATAAGTATTACATAGGCTCAAAGCAGCACGTCATCTCAAAGAGCACATGGGCCACATACGGTAAGGACGTGTCGCTCTACAACACCCGCAGGGCATCAAGCTACACCATCACCGGCAATGTGGCATCAGCACTTGACCTGCGCGGCACAGGCTTTAACTTCTATGCCGACAACGGCACCGCCACCGATGCCGTGTTCGAGCTGGAGAACAACGATGCCGCCATGGGATGCTTCACACCAAACTGGGACCTTGACTCAGCCTGGTGTGCCCACCAGAAATTCCTTGCTGCCGGCCCCAATCAGTACATGGACAAGGTGGGCGACGGCCCAGACAAGAAGGTTGGCGGACTGGCCAAGAACAGCTACATGCGCTCGCTGATGCCATCGCTCAAGAAGTTCTCGTGTGTGAAGTACCTCCACTCCAACCAGGAGTGCGAGCAGGATATAGCCATCATTCGCCTCACTGACATCTACCTCACTGCTGCCGAGGCTGCCGTCATCAGCGGAGAGCACCTCAACGAGGGTCTGGACTGCCTCAATGCCGTGCGCCGGCATGCTGCCCTTTCTACCAATGCAGCCCAGATGGAGGTCACCATGGCCGAGATGAACATAGACTATATATTAAAGGAACGCGCGCGCGAGCTTTGCGGAGAGCAGTGGCGCTGGTATGACCTGAAGCGTACAGGCAACCTCAACCTGCAGTATCTCAGCGGCACTGGAAGAAACCCCTACATCACCATCTTCCAGCAGCGCCACTTGGTGCGCCCCGTGCCGCAGGAGTTCCTTGACCAGATTGCCAACGCCGACGAATTCGGCACCAACGGCTACTAAGGTTTAATTAAACTTAAAAATACGGGTAAAGTTAGGCGTTGTTTGCGAATAATGCTTAACTTTGCCCTTTGACGGAAATACTAACTAAACAATATTACCTATGAAGAAACTTTACTCTCTGACAACATTGCTATTGATGGGTATTGCAGCCGCCTCGGCACAGGACAGTGCTGACAAATCATTCACACTGACGCGCAACCGCGTCATCTACCTCACCTGCGACACAATGACCATTGACCCAGCCTTTCCTGAGGACACCCTCTACTGGAACGCAAGCATGTTGCAGAACCCCTTCAACGATGCCGGCATGGCCCTGGGCGGCATGGATGCCACCGACTGGAACTACCAGGTGGCCTTCCGCAACAACTACACCGACCCCGAGACCGGCTTCACCCTGAACCGCGGCTACTACCGCGGCATCACCCTCATGGAGACCACGCTCGGACTCTACGGCAAATACATGAACCTTGAAGGCGAGGAATTCGACTACTCTGCCGGCTACCGCAACCTGAAGAAGGTCATTCTCTACTTCGTGCCACTGCCCAATGCCAAGTGCGCAAGTTACGGTTACAACTTCAACCACGACCGTCTGCCCAGCAACGGCGGGCGCATTGAGGCACAGTATATGAACCCCGACGGCACGGCAAAGTCGAACAACGCATATCGCGACCCGTCCATCGGAACCACTCTTATCAGTGGAGGAACTCCCGACCCGACAGCAGCCGATGGCTGGAGCTGGGATGAATACTATTACAACCTTACCGACTGCCCTCTTAACTACGCTGCACTCGACGATGATGCTTTCATTACAGGTTACAATGCAGCACTGGTCACCATCGACCAGCCTTTCAAGCTCTCTGTGGACCTGACCAACCCCGACCGTTCCACGAAATATGACGACCAGACCGAGGAGGGAAAGAAAACTGAGTTCACAAAGCTGCCTATTGACGGACTCAGCGAGCTTGAGATGAAATATTACTTTGCCGACGTAAATGACTGCTGGCCCTTCGACCGCGAGCCTACCGACGAGGAAGTGGGTACCTACACGTCTGCCACTGGCTACAATCTGGCTACCCAGAAATGGGGCAAGAAGGTGAACTGGAGTGCCGACACGCCTATCCGCATCGGCATCAAGCGCCGCCTCTACCTTGTTGGCATTGCTCTTGTCTGTGGCACCGACGGTGCCGAGACTGAGTATCTCAATGCCGGCGACTACAACATACTGCCTGCTTTCACCACCGAGCATATCGCAGCCTTCGGCAACACCGTAAGCGGTGAGCTGCCTGCCGACCCCTGGGCCGACCGCCGCATAGGCAACGCCCACAGTGGCGAACAGGGCATAACCTCTGTGCTCAGCGGTTTTGCTGCAGAAGCACCCACCTACAACCTGCAGGGCCAGCGCGTCAGCGCACAGCAGCGCGGCATCGTGGTGCGTCAGGGCCGCAAAATTGTCAACCAGTAAAAACTATATTTCCAATTCACCTAATTATTAACTAAAACTAACAACAGCATGAAGAAACTTTTCGCAATGGCAGCTTTCGCAGCTGCAGCATTGAGTGTTAGTGCTCAATTGCCGGAGGGAATTACGGCTCATGCTCCCTTAGTGCCTTGGGGCGCACAGGCAGAGACCGTTATCACTAACGACCTGACCACGAATGCAACAGGTAAGTGGTATCTTACCGATGAGGCACAAAAGTGGGTTGTCTACGAGCGTGACGGAGTATTTGCCTCCGACAACGAGGTACAGCAGACCAACCGCAACAGCGTGTGGTTCGACATCTATGACGAGACAACTGACACAATGATTGTCACGGGTGCTGAAAAGAACTGGGGTGGACAGATTGCCGTCACCTCAAAGACGGGCAGCAACGCCGGTCTTATCGTCGTGGGCAAGACACGTGCTCCCCACTTCTATGTGACTGGTACTGACAAGGCCAAGTTCTATTTCTATGGTTCAGCAGGAACAGCTGGATATGCTCGCATTGAAGTCTTCGAAGCTGGCGCAACCGATCCCTTCATGACTCTGCAGGGAACAAAGGCTCAGACCAAAAAGACCTGGAGCGACGGCGAATTGCTGATTGCTGAAGGCCTGGACAAGACAAAGACCTACGAGTTCGTGGCCCACACCATGGCTCTCAACGCTGAGACCGGTGAGTATACATACGAGGGTGGCGACATCGTGCTGCAGGTCGTGAAGTTTTACGGCGACCAGGCTCCTATGCGCGAGGACGGCGTCATCATCAGCGGCTCCGAGATTGGCAGCTACATCAATGCCCACCTCGCTGCTTATCCTGAGGTGACCGACTTCACCCTCGAGGGCAGCGGCAAGTACACCATCAAGGAGGGTATCACCGCAGCTGGTAAGTTCACCCTGACGGGTGTTGCAAGCGCTCCTGCCACCATTGACGCTTCGGCTCTCGCTGCTCCGTTCGTGCAGTATGCAGAGATTGCCGAGGAAGCTGAGAAAGACGAGAATGGCTTCGTAGCTGCTACCGCAGTGAAGTTTGCCAACATCAAGGTGAACGGTTTGGCACAGCCTCTGTTCTCTTCCAACAAGCAGAACTACCTGATTCCTGAGCTGACCATCGACAACAGCGTCATCGCTCTCAGCGGCAACCCCTTCGTCATTGACTTCCGCAACGGCGGTCTCGTGGCTAAGCTGTCTGTCAACAACAGCACCGTCTGGGCTGCCACAGCTACAAGCAACTCGTTCTACACAGGCCAGAGCGGCAAGAAGGCTACTGAGGCTGGACTGGAGGAGCAGATTTTCTCGTTCACCAACTCTACGCTCAGCAACATCTGCGCTGGCAAGAACTTCTTCACCCACCGTCAGGCTGGCCAGACATGGCTGACCTTCGAGGTGAAGAACAACATCATTGCCAACTGTGGTAAGGACAACTTCCTCGCCAGCTTGGACGGCGGTCAGGCCAGTCCTAACCCGAAGTACACCGTCGAGGGTAACACCTTCCTGAAGACTGGTACTGAGGGCGAAGGCGAAGAGGCTGTTTCTGTTCTCACCAACATCAACGACTTGCAGTCGACCAGCGACGAGACCGAGGAGATTGCGAACCCCATTGCTGGCGTTCCCTTCACTCTGGCTAACGCTGCTGCCGGTGCCTTCACCGTGGCTGCCTCTTCGCAGCAGGCTAAGTACATGACCGGCGACCCCCGCTGGCTCGTGCCCTATGCTACCGACGCTATCAAGATTGAGGTTGACCAGAGCGAGAACACCGACTGGGTGGCTGTCCTGAACCAGGCTCTCGAAAACAGCGAGGCTCCAAGCAGCATCGAAATCAGCTTCTGGGAGGCTGGTGAGTATCCCACCACTGGTGAGGTCAAGACCAATTCGCCCATTCGCTTCCTCAACGGCTCTGACATTGACGCTGGCGCAGCAACCATCGTGGTGAAGAACGGCATGACCCTCGGTGGCCAGATTGAGTTCAACGGCGTTAACATCGACGCTACTGGACTTGAGGTTCCCGTCATCACCCTCGCTGGCAACGAGTACAAGCTGCAAGCCAATGGCTTCTACAACCTGGGCAGCATCAGCTTCAAGAACATGAGCGCTAAGGGCCTGGCTCAGCAGCTCGTCTATGGCAACAAGATTAAGAACCAGATTAGCGAACTGCTCGTCGAGAACAGTAACATCGACGTAACTGGCTGCACAAAGGTTCCGTTCGACTTCAACGGCGGCGGTGCCATCGGTGCCTTCAACATCAAGAAGTCTACCATCTGGGCCGCTACTGCTACCGACCAGTCGCTGTTCAGCACACAGAGCGGCAACAAGGCTACTGAGGCTGGCTACACCACTCAGAACATTGCCATCGACAACTCTACTCTCTACAACATTGCCAAGAGCAAGAACTTCTTCACACACCGTCAGAGCAACCAGACTTGGCTGGCATTCTACCTCCGCAACAGCGTATTCGTGAACGTTGGTAAGAGCGGCCAGGTGGTTAAGGGCATCAACGGTGGCCAAAGCGGCGCTAACCCGAAGTGGACTGTCACGAACAACATCTTCAACTTCGACGGTGCTGACACCAGCGCTGACGAATCTACTGGCGATGCCGACGAGCCCGTACAGAACAGCATTGCTGTTGTTGTCAACTTCGAGAATGCTGAGGCTGGCGTATTCAACGGTGAAGTTCAACTGGCCGAGGGTCAGGAGGTTCCCACCACAGTTCCTGGCGATCCCCGCTGGACTATCAACTTCCAGGAGTATGTTGCTCCTGTCACAGACTTCTTAGTACAGGTAGATGAAGTTTTCACTTATGGACAGCAGATAACTGTAGTCGATGATATCGTTATGACCTTCGGTGCTCCTACTGATAAGGAACATAGCGGTCAATATGCTGACTTCGCAGCTGGCGTAGCTCAGACAAGCATTGATGGCTATGTTGCTATGACTAATGGTAATGGAGCTAACCCGAAGGATGCCGATAATAAGGGCTGGGGTGCAGGACGCATTATGACTAACGGTACGTTCTATGACTTCGTACCCACTGTTGATGGTGTGCTTACCGTTGCTGTAAAGCTTAATGCAAACAAGACCCACTATGTCACTGAAGATGGCCAACAACTTCTTACTACTACCACTGCGGAAGGTGAGATAATATATGACTGCTGGTCGTTCAATGTTACCGCAGGCAAGCGCTACCAGGTGTTCAGCTCTGGATCAAAGATGGGCTTCTATGGCTTCAATTTCCAGGCTGGTGCTACTATTGAAGAGCCTCTGATTCCGACTGGCATCAACTTTGTTGAGACTGTCACCAACAACAACGGTGCTATCTACAACATGAACGGTCAGCGTGTACAGACCATGACTCGCGGCATGTACATCCAGAACGGTCGTAAGTTCATCGTGAAGTAATCATACACACACACCTTACATCATTAAGTGGCGGCACCGACAGTGGTTGTCGCCACTTTTTGTTCGTTCGTGTTTGGTTTTTAACATGAATTGAACATGAATTGTATTTAATACATAATGTCCACTGTCAGGTTCTCGAAGCACTGGCGCAGGGCGTAGAGCGTGCTTATTAGCAAAGTTGCACCTCTTGCACCTCTTGCACCTGTTGCACCTGAGGGCATTTAACAGGAGAAAAGTGCCGCAGCTGCGTTTTGTATATTTATGCAGCTTTAGGCTTGTCCGGCAGTAGTACAGACTGATAACCCAGTGCTTTATGGTTATGCGGGGCTGGGTTATGGCTGTAACCCAGTCCCGCATGATGCTGACAGACACACTTAACCGAACATTGAATATATATACGCATATATATGCAGTTTACCTTTAAGTGCAACAGGTGCAGGAGGTGCAACAGGTGCAACAGGTGCAACAGGTGCAGGAGGTGCAGGAGGTGCGGAGGGCGTGCGTTAAAATCTGGAAAGAACTGTTAAAGGCGGGCTGGCCGCTATGCCTGACGCTGGCGCTTGGAGCATAGTATATGGAAAGTCGTTATTACTCGTTGTGCCAGCCACTTCCCTCTCGGTAGAGGGCCAGCTTACGGTTCATGAAGAAGCGGTCGTCGCCCTTGCTTTTGAACGAGCCTCCATAGACATCGAACACCGACGGGCGGGGCAGATGGTGAAGCTCGGCACAATAGTCCCAGAACGAGCAGTGGTAGGGCTTGTTGCAGTTCTCCCCCTGGTCTTGCTCAGGCTCCACCTCCTGATTGATGACCTTCAGGGCCTGGCTGACTCTGGCCGACACCTTCAGGTACTCGTTGTCCACCAACTCTTTCATGTCCTTAATAACGAAAAGCTGCTGGATGTCAAGGTCGCCCTGCCGCACGTAGTCGCTGTTCAGGCATACAAGATAGGTACCCGTCACGTTGATGCAAATCATAGTGTCCACTGTCACGTTCTCAAAGCACTGGCGCAGAGCGTATAGCAAGGGGGCGTCGTCGTTCGCCTCGACATGCAGGGTGAGGCAGTCGGGAGAAGGCTGCTCAATACGCATAATGCTACCACGGTAGTCGCTGGTGCCCACAAGCACGCGCATCAGCATTCCGAGGGGAATGAAGAGACCCAGCTCATTGTCCGGCCTACCAAACTGCTGGCAGAGGTCGTCCATCATCTGTTTCACGGCAGCCAGCGTGTCGGCATTGTCCTTTAGGGTATAGTCATATCCGCAGGGATGGTCCTCCTCCTCGTCCTCAGCAGGGTTAGTCTTCCCACCCTTCCTTCTTGATGATGAGGCTCTCTGTCAGCAGGCGCTGGCCGGAGGTGAGGTCGAACACCTTGCCTTCGCCCCACGTCTCAAAGCGCATGTTCGAGCCTATCAGCAGCACTGCCGTCGCAGCCACGTTGTGTTCTCGGGCCATTGGCAGCAGCCAGTCTTTGTCTTCTGGCTGGAAGGCGCTAAGCAGTTGCTCCTGCTCATCAGAAAGGAAGAGCTGCCCCAGCAGCTGTTTTTTCGGCACACTGGACGAAATCATTGTTGAACTGCCCGCAGAGAAGAAGGCAAAGAAATAAAAGTCCGACCGAACAACAGGTCACGCTTGCGGGCAGTTTTTTGCGTGTATGGTTAAGGTGCAGAAACTGATAGCCTATAATCAAAATAACGCATTTTAGTTACCACGACAAGCTTTATATTGTCTATTTTGGTTATTGCAATAAGCTTTTTACGGATTATTTTGGTTGTTACGATAAGTTTTCGTATCTTTGCATCCAAAAAATAACTACGAGGAATGATAAGTCGGTGACCAAGATGCAGAAGCCCGACAAGGTATACCTTCACAATCCCAACATGCTTTATGCATTGAGCACAGAAGAAAAGATTGGCACGATACGCGAGTGCTTTGTGGTAAACCAACTATCAACCCAGCACACCGTGGAATACGGTAAAGTACAGGGCGACTTCAAGATTGACGGAAAGATAACCATTGAAGTGGGTGGGAAGGATAAGTCGTTCGAACAGATTGCAGACATACCAGATTCCTATATCCTCGCCGACTCTATGGAATTTCCTATAGGCAAGAAACTGCCCCTTTGGTTAGCGGGACTCCTATATTGAAGATTCACCCCGCTTCCCCCTGCAATCGGCCGAGATCGGTCGATTGACGGAAGCCTCCAGCCCCTGTTGCTGCTGCCAGCGGCTCGTGCAGGCAGCCTTGAAGGCCCGATGATGTCGCCCAAGCTCCAGACCACTACCGCTTCGCGGACGGCAGGTGCCGGCTATGTCGGCCCATCGCCATGACTTTCCTTTTCGAAGTGTGCTAACAGCGGCTCCCTTCCGCTCACCACCAGTGTGATGAGATAAGTGCCGCGACCATAACGGTTCCCTTCTCTTCCTCGGAATCCGTGTTGGCTTCATTTTCCGGACAAAGGATTCCGTCGATGATGAAAGGTGGCGCATCACTATTTCCGACAATTCCAGCCTCTGCCCTCCCTTTGTAGAAAGGCATGCAGTCTTGCACCGTAATCTTTGCTTTAGTCCTTGCCATATCAGTTCGGGCATACTCTATTTACCAAAGAATGCTTTGTAGAACTCTATCTGCCTGCTTACAACGTGATGGTTTTGATAAACGTGTGGGGTACAGGAGAGCAATATGCCATAGATCAGCCTATAGACGTTATCGAATAGGCGATGCCAAGTTTTATTAGAATCATCCCTCCCCTTGCATAGAATTGCAGTGGGGAGGGATGATTGATAGCCGCAGTAATCAGGCAAGTTGTGACGGGTGGCTTCACACTTCCTCCCACCCTTTCTTCACGTTGTCGGCAATCGGCGCATCCCAGAAGCTGAAGTCGGGCTGGGCCGTGCTCTCCGCCACATACATGATAAGGGTCAGCAGAAAGGTGATGGTCACAAGGAAGATACCCGACACATATATCTGGCGCCGGGTGTTGAGAAAAGCTGTCTTGAAAAGACTCAAACCACTATACATATTTTTTATTTATTGGGCGGGGCCATCCAGGTCTGTCTGTTCCTGGACAGCTGTGTCGCGGGTTATGTAGCGCTGATAGTAGGCAATGAGCAGGGTGGTGAGCGGCAGGGCTATGATGAGGCCTATGAAACCAAGCAGCGCACCCCACACAGACAGCGACAGCAGCAGTATTGCGGGGTTCAGGCCCATGGCCTTGCCCATCACCTTGGGTGTCACCACCATGTCAATGATGACCTGCACAACGATGAACACCGCCACGGCCGATGCCAGCACAATCCAGAAATTCTGCCCCGTATCGGCAGCCTTGAGCAGCGACAGCAGCACCGTGGGCACCAGGGCCAGTGTGTGCAGGTAGGGCACCAGGTCCATGATGCCTATCAGAATGCCGAGACCTATGGCCATGGGGAAGTCAATGATGGTGAAGCCTATGCAGAAGAGCACGCCCATGATGAATGCCACCATGCCCTGTCCGCGGATGTAGTTGCTCAGCTCGCGCTCGGCGTCGGTGGCCAGCTCGCTCCAGAAGGGGCGGCTCTTCTTCGGGAATATCTTTATCCATGCCTTCGACAGATACTCCCAGTCCATCAATATGAAGAACATGTAGAGCAGGGCAATGAAGGAGCCGGCTATGCTCATTATGATGTTTGCCGTGCGGCCCAGCATACGGAACATGTTCGGCAGAGCCTCTTTCAGTCCGTTGGCAAAGTCGCTGCTGTGCAAGAAACTCATGATGCCATCGCGGTTGGTCTCGGTCCACTGGCGTATGGCCTCAGGTATGCTGTCTATGCGGGCGGCATGCTGAATATAGTTGGTGGCCAGCTGCCCCAGGCGGCCAAACTGCTCTATCATGGGCGGAATGATGAGCCACAGCAGCAGCGACACCACGGCTATGAAGCCCACCAGCGTCACTATGATGCTAAGCACACGCCCGGGCACATGCAGCCTGTATTGCACAAACTTCACCGTGGGAAATAGCAGGTAGGCCAGAAGCCAGCCAGCGGCAAAGGGCAGCAGAACGCTGCTAAGGTAGTTCACAAGCAGGAAGATGGCCACTATGAGCAGTCCGTAGCCCAGCAGGCGCACAAATCGGTCGAACGTTATAGTCTTCTCGTAGTCCAGCATAACTCCTCACTTTTCACCCATAGCTTCCTTATAGCACTCACGGCACAGAGGCTCATATTCCTGAGTCTCCCCCAGCAACACGCGCTTCTCCGACACCACCTTGCGGTGGCTCACGTAGGCCAGCGAGCCGCAGCGCACACAGATGGCATGCACCTTCTGCACATCGTCGGCAATGGCGCAGAGGGCGGGCATGGGGCCGAAGGGCTTGCCGCGGAAGTCCATGTCAAGACCTGCCACAATGACGCGCACGCCGCGGTTTGCCAACTCGTTGCACACCCCTACAATGCCCTCGTCAAAAAACTGCGCATCGTCAATCCCCACCACGTCAATGTCGTTTGCCAGCAGCAATATGCTGGCCGACGAGTCTATGGGCGTTGACGGTATGTGCTTCTGGTCGTGGCTCACCACGTCCTCCTCCGAGTAGCGCACGTCAATGGCGGGCTTGAAAATCTCTACACGCTGGCGGGCAAACTGCGCACGACGCATGCGCCGTATCAGTTCCTCGGTCTTACCCGAGAACATCGAGCCGCACACCACCTCTATCCTCCCGGGGCGGTGGGCCTCTATCCTCTCATTCTCTGTCATATCATTCCTCTCTTTTTCCAAGTATTACAAAGCACAGGCCGCAGGGTCTGTCCTCATACAAGTTACAAAGATACTCCCTTTATCCGACATTTCCAAATATTTCCCAAAATAAATTTGCTATTTCTTCTCCCCGGTCCGCAAGAATGTGTAACTTTGCATGCCAATTGCCAATATAAGCAACGCTATGAAAATCATACACGTCGACATGGACCAGTTCTTCGCAGCAGTGGAGCAGCGCGACAACCCCCAGCTGCGCGGCAAGCCCATAGCAGTGGGCCACGATGCCGAGCGAGCCGTGGTCTCAACAGCCAGCTATGAGGCACGCCGCTTTGGTGTCCACTCCGCCCAGTCTATTCAGGTGGCAAAGAGGCTGTGTCCCGAACTCATCATCGTGGAGCCACACTTCCAGCGCTACAAAGAGGTGTCAGCACAGCTCCACGACATCTTCCACGACTATACCGACCTTATAGAGCCGATATCGCTTGACGAGGCATTCCTTGACGTGACAGAGAACAAACCCGGCATGGCACTTGGCGTAGACATCGCAAGGGAAATAAAGAAGCGCATTCGCGAGACAACAGGGCTTACTGCCTCTGCGGGGGTGAGCTACTGCAAGTTCCTGGCGAAGATAGCCTCCGACTGGCGCAAACCCGACGGACTGACGGTGATACACCCCGACCGCGCACTCAACTTCATAGCACAGCTGAAGGTGGAGAAAATATGGGGTGTAGGGCAGAAGACGGCAGACAAGATGCACCGCTTAGGCATCTTTACAGGTGCCGACTTGAGACGGATTTCGCCCACGCGCCTGATTCAGGAGTTCGGCAAGATGGGCGCGATGTTCCACGACTTTGCCAACGGCATCGACAACCGCCCCGTCATCTCTGAGTGGGAACGGAAGTCAGTTAGCTGCGAGCAGACTTTCGAGAAAGACATAAGCCAGAACGCCGCCATTACCATCCATCTGTATCAGACCGTACTCGAACTCGTGCGACGCATTGAGAAAACAAACTTCGAGGGAAAAACGCTAACGCTGAAAATTAAATTCCTCGACTTCCAGCAGATTACACGTAGCATCACAGCACAGAAAATCCTGCGCACCAAAGACGACATCCTCCCACTGGCCAAACAATTGATGCACCAAGTGGAATTCCAATCACACCCCATCAGGCTGATTGGACTGGCAGTCTCTAATAACAGTAATGCCACAGACCACGAAGAACCTCGTTGGACCGAACTGGAACTGGAGTTTGAGCCATGGCCGGAGGACACTACTCCTTGAATGCTGCCTGGCTCAAGGATATTGTTCGTTTTTGTATTTTTTTAACCACCCCTTGCGTAATATTTCCGTGTCGCAGCTGTCTATTTTATTAGAATGAGCAAGACAAACGGCACGGAAGAACAACGGCGCATCAAGAAGATACTTGACGGACAGACTGGCGAGTACGCCTTCTTTGTCAGGACCTATTCCCGGCAGGTGCTCAGCCTGGTCAGCCGTATGGTGGCCGACAGGAGCGATGCCGAGGAGCTGTCACAGGATGTCTTCGTCAAGGCGTTCCAGGCACTGGCCTCCTTCGACGGGCGATCGTCGTTTTCGACATGGCTCATGCGCATTGCCTACCGCACAGCGCTGAACTTCATGCAGCGAAGCCGTCAACAGCACATCAGTATTGACGACCTGCCACTGGCCGACACCACCGACGACAACCTTGACACAGGACGTGAAGAGCGGATACAGCTCTTGGAGACTCTGCTGGAGCAGCTGCCTCCCGATGACCGTCTGCTACTACAGCTCTACTATTACGACGACCGTCCGCTTCGCGACATAGCCTACATAATGGACGCAGAGCCGAATGCACTGGCCGGTCGCCTGTACAGAATACGCAAGAAACTTCTACTCATGATAAAACAGAAGGAAGATGAAACAGAATAATGACAACGACCTGCGCGAGGCGCTGTGCCGACTGGAAGCGCGGCGGCCACAGCCCGAAGTGCCCGCTGGTTTCTGCGACCGCGTGATGAAGCAGATTGCAACTCAGCCAAAGGCAAGCAAGGCAAAGCCAGCTGCCCGCCGCAGGCTGCTGTGGACGGCTGCCGCTGCGGCATCCATCGCCACTGCAGTCATCCTGGTCTGGCCTACAGCCAAAGAAAAGTCCAGCGAGTTGCTGGTGCAGCAGCTTCCCCCGCATCAAGCAGAAAGTCAGCTGGCTGGCGGACTCAGTTCAGAGATTCAAGAAGAAAGACTACAGACAAGCGAGCCCAGCCCATGTTCTGGTGAATTTGCAACTCACGAGCAAGGAGACATGAATTTGAAAATAGCTTCTCGCAGCAGTCAGATTGCAGATACGGCTGAGCCGGTGGCGCAAGCGCAAGCCTCTGACGCCGACAGCTTGCCACAACTCACTGCTGCCATTGAGGAGGAGCTGGAGCAGGTAAGCGACGACTGCTATATGCAGCACCTGGAACAGGCCATCAGCAGCGACCCGCAGCTCAGCCGGCTGGTTGACGAATTCATCAACGCGGCCAGCGATACCACGCAAGCCAATTACCACATAAAGTCTATTTAGACTCCCTGCAACAACTTATATATACGGATTTAACGAATGACAATAAAGAATAAAGACATGATTACGAGCAAAAGACTAAACCTGCTTTCAGTAGCTTTCGCAGTATGCACAGCTATAGCGGCACAAGCGGTAAACGGCACAACCATGATGGACAGGGCCATTGCGACATTCATACAGTCGGGCCAGCTGCTGACCAAAGATACACACTGGAGCCACGCCCACGAGCAGTGGCACTTCAAACTGACGGTGGAGGGCGACACGCTCGTGGAACCCCATGCACTGACGCTGTTGAAGGCGGCCTTCGCCACGAGTGCCGAGCACAGCCCGTTTGCCTATCTGTGCGACAAAGGCAAAGGCCCCAGCCAGCCCTGTGAGCTGCACTTCCAGCGCCAGGACAATTTCTACGGCGGCATCTATGGGCGCTGCCACATAGGCAACGACCAGAACATTCGCATCGTGTCGGTAGAAGATAACGGCAAAACGGTGTTCTACGGACTGAAGTGGGACGTGGTGCCCGTCATTGACCGCAACGGTAAGCAATGGCGCACACTGGAAGGCGTGGTGTTTGCATTCAAGGAAGGCATCTGGAAGGTTGAACTCCATCAGCAGGACATGCAGGGGCAGTTCTCCATGCACCCTCTTGCCGACGACAACCAGCTGAAGTACGGAACGCTGATGGCACAGCTGCATAGGCTGAACGAACTGACGGGCAGCAACCGCAACATGCAGGCAGACCTGTACATTTATACAATGTCAAAGCTGTTTGCCGACTTCAGCGGTCAGCTTACGGAGCAACAATACAATGATGTGGTAAGACAGATATATCCCTTCTCAGAGAGAGAGCTTACCGCTGAGCAGCGACGACTCTTTGACAGGGCCGTGGCCAACCTGCACCAGCATACCCGCTCCATGCCTACTGGCAGCATCCGCCAGAGCGGGCTGACGACGGGCGGACCGTTTATAAGCCCTGAGCAGGAACGCCTGATGGAATTGCACTACGATCTGGAGCAGCTGGCGCCCTCAAGTGTGAACGTCACGATTTCCGTTAAGGCATCGGGGGAGGTGACGGTAGTTCCCTACTTCCCCTACTCTCAGCCGCTTGTGTTCATGATTAACAGCGGGCCAATCCTTCTTGGCGAGGCTTTCCTAAGAGACCAGCTGCTCGTCATCAGCGACCGGCAGGGCAACCGACTGGTAATCATTGCCGACAGCATACCCACAGAGGTGAACCTGAACGATATGACCGTGAGAGGCTCCACACAAAACGAGCGCTTCGCTGAGGCCCAGCGCAGGCTGAAGGCCTTGGAGCCGGAGCTGCGGAAGTATGCCTGCCGCGATGCAGACGGCGACTATACGGTGATAGACACGGCTGGCTATCGTCAGCTCTCAGGCGATGTACACCAGTTGCAGATGCAGCTGATGGACGAGAACACCGACAACATGATTCCCGCCTGGTTCCTGGCTTCAGGCTTCACCACGATGAGCTACGACGACCTGGCGCGCCACCTGCGCCACGACCGCCCCTACGCCAACCATGTGGCCCTGCAGCCAGTATGGCAATACTATGAAGGACTGGCACAGCGCCTGCCCGGCAGGATGTTCACCGATGCCGAATGCGTAGACACTGCCGGCGTGGCCCACCGGCTGAACGAATATATAGGCCGGGGCGACTACGTGGTGCTGCAGTTTTGGGAGGAGCGCAACTGGACGGCCCACAGCGGATGCAAATACATGAAGCGGATAGCCAAGGCCCACAGGGGGCAGAACTTGCGCGTAGTAGGCATCTCGCTCGATGCCGACAAGAACCAATGGAAGCGCTATGTGAAGAAGCGCGACCTCTGCTATGAGCATCTTGCCGTGCCAGACATCAGCGACGACAACCGATGGGAGTCCGAGCCGGTAAAAGCCTACGGCATAATGACGCTGCCCGAAACCATCATCTTCGCTCCCGACGGCCACATCATCAACACAGGGCTGGCTGGCGAAAGTTTGGAGGAATACGTCAACACATTACCATTAAACTGACATAGTATTAGTTAATTTTGTTAGTACCCCAGGGGGTGGCATGGGCAGCAGTGATGCTCCCCATGCCTTTCTTTCAAAATGCTGAAAAACTTTATAAACAATAATTTTTTTGTCACAAATCGGCAGTCTTAGCGTATTATAGGTAAAGAATAGTCTGAATGACGCAAGAAGAATATAAGGGCGAGGTGCAACGGCTGCGGCCACGGTTGCTGCTCACGGCACGGCGATTCCTTAGCGACGACGATGCCGAGGACGTGGTGCAGGACGTGCTGCTGCGCCTGTGGCAGATGACGGACTCGCTCCGCATGCCCATTGACGCACTGGCCACAGTGCTCGTCAGGAATTTCTGCGTTGACAGGCTTAGACGGCAAAGACCGGCACAAGCGCTGACTGCAGCATACGAGCAGGCCGACGATAGCGAGACTGACGAGCGCATGGAGCGAATACTGGCGATGATCGACACGCTGCCCACGATGCAGCAGACCATCCTGCGACTGAGGCACATTGAGGGAATGGAGATGAAAGAGGTAGCCGAGCTGACGGGCAGTAGTGAGGTGGCTATACGCAAGGCGCTGAGCCGTGCACGACAAGCATTAAGACAACAATACCAGAAACGATATGAATAGCATGCTGAGAATAAGGACGCTGACCGACAGATTCTTCGACGGCGACACCACGCAGGAGGAAGAGCAGGAATTGTACGATTTCTTCCGGCAGGACGACATACCGCTCGACCTGCGCCCCTTACAGGAGCTGTTCAGGGACTTGGCAGTACTGCCCGGCCTCAAAGCAGAGGCTGAAAGGCTACAGGGAGGCAGGCATGGCTCGGGAACGAGGTTAGGGAGAGGCTTCCGCTGGTGGCTCTCTGCCGCTGCCGCAGTGCTGATAGTGGGTGGTGTCATTGTGTGGCGAGTAGGCACCGCGCCTGCCACTACAGGCCAAGACCAGCATCAGCACGAGGACGAGTGCGTGGCCTACGTCTACGGTCAGCGTGTGACCGACCCCAACGTGGTGCTCAGCGAGATGCAGAAGACGATGACCGCCATGACCACTGACGGCAGCGATGTGGTGGAGGAACAACTGAAGGCAATGTTCAGTAACTAACATATAATAATGTATATGAAGAAAGTGATAATGATGTTCCTGTTGCTCGCAGCAGCCCTCACGGCTTCTGCACAAGCAGGACTTAAGATCAACGAGCTGTTCGAGGGCCGCATCATTCCGCAGGAGCGGCTCATTGAGACCCGCGTGCGGGGAAAGACGCTGGAGAGATACCGGCTGACATACTACCGCAGCTTGCGGCTGAACGCTACAGCCGACGAGGCAGGCAGGCTGCGACAGCTGCTGGGACAGGATGCGGAACGGAGCATAGACATGCAAACCAACAGGAACAGCCCTCACCGACAAGACACGTGGACCTGCAAGCTACAGATGCCGCCGTCAGGGAGCAAGAACTTCTACATCTGCTACCAGGAGCAATGGAACAGGCAGCACGACAAGTGCGAGGTGACCGTCATATACATGGAGGGCAGTGTGGCCAGCATGGAGGAGCTGGAAGAACTTTTAAAATAGTGAATAGTTAATAGTGGATAGTTATGAAACGCATCATTTATTTATCATTTATCATTTGGCAGCTATCTTTTAGCAGCGTAGCTGCGCAAAACGACACTCTAATCATCAACCACCCGGAGAAGGTGACCATCATCAGCAGCGACTCGTTGCAGCGCGTCATTGTCAACGGCAAGCAGGGCGACGATGACTTCGTCTACCAGAACACAATCCGGCTCGTTGATGCCAACTATGAGAGCAACACACGCATCAGCCGCGACCACTGGGAACTCATCCCCTCGGTGAAAGTTGGCCGCAACAAGAACGACACGGCCTTCTACAGCCGATACAGCAACGAGATTTCAGCCCACATAGGCGTGGGTTTCACCTGTCCCACGAAGGTTGACGAGCGTGTGGACTTCAGCACCTTCCGCTCATGGGAAATCTTTGCCACCGTACTGCAGTGGGACCATTTCCTTGACCGTCGCGGGCGCAACAAGCTATCGCTGGGCCTTGGCATTGACTGGCGCAACTACCGCATTACCGACGACCAGCTCTTCACCAAGGCCCCCGACGGCAACGTCACCGTGGAGAAGTTTCCGCTGGAGTTAGAGCCCAAGTTCTCGCGCATAAAAGTTTTCTCTTTCACCACTACGCTGCGCTTTGAGCACGACTTCGGCCACGGCTTCTCCTTCGGTTTCGGGCCTGTGGTGAATTTCAACACCTACGCCAGCATCAAGACGCGCTACAAGCTGCTGGGCGACAATCTGAAGCACATAGAGAAGAACATACGCCAGCGCCCTGTCACCATTGACTGGATGCTGAACATGTCAATAGCCGACTTCCCCTTCTACGTGAAATACAGCAACGACGATGTACTGAAGGACGGTGGAGTGAAGTTCCGCTCTCTCTCGTTCGGGCTGTACTTATAAAGAGCAGTTCATTGACAACATAGAGAAAACCCGTGCCATGCTTGGAGTGCATGGCACGGGTTTTTAATAAGAGGCTAACGGCGGTGGCTTCTACCGTTGTTGGCTGGCGGAGGTGTGGGGCGGTTAGTCTGGCGCCATGTGCTGGCCTGATGGCGCGGCTCTGCCGGCCGGTGGGCAGCATAGTGGTCGGGCCTGCGGTTGTTGCCACCACGGTAGGAGTCGAACACCGACGGACGCGGACGGTAGAAACGGCTTGTGGTATAGACATTGCGGACGCTCATCACCCACTGGCCACGGCTCCAAGACAGAGGGGTGTAGAAGTGGGCAAGGGCAGCGTAGGCAGCATACTGCCGCGGAGAGAGCACCATGCGCAGGTCGGCATTGCGGCGGGCCCACCAAGTGCCCCTAATGTCAGCGCTTGTGCCTACGCTCATCAGGTAGTCAAGGTTTATCTCGTATACAGCATCCATCTGGGCGGTGCTCAGGTTAAGCTCGTAGGCCATCTTGTCGGTAAGGAACAGGGCCTCGTTGCGGGCTGTACGGAAATCCATTGCGTTGGCAGCGATGGCTATCGTCATCGTCAGTGCCAGGGTCATCAGCTTCTTCATAGTTGTATCCTCCATTATAATTAAAGGGTTAAACTTCTTTTTCTTGTTCTCTGATGCAAAGTTCGGCATTTTCTTTCTTCCGGCAAAGGGAATAGTCCTAAACCCGTGGCGGTGTTTCCCTAAAAGAGTGCGGGATTTTCCCATTTCGGCTTGCTACCATACCAACTTTTGTCAAGAAAGTATCATGGCATTAGGAAATAAAACCGTAACTTTGCATGCGATTAATAAACTAAAGACATACTAACCGAAGATGAAACGACTTGCATTAGTACTCCTGGCCTTTGCAGCCCTGCTGCCCCTGACGGCTCAGATAAGGGGCAACAACATTGTGGTGACCGTGGAACCCGACCACCAGGACTGGACCTACCAGACGGGCCAGACGGCAAGGTTTACTGTTGAGGTGCGCCGCTCGGGCACCTTGGTAAACAATGTCTCTATAGACTACAAGGCCGGCCCGGAGATGTACCAGACCATAGAAGAGAGCAAGACCCTGAGCGACGGCACTCTGAGGCTCACGGGCACCATGCGCCAGCCCGGCTTCTACCGCGTTGACGTTACGGCCCATGTTGACGGACGCGACTACAAGGCAGCGTGCGCCGCCGCCTTCTCGCCAGAGAGGCTACAGCCGTCGACGGTGATGCCGCAGGACTTCCAGCAGTTCTGGGAGCAGGCAGCCCAGGAGGCCCGCTACACCGACCTCAACCCCACGCGCCGCCTGCTGCCCGAGCGCTGCACCAAGGATGTCAACGTCTACGAGGTGTCGTTCAACAACATGGCATGGGGCAACCGCACCTACGGCATTCTCTGCCTGCCCACGAAGGAGGGCCGCTACCCCGCTCTGCTGCGTGTGCCCGGAGCCGGAGTGAGACCCTACAGCGGCGATGTGTGGACAGCTTCGCAGGGCGTCATCACACTTGAGATAGGCATCCACGGAGTGCCCGTAACAATGGACCAGAGCATTTATACCGACCTTAACAACGGGGCTCTCAACGGCTACTGGAACTTCGGCATGGACGACCGCAACCAGTCGTACTACAAGCATGTCATCCTGGGCTGCCTGCGCGCCGTAGACTATATTGCCGAGTACACCCCCTGGAACCAGCAGCAGATGGGTGTGACGGGCAGCTCGCAGGGAGGCTTCCTCTCGCTGGCCACCGCCGGTCTTGACAAGCGCATCACCTGCTACGCACCGGTGCATGCCGCCCTTTGCGACCACACCAACTCGCTGCGCAACGCAGCCTGTGGCTGGCCGCACTATTTCTATTGGAACAAGGGCCAGGGCAAGGAGCAGCAGATAGAGTGCTCGCGCTACTATGACGGAGTGAACTTCGCCCGCCTCATCACACAGCAGCAGAAGGGCTGGTTCTCCTTCGGCTATTGCGACGACGTGGTGCCGCCGACAACGGCCTACGCCACCTATAACATAGTAACAGGGCCTAAGGAGCTGTCACCCTATCCCGCCACCTGGCACTACTGGTATCAGGAGCAGTGGGACGAGTGGGAGGCTTGGCTGCTCCGGGAGCTGGGAGCGAAGACAGAGTAAGAGGCTTATTTCTTAAGACAGAGTAACATAATAACAGACAACGTTATGAGAATATTGAATGACGTAATGCTCGGCATGGCACTGGTTTTGGCAGGCTGTGGCGGGCAGAGAGCCACAACAGAGGACAATAGCGACAGTCTCACCGTGGCCCACCAGCTGTTCAGTCGGCTTGACACCCTGCGCAGCCAGGGCTACATGTTCGGCCACCAGGACGACCCCTTCTACGGCCTCACCTGGGAGTATCAGAAAGACTCAAGCGACGTAAAGAACACCTGCGGCGACTACCCCGCCGTGATGGGCTTCGAGCTGGGCGGCATTGAGATGGGCAACGAGAAGAACCTCGACAGTGTGCCCTTCATCACCATGAGGGACGAAATCATTGCCCACCATGAGCGCGGAGGCATCGTCACCATCAGCTGGCACCCCCGCAACCCTGTCACAACAACCGACGAGGGCGGCACCTGGCCACAAGGCACGGCATGGGACACCTCTGACTCTACCGTTGTGAGAAGCATCCTGCCCGGCGGCTCCTGCCACGACAAGTTCCAGACGTGGATGCAGCGGCTGAGCGACTTCCTCGCCACGCTGAAGACCGGCGACGGACAGCTGGTGCCCGTCATCTTCCGCCCCTGGCACGAGAACACCGGCTCGTGGTTCTGGTGGGGCGAGAAGCTTTGCACCGCCGATGAGTACAAGGCGCTGTGGAACATGCTGCAGGACAAGCTCCAGGCCGACGGCTTCAGCAACCTGCTATGGGCCTACTCGCCCGGCATGGCCAGCGACCTGACAGAGGAGAAATACCTGGAGCGCTATCCCGGCGACGACCGCATCAGCCTCGTAGGCATTGACGGTTACCAGTGGGGCACGAAGGAGGACTTCGTCAGTCAGCTTGACCAGAACCTGGCCATGCTCACCCTCTTTGCCACCAAGCACGGCAAGATAGCCGCCCTGACAGAGTGCGGACTGAAGAACCTTACCGACCCCACATGGTGGACCAGCACGCTGAAGCCCGTGCTTGACAAGTATCCCATCAGCTACTTCCTCGTCTGGCGCAACTACAGGGAGGAGTGGTTCGGACCGTCGCCCTCGCAGCCAGATGCCCCCTACTTCCGTGAACTCTATGACGCAGAGAATACTCTGTTCCTCAATGACATAAAATAATCAGTAACTGAGACAAGGCATCGACACTTTGAAAAGTTGTCCTCTGTTGTCTGAGTTGTCTTTAATAATAAGGAAATATGACAGACTTTGAAAAGAAAGTGGCAGCCCTGCGCCAACACCACGAGGAGCTGCTGAGCCGCAAGAACACCCCGAAACAGTGGGGAAACGGCATCTACGAGAAATACGAGAACCCCATACTCACCGCCGAGCACACTCCCTTGGAGTGGCGCTATGACTTCTGCGAGAAGGACAACCCCTACCTGATGCAGCGCATCATGATGAACGCCACGCTCAACAGCGGAGCGCTGAAGTGGGACGGCCCCTCGCCCCTGGGCACCACAGGGTCGCGTTATATATTAGTGGTACGCGTGGAAGGCGCCGACCGCAAGTCGTTCTTTGCCGTTGCAGAGAGCCCCAACGGCATTGACAACTTCCGTTTCTGGCCCGAGCCTATCACCATGCCCGACACTGATGATCCCGCCACGAATATCTACGACATGCGCATAACCCGCCATGAGGACGGCTGGATTTACGGCGTGTTCTGTGCTGAGCGCCACGACCCCTCGCAGCCTGGCAACCTTAGCGCCGCCACGGCCACCGCAGGCATAGCCCGCACGAAGGACCTGGTGAACTGGCAGCGCATGCCCGACCTTATATCACGCAGTCAGCAGCGCAACGTGGTGCTCCACCCGGAGTTCGTCAACGGGAAGTACGCCTTCTACACCCGCCCACAGGACGGCTTCATCGACACTGGCAGCGGCGGCGGCATTGGCTGGGCGCTGGTTGACGACATCACGCATGCCGAAGTGAAAGAGGAAAAGATCATCTACGAGCGCAAGTACCACACCATCACCGAGGTGAAGAACGGCGAGGGTCCCCATCCGCTGAAGACCCGTCAGGGCTGGCTGCACCTGGCTCACGGTGTGCGCATGACTGCCGACGGTTTGCGCTATGTGCTCTACATGTATATGACGGCCCTCGACGACCCCACGCGTGTCATCGCCCGTCCCGGCGGCTTCTTCCTGGTGCCTGAGGGCGACGAATATCTGGGCGACGTGATGAACGTGGCCTTTGCCAACGGCTGGATTGCCGATGAGACCGACAGCGAGCACTTCGCCAGCGGCAAGGTCTTTATCTATTATGCCTCGGCAGACACCCGCATGCATGTCGCCACCTCGACCGTGGAGAAGTTGGTGGACTATTGCATGAACACCCCCGAAGACGGCTACTACACGGCAGCCTCTGTGGAGACCATCAAGAAGCTGGTGGCTAAGAACAAGAGTCTGTTGAAATAACGAGATAACGAAATATCGAGATAACGAGATAACGAGATATCGAAATACCGAAAAGGATTATGGCAAGTTTAAAAGAGAAAATAGGATATGCCCTGGGTGATGCCGCTGCCGGTGGTATTACCTGGAAAGTGATGTCGATAGCGTTTCCGCTGTTCTTCACCAATGTGTTCGGACTGACGGTGGCCGATACCGCCACGCTGATGCTGATAGCCCGTATGTTTGATGTCGTCACCGACCCGCTGATGGGTTCGCTGGCCGACCGCACGCAGAGCCGCTGGGGAACCTACCGCCCGTGGCTCATCTTTGGTGCCATCCCCTTGGGACTCATCTTTGCCCTGCTGCTCTATACCCCCGACTTCGGACTGACGGGCAAGCGCATCTGGGCCTACACCCTCTATCTGCTGATGATGGCCACCTATACTGCTGTCAATGTGCCCTATGGCTCGCTGTTGGGCGTGATGACCAGCGACGACAACGAGAAGAATCAGTTCTCCTCGTTCCGTATGGTGGGTGCCTATGCTATGGGTTTTGTTACCTTGCTCAGCTTCCCATATCTGCAGAAGATGGTGGGTGGTACCGATCAGCACCAGTATGCCGTATTAGGTGTGTTCTTCGGCGTCATCGCCACGATAGGTACGCTGGCGTGCGGTCTGTTGACCAAGGAGCGCCTGAAACCCGTACGTGCCGAAAAATTCTCCTTCAAGCCTTTTGCAGATTTGTTCCGCAACAAACCATGGGTTTATCTCACGTTGATCGGTATCTGCATGAACTTCTTCAACGGATTCCGCTATGCCGTGGCAGGCTACATGTTTGAATACTGCATGCATGGCGACGTCACTGTGAGTGGTCTCATCATCAACTATACTGTGTTTATGACATTTGGTGAGTTGACATGTATGATTTTCGGCGGTGTGTCGCCGGTGTTCACCAAATGGGTGGGCTCCAAGCGTATGGCCTTCATCTGGGCAGCTGTCATCTGTGTGGTGACATCAGTGTTCTTCTTCTTCATTCCCATGGATCCTGCATATATATGGATGATGGTGGCTGTAGTAATCCTTACCTCTATCGGTATCGGACTCTATTCACCGTTGCTGTGGTCTATGTATGCCGACGTGGCCGACTATGCCACAGAGAAGAA